>NZ_JBSWXK010000003.1:0-316166 GCF_056160565.1 Neptunomonas sp. ABH4_499 | reverse complement strand
TATGAGACAGTTAGATAGAAATCACTGTGTGCTTGTAGAGTTAAGATCAGGGCTTAGTAACTAATGAGTAGTGACTAAGACTTGAAAACAATACTTAAGAATTTACGAATTAAGAACGCTTCATCGATCCAGATTGTGACAGTTTATGCTTGGCGACAATAGCGAGGTGGAACCACCTGATCCCTTCCCGAACTCAGAAGTGAAACGCCTTAGCGCCGATGGTAGTGTGGGGTCTCCCCATGTGAGAGTAGGTCATCGCCAAGCTTTTATACGGAACCCCGGTCACTCTGTGATCGGGGTTTTTTTATGCCTTTTTTAAAAGAAAGGGGTGTTAAGCACGGGCGTGGCTAAGTACTCTTTAAAGGCTTTGTTAAGACGTATGAGAGGTAGGTGTGAATGAGTGATAACGTTTTATATCTGTTAAGCGCAATCGGGTCTTTGGTTGCGTTAGGGCTGATCGTATTTATTATCCAAAAAGCGCGCTTTATCCAGAATAAGAAAAAAAAGGATCAAGAGAACCTCGCTAAGCTTGAGAAAATACAGAGAGAACGTTACGAATACATCAAACACAGTTTAGTGGTGATCAGCGATGCTGTGATGAATGACCAGATGGATTTAATTGAAGGTGCTATCCGCATCAAGGCTCTGGTCGACTATTTTGATCCAGAGTTGCATAAAGATGCTGTGTACCAAGTCTTTACGGATGTGCACAATCAAACAGAACACATCCCTATCAAAGAGGCCTGGAAGGCGTTGGATAAGAAAGCGAAACGTAAGCATGAGCAGTACATGTTGAGCCTTTCCAGCAAAGAACAAGGCCGAATCAAAGAAGGTGCTCGATCTCTGCACACTTTGTTAGTGGCCGCCCACTGACATGGAGTTCATCGCGGTCTTCCTAGTGTGCTTAGTAGTGCTGCTTGTACTGACATTAGCACTGACTTTCGGAAGACCTCCGGTGTACCGCCCTTCTCGTGATGAAATACTCGAGCAAATCCAGAGAGTAGAGAAGGGCAGAATGACTAATTTAGAAGTGGAGCGATGGAGCGTCACGGTAGGATTGCCCATTTTGCACGACCCTGAGTTAGAAACCATCCGCCAATCTTGTCAGTTTTTGGAGTGGATGGCTGAGCAAGGGGATGAATGCAGTTACTCACCAGGGCGGTATCGGTTTGATGAACGCGGTATGGCTAAGCTGGTCAATATTCGTGAATCACTCGAAACCCTGATTAAAGACACCCCAGTTTATCGCGCTTTTTAGTCATCATTCATCGTTGAGTTCAATCGGTTCATCTTCGATAGAGCGTTTAAGCTGCCATAATGATTTCCATAATAGACGCCAATTACAGGTTTCTGATCTCACTTGCTCATGAATCTCGGACGAGCATATCTCAACTTCAGGCATTTCATAGAAACTCGCTAGACCGGCCAGTTGATGGTTGATCTCAGCCATTTTCTCAAGATCTCGCTCTTTGAATGCTGCTAGCAATGCATCGGTAAGGCGGCGTACCTCATCTTGCAAATCCTGATTATCAATATTGTAACGCTCAAGACAGGTCGTGTTTGAGTCAGCTTCGGGTTCGGTCTCAAAGACTGGATTTTGCGGTGGTGGTAAGGACACCGTTTGTTGATGAGCGGAGATAAGAGAGATTGCTTGAATCAACTCCTTATCATTCACAGGCTTCAACAGGATCTGATCAATGCCAGCTTCCATCAAAGCTTCGTGTTCATGCGCGATGATGTTGGCCGTTAATGCGATCACAGGGATATGCGGATGCGTCTCTTTAATGTGCTGTGTGGCTTCTAAACCATCCATAATCGGCATATGCACATCCATAATGACCACATGAGGCTCATGCTCTCGGGTGTACTCGACCGCTTCAAGGCCCGTGCCTGCCGGTATAACCTTAATGCCCGTCGATTCCAATATTTTAGTAATCAATAGGCGGTTAAACTCGTTATCTTCTGCAAGAACCACCGTGTGAGAAAGCTGGCTAGTATCAATATGATCGTCTGCTTTCGGTAATTGGTAACTTAACCCCAAATGCCTGTAAAGGGTTGCCGGTCTTACTGGCTTGTGCAGAAGCGCGACACTGCCATGGCACGTAATACCCAGAGATGTTGGAGAAAGCACCAGACTAGGCGTGCTCTTATTTGAGAGCAAGGTGATGAAGGACTGGTAAAGTGTTTCCTCATCGGGCGAAAGCGCACTAGGGAGGCTCAGCACCGTAATGTCGTGGTTGGTGTGTTTAACCATGCACTCATCTAAAGTGCGGGCAATCGATAGACTGCTGACTTCCCCTTTAGGGTGGTTGCGGATCATATCGATCAAGCTTCGACGATATGACACATTCGGCTCGAAGACCAATACCGAGTGAGGGGCGTTGTTGGAATCAATGATAACCGGTGAGTCGGCTTTGCCTTCCATGAAAGGAATGCTGAGCGTTACGGTCGTGCCGATGTTTTCCTCACTGATCATATCCAGGCGGCCGCCCATCAATTCGGTCAGTTTCTTGGAGATAACAAGACCTAAGCCTGAGCCACCGAAACGACGTGTGATGGATGTGTCCGCTTGGGTGAATGCCTGAAACAGCTGAGCCATATGCGCAGCATGGATACCGATACCGGTATCAATGACCTTAATGGTAAAGAGTTGTTTGTGGCGATTGACGTAGTTGGTTTCAACGTGAATTTCTACGCTGCCTTTGTGAGTAAACTTAACCGCATTTCCCACAAGGTTGGCAATGATCTGGCGAAGTCGTGTCGGGTCACCCAGCACGTTCAAGGATTCGGTGGATGGGAGATGTGGGATTAACTCCAAACCTTTCTCGTGCGCTTTTGGCGCTTGCATCTCAAGGATATCGTAGATGATCTCCTCTAGATTGAAATCGATCTCCTCTAGCGTGATGGCATCCTGCTGCAGCTTCGAGAAATCCAAAATATCGTCAATGATCGATAGTAGCATCATCGATGTTTGGTTGATGATACGGATGTGTTCGTGTTGCTCTGGGGAGCATTCTGTTTGATTGAGGAGCTTTGCAAACCCCACAACGGAGGTGAGTGGCGTTCTTAGCTCATGGCTCATCCTTGCTAAGAACTCATCTTTTGCTAAGTTGGCATCATCCGCACGGCGTCTGGCGCGGTTCAGGGCATCGTTTTGTTCTTCAAGGTGGTGGAGGGCTGCTTCGAGTTTTCGAGTAGCGTTCGAAATGCGGTTCTGCTGATTGGTGACCAGTTTTTGGATGGTATCGGCCAGTCCATTCAAACCGTTGGCCAGCTGGTTAAACTCCCCTGTGTAGGTTTGGGATACACGCGTATCCAAATTACCTACTTGCATGCGATTCATCACCTGAGTAAGGCCCAGTATGGGCTGGGAGATCCGCTTACCAAAACGGAATGCCAAGAAGAAGGTGATTGCAAAGGTAAAAGAGAGCAAGCTGCCACTGGCGATCAGAATGCGTTGCTCTTGTTCTATTTTCGTGTTTTCCGACATGATCACGATCACCCAGCCGACGGTCTCGGTGACGTTTTCGCTCTCTTGAAATTCTGGGTTGTCCAAAAACGGTATGCCGGTGGTACTGACCGGTTGAGTAAAATACCAGTAGTGTTCATTCATGTAGGCCGAAGGCGCAGCCACTTTTAAATCGACAGGGAACTGCGCGGAGCGCTGAATGAGCTCGTATTGTCCATTCAAAAAGAGCACATCCGCGACATCTTTCTCTTGAAAAGGACCTTTGCTGATCGACTTTAATAGCTCAGCGTTACCAGTGATCAACGCAAATTCTGACGAGGAGGCAACCAAGCGTGCTAACAGTTGGCCACGTTCTACCAAGATCATTTCGGCATCTTGGAAGCGAGTGTAGATAAAAAAACCACCCAAAACGATCGAGATGGCGAGCAAAGGCAGCAGCGTTAGCACGAGGATGCGTTGACGAATCCCGAAACGGCTCTCTTTGCGCTGTATCATAAACTGACCTCTTCTAATGCGGCTTTTATCTTAGCGTCAGAGGGCGTGAAAATATTAATAGAGCGTGCGGTCGAGAGGTTCACCTTCACATCAAAATAGCGGGGAAAGGCTTGGTTAAAGAGCGGCTCTTGGTTCAGAAATAAGCTCAGCCACTCGTGGGTTTGCCGTGCAATATGGTCTGGTGTTGAGAACACGGCGGCTAAAGCTCCCGCTTCGACAAACTTTTCCGAAAAACCGATGAGCGGTTTTTTATGTTTCAGTGATAAGTACAAGGACCACTTGGCGGTGGCTCGGTTAAAGGCCCCTTGATCCGGGATGGCTAAGAACAGATCACTGCTCATGATCAAGGGGTTGATGGTATTCACTGGATTGTCTTCACTGGAAAGCGTGGCAGATTGAACGGATAAGCCAAAACGCAGTGCTGCGCGTTCTAAGTGGACTTGCTCTTTAACAGAAGAGTCGCCAAATAAGGTGCTGATGGTATTCGCCTTGGGGAGAAGCGTGCGGATCAGCTTTACTTGTCGGTCCATAGGTTGATCGACATAGATAGCCGCAATTTTCTGGAGGCGATCACCCCGCGCGGACGTGAGTTGTTCAAAGGAGCGTCTAGGGATAAAGGTCGCCAGAATAGGGATGTCAGAGGTCTTACTGAGTGCCACGGACAGTGCGTAGGTGCCAACGGCAATGATCAGCGATTCTTGGCCGCTCGATTGATACTCATTAGTGGCTTTGACGACAGTGAGATCTTCGTGGTTAAGATGGTGTTCTTGAAGATACCCCGCCACTTGACGATAAGCCGACTCGTTAGAGCTCAGCAAGATCGTAATGGGCAGCTCTTTGGCAAAGGCCGTTTGGCACATACACAAAATAAGTGTGCCAAAGACGCTAAGACACCTTAATCGGTGTGCAAGCTGACATGCAAAATTGATCATCCCTGTAATTCGCACTGCTTAATCCAGTTAAAAATCCATACTGAACGTCAAATAGACTTCGCGACCGTATCGATTGTTCTCTTCAAACTCGACAAAGTTATAGTCAAATAGGTTTTTGACCAGAATTTTCGTTGTGAGTGTCTGATTCGCTAACATCTTGGTGGTTAAGCGAATTTGAGCATCAACCGTTTTGTAGTTGTAAGCACTTGGCGCATCCAACCAATCGACGTCCGATAGGTAGTTATACACTAAACTCGCATCCAAATGCTCATTTAACCGACGATTATACAGTAAAGACAAAGTATGCCGAGGCGCACGAGTATCAAGGATGTGGCTTTTTTTAACCCCACCTTCTTGAATGCCGGATAGATCCATGTAGCTGTACGCCAAATGTATCAGGTCGTTTCGTGTAGGATGCGCAGTCCACTCGACATCAACCCCTTTGGATAAACTGGTGGTTCGGTTGGCTGAGTACCCCACCTCATCATAGATGCGTGGCTCAGTGCGCCCTTTATTGATGTCATTCAAGTATTGATCGATTGAACTCAAATCCAGATCTGATTCAACAAAGTAGGTGCCAATGCCCTTAGAAATACGCTCACGGTAAAGCTTAACGTCTAAATAGCTTTGCCAGATCGGCATTTGCCAGATGAAGCCGATCTCTTGGCTTCGCAGTTTCTCAGGGTCTAGCTGCTCGTTGGCGTAGCGGTTGTAGTCAAAGACGACCCCCTCTGGAAATTGATATATGGCTTGGCCTTTCAACTCCAAAATGGACGGGGAGCGATAAGCTTGGGTGGCTGCAGCACGCAAGGTTAGGGTTGGGGTCAGTTGATAGGTGAGCCCCAAGCGGCTTGAGAGCGTCGATTGATGTGTTAAGGAGCCGTGCTCAAACATGGTGCCCATGTTCATGCTCCAGTTGTCCATAAATTGCCACTGAGTGTGGGCAAACAAGGAAGCGGTTTCTTCGCTGATCTCTTCTTTTTGACTCAGCATAGCCTCGCTTTCGAGCGTATCGCGACGAAAGCCTGCACCAATCACCCAAGTCAGATTATCCCGCTCGCTGTTGCTGTATTGAATTTCAGTACCAGTTGTTCTTGCAACGCCATCTTCGCCAATTGGCCAGATGGCCATGTCACTGACCGATGTTGTATCGAACGGGTAGCTGTCCCCCCAAGGGAGGTTCAAATAAGGCCATAAGGCGGCAAGCGTTTGGATCTGAGTGTTAAGGCCGACTAGGTCTGGGTCACCTAGATATTCAGATGCGAGCGCCGTTGGGGTGCTGAGTCTCAAGTAATTGTTGTAGAAGGTGGCTTCAAACTCTTGGTTTTCAGATAGGGTTCGCTGCCAAGTGACTTGCTCAAAATGAGAGGTCTGATCGCGATCCATATATTGGTATGGTTCGCTTGGGTCACCAGAGCCGATGATAATTTTGCCGTGGTTGATGCCTGCTGAGAAGGTCAAGGTATCAAACAGATTAGGCGTGTAGGTCAAGGTTAAGTTGGCCATGTTCACGTCTTTGCCGTCACCGGCTTTTTTGAAACCCGCGTTCTCATCATGGGTTGCGCTAAAACGCACTTGAGTGTCGCCCACTTGGCGGCTAAATGTGGTATTGATTGTGCGCGTTTGGTTAGAACCCACGGTGGCCGAGATATGAGCATGCTCCGGCTGCACGGCGGAGCGGGTGATGATATTGATCGCCCCTATTAAGGCGTTAGAGCCATAAGCCGGCACATTGGAACCACGTACTACTTCTATGTACTGGATATCTTCAATACTGATGCCAAGCGCGCTCCACGCGACTGTCGAGAGCATCGGTACATACACCGGGCGGCCGTTAATGCGAATCTCTAACCGGTTCGGGTACTCGCCTGAGTTACCGTGATAGGTAACCGCCTCTTTATTGGCATTAACGTGGTAGGTTTGAAAGCCTGGAACTAAGCGCAGCAAGTCTGTAACGGTTGTTGCAGAGGAGGCGCGGATCAACTCCTGAGTGATGACCGTTGTGGCAATAGGCACATCCGTCACATTTTGAGGGGTTCGTGAAACCGAAGTTACTTCTGGAATTGGGCTGTAAAGATCCGTTTCGTTGTAGCTATACACTTCCTGTGACAAAACCAGCACGGCCCCGATCAACGGGAGCTGAGTTTTTAGTCGCATGTTGTCACTTTTTTATCGAGGTTAGATTTTTACGCCAACGTAAATGATGATGATCGTTAGGATAACGGCCTCGATCAAAAATCCATTATGGGTCAGAATCCAATCCAACATAATTTTCCATTAGAGCTTTGCAGAGTATACGGGTTTACCGTGCCCCTTAACAGTCCAAGGACACGGCGAATGGGGGTGTATTTACATCCATCGGTTTCGATCAAGAGCATCTTTAAACGCTCATCCAAAAAACCAAGGTCGGACTCTTCAAGGTCGGTGAAGGCTTCGCTCATCGGCAGCAGGTATCGCCGTAGTGCAATGATTTCGCGTTTAACCTCAGACACTTGTTGTCGGTGCTCTGGACGCGGCGCGTTATCGACTTGCTCCTCCATATCGGTGATCTCTTCATCGACTTTATCGACAAAGTCCGCGATGCGGCCGGTCAGGCGTTTACTGAGTGCTATCACCAACTCGGGTAGGCTTTTGGGGCCTTGCCCTACGAGCAGTCGTTGATGGATGTCTTGAACACTGAGCAGCACACGACGGCGTGGATCAATCCCGAAAAGCTGTGTTCATTCATAAGACGACTCACATTGAAATGTGCTGCCATCGTCTCATAGGTGCATTAGGGTTGTTAGTCTATCTGGCTGAAAAAGCGGGAAAATTTCCGCTTGGATACTGCAAAATTCACACGCTCACGGTATGGTGATTTTCTATCAGAAGAATCATCCAAGGTGGGGACATTATGAGTGAAGAGATCGGCGCTCTGGTCGAGCAGATCGCAAAAGTCGAGCGTGAAGAGCAAGCGACTGTCCCCGAAACGTTGAACGAGCAGCTCGAGCACTTGGATGCCGAACAGCAGGCACTCTTGTTGGAAGCTTTGCCTCTTGAGGGGCGTTTGCAACAGTGGGAACGTATCCCAGAAGAGGAACGCTCCGACGTTTTGGTTGAGCTGGGTGCCGATACCCGTTTAACCATTCTGAAAGCGCAGCCGTTTAACGCCTTAGAGTCACTGTTTTCTGGATTCTCGCCAGAGGATTTGATCGAGCTATCAGATGACTTACCGGATGAGTTCATCGAGATTGCCCTTCGGCAGATGGACCAAAAACAACGTCAATACTTTGAAGACAGTAATCAATTTACTGAAAAGCAGATTGGTCGTTACGCGGATCACGATCTGCTGATCTTGCCGCAAAACGCCAAAGTGTATGATGCGTTGCGTTTGCTGCGCCGTCACATCCCAGAATGTACCGACGCTATTTTTCTGACCGACCGGGCAGGACGCTATGCCGGTACTGTGCCCGTCCAGTCGACCTTATCCACACCGGGTCACATCCCTCTGACTGAGCTCACTGATGAGGAAGCTAAGCCTTTGGCGGCGGAAAACAGCTTGGAGGACAGCGTCGACTTGATCGAAAAAAGTGAGTACGTACTTCTACCGATCGTCAGTGAAAAAGGGATGTTGATCGGGCGGATGACATTAAAAGACGGCTTGCAGATTCTGCGTGAAGAGCACGAAGCGGAGATGATGGCGCAAGCGGGTCTGTCCGAAGATGAAGATCTGTTCTCGCCGGTGCTGCGAAGCTCTGTACGTCGTGCCACTTGGCTGGGTATTAACTTGATCACGGCATTTCTGGCGTCGTGGGCGATTGGTCTCTTTGAGGGGACGTTACAGCAAGTGGTGGCACTTGCGGTATTAATGCCGATAGTCGCGTCCATGGGCGGCATCGCAGGTAGCCAAACATTGACCTTGATCATTCGTGGTATTGCTTTGGGGCAGATATCACGCGGTAACTTAGGGCCCTTGTTGATCAAAGAGCTCAGCGTGGGGGGATTGAACGGCGTGTTGTGGGCTGGTGCGATCGGCTTGATCGCTTCATGGTGGTTTGCTGATCCTATGATCGGTGTCGTTATTGGTTCGGCCATTGCGATCAACATTTTGGCGGCCGCTTGCTCGGGTGTCTGTATCCCCGTGATATTGGATAAGCTCAAAATTGACCCTGCTTTATCGGGTTCCGTCATCTTAACCACAGTGACCGATGTGGTCGGTTTTGTGACCTTCTTAGGGCTAGGTACTTTGTTGCTGTTATAAAACGGTTCGGCAACGCACTGTTCTTATCGATGAAACGGCCTTTT
Organism: Neptunomonas sp. ABH4_499; assembly: GCF_056160565.1. Lineage (NCBI taxonomy): Bacteria > Pseudomonadati > Pseudomonadota > Gammaproteobacteria > Oceanospirillales > Oceanospirillaceae > Neptunomonas > Neptunomonas sp. ABH4_499. Next base: position 306,986 of record NZ_JBSWXK010000003.1, on the reverse strand, counting down.
GGAACTTTTTTGTGCACTGCAGAACGAATAAGATAATTACAGAGTGACGCGCTGTTTTACGCACTCTACGTCTAATCGAGAGGAGTAACACCATGTCAGAAGGTACATTAAAAGGAAAAAACGCCGTCGTTACTGGTTCTACATCGGGTATCGGTTTGGCCTATGCGAAAGCCTTGGCTGAACAAGGCGTAAACGTGATGATTAATGGGCTCGGGGATGCCGACGAGATCGAGAAAACCCGCGCTTCATTAGCATCCGATACAGGCGTCACCGTGTTATACAGCCCAGCGAACATGCTTAAGCCGAGCGAAATTACCGATATGATCGCGACCGCCGAAAAAGAACTGGGGTCTGTGGATATCTTGATCAATAACGCAGGTATCCAGCACGTTGCTCCGGTGGAGGAGTTTCCGGATGAAAAATGGGATGCCATCATTGGCATCAATCTAAGCTCGGCGTTCCACACCATTAAAGCGGCTTTGCCGGGTATGAAGCGAAAAGGCTGGGGCCGCATCATTAATACCGCTTCCGCGCACGCGCTGGTGGCTTCTCCTTATAAATCCGCTTATGTTGCGGCTAAACACGGTATTGCAGGCTTAACCAAAACGGTGGCACTGGAAGCCGCCGAGAAGGGCGTGACCGTGAATGCGATTGCTCCCGGTTATGTTTGGACACCGCTGGTCGAAGCTCAAATTGCCGATACCGCCAAATCCCGTGGTATCACCGAGGAGCAGGTGAAAGAGGATGTGCTCTTAAAAGCACAGCCGACCAAGGAGTTTGTGACGGTAGAGCAGGTCTCGGCGTTGGCTGTGTTCCTTTGTTCGGATGCTGCGGCCTCCATTACCGGCACAACCCTACCGGTGGATGGCGGCTGGACCGCCCATTAAGCCTTAGAAACGCCAGACTTTGTTCTGGCGTTTTTGTGTGTACAAAGTGCAGGGGGTAATGTGGCAAAGGTTCAGAAAAAATCGATCAATCTTGCTTTGCAAGGTGGCGGCTCACACGGGGCATACACCTGGGGTGTGCTTGATTATTTCATGGAAGATGGCCGGATCAGCATCGAGGGAATCTCAGGCACCAGCGCCGGTGCGATGAACGCCGTTGTTCTGGCGCATGGGTTTATGGAAGGTGGCGCACAAGGTGCTCGTGATGCCTTGGAACGGTTTTGGAAGTCCGTCTCGGATGCCGGCGCCTTAAGCCCGATGAAGCCGACCTTATGGGATAGGTGGATGGGAAGTTGGTCGTTGGATAACTCACCTTTTTATCTTTTTTACGATCTTTTAAGTCGTATTAGCTCGCCGTATGAGACGAACCCGCTGAACATCAACCCGCTTCAAGATATCTTGGAAGAGCAGGTGGATTTTGAGCAGGTACGCGCGTGTGAGAAACTGCGTTTGTTTATCTCGGCTACCAATGTGCACACCGGTAAGATTAAAGTGTTTGAACGTGATGAACTCAGTTGCGATCAGATCATGGCATCGGCCTGTTTGCCGGGGCTGTATCAAGCGGTGGAGATCGATGGTGAGCCATATTGGGACGGTGGCTATGTGGGTAACCCTGCGCTGTACCCTCTGTTCCACGGCGGAAAATCCAAAGACATTGTGATCGTGCAGATCAATCCGATTGAGCGTAAAAGCACGCCCAAAACAGCACGTGAAATTGATAATCGAATGAATGAGATCTCCTTCAACACCTCATTGCTTCGAGAGCTTCGCGCCATCGATTTTGTTCAGCGCCTTCTGGCTTCTGAGAAGGTCGATGATAACCAGTACGCCCGTCTTTACATGCACCGCATTGAGGCAACAGAGGCGCTGAACCCGTTGTCGGCTTCCAGTAAGCTCAATGCCGATTGGGCGTTTTTACAAACGTTAAAAGAGATTGGGCGTGACACGGCGAAGGCGTTTCTTGATCAGCATTTTGATCAACTCGGACACGCTTCTACGTTGGATCTCAAAGCTGAGTTTAATTAAACCCTCCTAAATCGCTGCAATAGTTTATTGCAGCGCCTTTCTTTAACAAATCTTAACCTTCTTTGAACATTCCCATGGGCATGGAGTCAGCCTATGTGTATTCCGGTGGTGTCGGAGCTGGGTAACCGGAGCGGAAAAATCTGAAAAGGAAGGATCAAATGATCATCATATCTGCGCTGTTTGTGCTGATAGGGTTGGCTCTTTTAGGGGGAGGGATCTTGAGCTGGCATGGCAATACCAAACCTGCGACTTGAAGCGCCCTGAGGATGTGACCGAAACCACCTATGAGGCAACCCCGCTTAAAATCGGCAATGCGCTTTACGTGTGTACCCCTCACAACTGGTTGATCCGATACCGGTGAAGAGCTTTGGAAATACGATGCGAAAGTGCCTGCCGAGAGTCAGCATCAAACGTGCCGTGGTGTCTCTTATTTACCGCCTTCGGGCTTGGCCACGTCTGAGTCGATCGTTGCAGTAAAAGCGGATCAACCAGCAGAGAACTTACCGGCCAAAGCCTGTGATGCACGGCTCTTTATGCCAACATCCGATGCACGTTTACTGGCGGTGGGCCCTGAAACGGGCGCTCGTTGCAGTAATTTTGCGAAAAACGGCGTGTTGGATTTGATGCACAATATGCCATTCAAACAAGCCTGCTTTTACTACTCCACATCGCCCCGCTGGTGGCTGGTGGCTGGTGGTGTCGAAGTGGTTGCAGGCTCTGTCAATGATAACTACGCCATGGAATCACCCTCCGGTGTGATTCGTGCTTACGATTTGAAAACCGGCGAGCTTAAGTGGAACTGGGACTCCGGTCACCCAAATGATACCGCACCGATCGGCCCTGATGAGGTTTATGCGACCAGCTCTCCAAACAGTTGGTCGGTGGCAAGCGCCGATGAGGCACTGGGGCTGGCTTACTTCCCAATGGGTAACTGTACGCCTGATCAACTGGGTATGTATCGATCGCCCGCTGAAGAGAAGTTTGCAACCTCGGTGGTAGCACTCAGTCTTGAAACGGGGCAAGTGGCTTGGGTTCGTCAATTTATTCATCATGATTTATGGGATATGGACACGCCAGCACAACCTGTATTGTTGGATCTTAAAACCGACAAAGGCGTTGAGCCTGCGTTAGTGGTTCCGACCAAGCAGGAGGATGTTTACGTTCTTAACCGTGCGACTGGCGAGCCGATTGTGCCTGTCACGGAGCAAAAAGCACCGCAAGGCACGATCCCAGAGGATTACGCATCGCCCACTCAGCCGACCTCAGCGCTTAACTTTAAACCGCCCAAAATGACCGAAGCGGATATGTGGGGCGCGACGCCTTTGGATCAGCTGTATTGCCGCATCCAGTTTAAGTCGCTGCGTTACGAAGGGCAGTACACGCCACCGTCGACGCAAGGTACGATTGTCTACCCTGGTAACTTTGGTGTGTTTAACTGGGGCAGTGTGGCGGTTGATCCTAACCGTGGTGTGATGTTCGGTATGCCGCTTTACTTGGCGTTTACGTCAACCTTAGTGCCAAAAGATGGCTCTGATTTGGGCGAAACCAATACCGGTGAGCAAGGCTTAAACGAAAACGCAGGGGCACCGTATGCCGTAAGCATGGGGCCATTCTTGTCGCCGTTAGGCGTGCCGTGTCAGCAACCACCATGGGGTTATGTCGCGGCGGCTGACCTAGCCACAGGCAAGGTCGCCTACAAGCATCGCAACGGTACGATAGAGGACCTCTCGCCACTGCCTTTGCCGATTAAAATGGGTGTTCCAGGCATTGGTACCACCATCGGGGATTATGTAGTGGCGTATAAGCTTAAAAAGTAATTGAGCCTCGCGTACACTAGACCCAACAAATGCCTGCTTATGCAGGCATTTTTTATGCTTTTCTTGTATTCAAATGGTTAACGAAGAAGCCCATGACCCGACCCCCTGTACTGATATACCTCAACGGCTATAGCCCTGATCTTAAAGCGCAGGTGCAATCCTTGTTGGATCAAAAGAAGACGGGCGCATGGCTAACGGGTCGCTACCCTGCCGTGCATGACTTTACAGGGGCCAAGCCCTTATACGATTACGCCATGGCGATCAAAAACCAATCCATGCGCAGCGCACCGCCGATCAGTAAGGTGGTTTACGATGATAAGATCCACGTGATCAATAACGCGCTTGGGCTGCATACCTATGTGTCGCGTGTGCAAGGCGGTAAATTAAAAGCCAAAAATGAAATTCGGATCTCTTCACTGTTTCGAAAGGTACCAGAGCCTTTTCTGAGGATGATTTTGGTGCATGAATTGGCGCACCTCAAAGAGAAAGAGCACAACAGAGCGTTTTATAAGCTGTGTTGCTACATGGAGCCTGACTATCATCAGTTGGAGTTCGACGTGCGGGTATACCTGTGTCACAAAGCGCAGTTTGGCGAGTTGTGGTAAGGCGGTTTTTCTTTTTGCTTCGCTGTACAAAAATGAACAAAACCCCGTAGTATGACATGAGTATCATCATGTCGCGGCACCATTAGCCGATAACCATTTAAACAAACGCTTTGATGCGTTCACACTATGGGGATCGTCGTTATAAATGACACAGTTCAACTTAGCAGCGAAAGGTGTTTATACCGCTCTGTTCTTACTCTACGTTGGACTGGCTTACCTCTTTTCCAGTTTTAGCCCACAAGCGCAGGTCGTCTCTCTTTGGCCGTCGGCCGGAGTTGCCTTGGCTGGCGTACTTGTTTTTCAGGCGCGATTTCTCCCAGCGGTTTTTCTGGGGTCCTTGATCTTTAACTTAGGGACTCTGCTTTGGCAGTTTGGGCACATCACCCCACCCATGATGTACGCGTCGACACTGATCGCATTGGGTGTCGTAATTCAAACTTGGGTCAACGCCCGCCTGTTGGCCTATTTTAAGATCGACATTCTGAAAGCGCCTTCGCATCGACACGTTGGTTTATTTATTGGTATCGCTTTTTTCTGTTCCTTAATCAGTGCTTTGGTTGGCAATACGGCATTGATGATCCCCATTACGGAAGCTGTCACCAACGCGTTTGATTGGAATAACGTGTTTGTCTGGTGGGTCGGTGGATTTTTGGGTGTCATTCTGGTGGCACCGCTACTGCTGAGCTTTTTAAGAAAAGAAGATGATCAATCCCAAGAACTGTTACTGCGAGGCTTGGCCATCCCGCTCTTTTTGATCGTATTGGCTTTTCAGGTGGCACAACAGTATGTCGAAGAGGTGATCGCCCGAAACTCTCTGACCGACTTTACCTTAAAGGCGAAAGTGGCCGAGAACAGCCTTAAAATTCAGATGGGACGTTACCTTGAGAGTCTAGAGCAGTTAGATTTAGCGCTGTCGCGCCAGTCAACGATAGGTAAGGCTGAGTTTGAAGCGTTGGCCCACACCTTGATGCAAGATTTACCGGGTATCCGGGCGCTGTCTTGGAACCCGATTGTAGAACCCTACGAAGTGGCTGACTTTGAAGCCTATGCACGCACTCATATTGATCCAGGCTTTCAGGTAAAAGGTGCGCCCCTTCAACCGAATGACCCGTTAGTGGTCGTAAAACTGATTGAACCCCTTGCCGAGAACCGAGCCGCGCAAGGGTTCAACGTGTATTCGAACCCTGTGCGCAAAGAAAGCATGCTGCATGCGAAAAACGGTCAAGTACCCACCGCGACGGATGTCATTCAACTTGTTCAATCCAATGCTCCTGAGCCTGGTTTTCTGATCTTCTCGCCTGTGTTTCGGGGGGAGGATCTGGGTGAAAGCTCACTGAATACCACGCAAACATTGGATGGCTTTGCGGTCGGTGTGTTCTTGGTGTCCGAAATCATCAAGGAAAGCTTCCAAGATGAGTTGATTCAGTTCATCGATATCTACATTTATGAAAATAATGACGCGTCCGACAAGGTCTTTGGTAATGAAGCGATCATGGAGTCTAAGTGGGCTGAGCAAGGCATTAGTTACACCTTTGATATGTTCTTCGCAGAACATCAATGGACCTTTAACCTGCATGTGGATGAAGACGTCGCGCTGGGGTTCCAGATCAAAGACTCCCTCAGTTTTCTTCTGGCTGAGATGGTGTTTGGCATGTTGGCGGTCTTTGTTGTGCTATCTATTTTTGGCCGGCAGGAAAAACTGCGTTATTTAGTGAATCAGCGGACTAAGGAGCTGAAAGCCCTTAACGTTGAACTAGAGCACTATGCTTTTTACGACTCCCTGACCGGTTTGCCGAACCGACGACTCTTTACCGACCGGCTCGATCAAGCCCTAAAACGGGCCGCGCGAAACGAAACACAAGTCGCGGTGCTTTTTATGGACCTTAATCGGTTTAAGCAGGTGAACGACGGGCTGGGCCATGAGTCGGGGGATCAACTGCTCCAAGAGGTCGCAAGGCGTTTTAACCAAGTACTGAGAGACAGTGATACGCTAGCGCGCATCGGTGGGGATGAGTTTACTCTGTTGATGGAGGCAAGCCCTTCGAATGAAGAGATCATCATCGTGGGACAAAAACTCTTGTTGTGCCTAAATCAGCCCATTGATATATCGGGCAAAATGATCATGACCTCGGCCAGTATCGGTGTGGCGATTTTTCCGCGAGACGGGGCTGATATTGCGGACTTGATGCGAGGTGCCGATACGGCCATGTATCATGCAAAACACAGTGCTCAGGACATCTGCTTCTATTCTGAAAGGTTGCTTTCGCAAGTCAGCCAACAACTCTTTTTTGGATAATGAACTACCGCATGCGCTTGCTAAACATCAGCTAGAGCTCTACTTCCAGCCCATATTGAACCTGCAAACCCAAAAGCACATTGGTGCTGAATGTCTATTGCGTTGGAATCATCCCACCAATGGTGTGATCTCACCGGCGCATTTTATTCCGGCGGCTGAAACCTCTGGGGAGATCATCCCCATCGGGTATTGGGTGATCGATCAGGCCTGTGCGACCGTTGCCAAGTGGCAGCGACTGCATCCTATGCTTGAAAAAATATCCGTGAACGTATCGACGCTTCAACTGCAGCAAGATGACTTTTATCAAAACGTGAAAGCCATCATCGAAAGTCATGGGATTCGCCCCGAAAAACTGCAGTTTGAGGTCACGGAAACCGCCTTGATGCGCAATGCCTCACAAGCGATTAAAGCGCTGCGTGAGTTGAAATCGTTAGGCATTACGATCGCCATCGATGATTACGGTACAGGCTACTCGGCGCTTCGATATTTAAAAATACTGCCAGTGGATGTGTTAAAGATTGATCGCTCATTTGTTCAGAGCATGTGCAGCCAGAGCCAAGACTATGCGATCGTCAAATCGACCGTTTACCTTGCATCGGAACTGGGGATTCAGGTCATTGCTGAAGGCATCGAAACACAAGCACAAGTCGATAAACTGCGAAGCGTGAATTGTGAGATGGGGCAAGGATTTTTATTCCGTAAACCGTTGCCAGAAAAAGAATATCTGAAAACGCTAGACTTGCTATAAAGGTAAGTATTCGAGAAACCATGCTTTGAGATGCACCTAATAGAACAAGGAAAAAAGCATGGTACCAGTGGCCGGACTCGAACCGGCACGCTTTTAAGGGCGGGGGATTTTGAATCCCCTGTGTCTACCAATTTCACCACACTGGCATGTGAAGTGGGGCGTATTATAGGCGAGTCTTTCTGCGCGTCAATACCTTTCTTATTTTTTCGTGCTTGAAATGTCATCCTTAGGTACAATGCACGGCCTAGTCAACTCTGATCAACCGTGACCTGTCTTACCCATGCAAGTTAAAGATTTCCATTTTGATCTTCCTGAAGAACTGATCGCAAGCTACCCGCTTGAGAAACGCAGTGCCAGTCGACTGCTGTGCCTAGAGGGCAACAGCGGTGCGTTGGATCACCGAACGTTCTCGGACATCTTATCGTTTGTGACGGATAAGGATCTGATGATCTTTAACAACACGCGGGTGATACCGGCACGTTTGTTTGGCGAAAAAGCCAGTGGCGGTAAGGTTGAGGTGCTGGTGGAGCGCGTATTGGATGAGCATCGCGTATTGGCGCATGTGCGCTCTAGCCGCTCGCCAAAACCGGGTACACAGCTGACTTTGGAAGGTCAGGTGCCGGTGACGATGGTGGCCCGACACGAGAACCTCTTTGAGCTTCGCTTTGATACGCAAGAGGGCGTTTTGTCGGTGTTGGAACAGCATGGTCATATGCCGTTACCACCTTACATGAAACGAGAAGATCAGCTTGAAGACCGCGAGCGGTATCAAACGGTGTATAACCAAAAGCCAGGTGCTGTTGCGGCGCCAACGGCTGGGTTGCACTTTGATGATGACCTGTTGGCCGAGTTAAAAGCCAAAGGCGTCCAAACGGAGTTTGTGACACTGCACGTTGGGGCGGGTACGTTTCAGCCGGTTAAGGTCGATACCATCGAAGATCACATCATGCATGCCGAGTACATTGAGGTGAGTCCTCAAGTGGTCGAGGCGGTTAAAGCCACAAGGGCGCGGGGTGGTCGAGTGATCGCGGTCGGTACGACCAGTGTTCGCTCCCTTGAAAGTGCAAGTCAATCCGGTGAGATCGAGCCGTTTTATGGCGATAGCCAAATCTTCATTTACCCAGGTTATGAGTTTAAGTCCGTGGATGCGATGATCACGAACTTCCACCTGCCTGAGTCTACGCTCATCATGTTGGTCAGCGCCTTTGCTGGATACCAACACACGATGGATGCCTACCAAGCGGCGGTTGATCAGCGATACCGATTTTTCAGTTATGGGGATGCGATGTTCATCACCCGACAAACCGATTCTGTGGAGGCGGTGTGAGCCGAACCTGTTTTATGCAATTTGAAACCCTGGCAACCCAGGGTAAAGCGCGTCGTGGACGTTTAACCTTCCCGCGTGGTGTTGTTGAGACACCGGCCTTTATGCCGGTGGGGACTTACGGCACTGTGAAGGGAATGTTACCGCGCGATGTCGAAGAGATTGGTGCACACATCATCTTGGGCAACACGTTTCATTTGATGTTGCGCCCAGGCACCGACATCATCAAGCAACACGGCGATCTGCACGACTTTATGCAGTGGAAGGGCCCTATCTTAACGGACTCGGGCGGTTTCCAAGTGTTCAGCTTGGGTAAAATGCGCAAAATCACCGAAGAGGGCGTAACCTTCCAATCCCCAGTGGACGGCTCAAAAGTCTTTATCGACCCTGAAAGATCGATGCAGGTCCAAAAAGACCTTGGCTCCGATATTGTGATGATCTTTGATGAGTGCACGCCATACCCTGCGACGGAGCAGGAAGCTGCAAAATCGATGCGTCTATCGCTGCGCTGGGCGAAGCGCTCCAAAGAAGCACATGGTGACAGCCCTTCGGCCTTGTTCGGTATTGTTCAAGGCGGCATGTATGAACACCTTCGTGACGAGTCCTTAGCGGGCCTTACCGAGATCGATTTCGATGGTTACGCCATCGGTGGCTTATCGGTAGGTGAACCTAAAGATGAGATGATCAAGGTATTGGATCATCTGGCGTACAAAATGCCAGAAGATAAGCCTCGTTACCTGATGGGTGTGGGTAAACCTGAAGATCTGGTGGAAGGCGTGCGTCGTGGTGTGGATATGTTTGACTGCGTTATGCCAACACGTAATGCACGAAACGGTCATTTATTCACCGACACTGGGGTTGTAAAACTCAGAAATGCCTCCAATAAGACAGATACTCGTCCATTGGATGAAACCTGTGATTGTTACACGTGTCAGAACTTCAGCCGCGCCTATCTGCACCATCTGGATAAATGCCACGAGATCCTCGGATCGCAACTGAACACCATCCACAATCTGCGTTATTACCAACGCTTGATGGCCGGTTTGCGCGAGGCAATTGAACAGGGTAAATTGGACGCCTTTGTAACTGAATTCTACGCCAAAAGGGGGCTTGAAGTGCCGCCTTTAGCAACTAATGAAAACTGATAATTAATTGTTGTTTCGGGAGAAAAAATGAGCTTCTTCATTTCACCAGCCTTTGCTGAAGGTGCTGCAGGCCAACCGGTTGATTCGGGTATTTTCAATATCATCTTCCTGTTGGGCTTCGGTCTGATCTTTTACTTCTTTATGTGGCGTCCACAAGCGAAACGCGCTAAAGAACACAAAAACCTGGTGAACAACCTAGCAAAAGGCGACGAAGTACTGACCGCTGGCGGTATCGTAGGTAAAGTTGTTAAACAAAACGACGACTACGTAGTACTGGAAGTCAGCGAAGGCTCAGAACTGACCTTCCAAAAAGTGCACGTTGCTGCTGCACTGCCGAAAGGCACTTTAAAAAGCATCTAAGTCACCGTGATTTAACAACGCCACCTTAGTGTGGCGTTTTCGTTTGTATAAAGGACGGGCACCATGCTCAACCGCTATCCTCTGTGGAAAAACATCCTGATTGTTCTGGTTCTGTTGCTGGGAGGTTTGTATGCCTCACCCAACTTCTTTCCAGAAGACTATGCTGTTCAGGTATCGGGGAGCCGTGATATTTACACGGTGGATCAGGCCGAACTGGATAATGTAAAGGCCGCACTGACACGTGAGAACATTCCTTTCAAAGCCGCTGAAGTCGAACAAGGCAGCGCCTTAATTCGATTAAACGACGCCGATGCGCAGCTTAAAGCCAAGCAAGTGATTGCTAACTTACTGGGCGAGCATTACGTGGTGGCTTTGAACCTAGCCCCTACCACCCCTGAATGGTTAACCGACGTTGGCGCAGGCCCTATGAAGTTAGGTCTTGACCTGCGTGGCGGTGTTCACTTCCTGTTGGAAGTGGATATGGCGCAAGCAGTTGGCCAGCGTTTGGATGTGTATGTCTCGGAGATCAAAACCAAGCTGCGTGAAGAGCGCTTGCGTTACCGAGCGGTAGAGCACAACGATGATGGCAGCCTGTCGGTTAAATTTGTCGATGCCGAAGCGCGTGATCAAGCGCAAAACTTGTTGCGTCGTGATTACACCGAGTTTTTGGTGACGACAGAAGATAAAGACGGCAGCTTCTTTGTGGTCGTCAATCTCACCGAGCAAACTCTGCGTGAGATTGAAGATTACGCCATTAAGCAAAACCTGACGATTCTGCGTAACCGTGTGAACGAGCTGGGTGTTGCGGAGCCTCTGGTGCAGCGCCAGGGTCGTAACCGAATTGTGGTTCAGCTGCCGGGTGTTCAAGATGCGGCTGCAGCGAAGCGTATCATTGGTAAAACGGCTAACCTTGAGTTTCGTCTAGAAGCGACGGCCAGCGAGAACCGTGCAAACACCGAAACGTACGAGTTTCGCAGTGAGCAAAATCGCCGTGCAACGCTAGAAAAAGACATCATCATCACAGGGTCCAGCGTATCCAATGCGCAAGCAGGCTTTGATGAAAACGGTCAGCCTCAGGTGTCCATTACATTGGATGCGAAAGGCGGTCAGTTGATGAATCGCACCACACGCGATGCGGTTAAGCGTCGTATGGCCGTGTTGTTTGTTGAACACAAACAGCGCACCATCACAGAAAACGTAGACGGTCAGTCGACCGAAAAACGTATAGCGTACGTCGAGAAAAAGATCATCTCTTTGGCGACAATCCAGTCCGTTTTGGGTAATCAATTCCGAATCACTGGCCTTGATGGGGCGGGTGAATCGTCTGAGTTGGCGCTCTTACTGCGTGCCGGAGCCTTGGCTGCGCCGATCTACTTCGTAGAAGAACGTACCGTTGGTCCAAGCTTGGGTGCTGAAAACATCAAGCAAGGTGTGTTGTCTGTCCAAATCGGTTTTGCACTGGTTCTGGTCTTCATGTTGGCTGTGTACCGTATGTTCGGTCTTTTAGCGAACATTGCCCTGTGCGCTAACTTACTCTTGCTGGTGGCGGTGATGTCGATTCTGTCGGCGACTCTGACCTTACCGGGTATTGCGGGTATCGTATTAACAGTAGGTATGGCGGTGGATGCCAACGTACTGATCTTTGCCAGGATAAAAGAGGAGCTTAAAAACGGGGTGCCAGCGCAGTCTGCGATCCATGCCGGTTTTGAGCGTGCCTTTACGACCATCTTCGATGCCAACATCACAACCTTGTTGGCGGCGGTGATTCTGTTTGCGATGGGTACGGGGCCTGTAAAAGGGTTCGCGGTGACACTGTCGGTCGGTATTATCACCTCAATGTTCACAGCGATTGTCGTCACGCGTGCACTGGTTAACCTGGTGTATGGCGGTCGTAAGATCAAGAAGTTATCAATTTAAGGTGCATGAAGATGGCTGAGAACATCAAAATCTATAACTTCATGGGCCTGCGTAAACTGGCCCTCATCCTGTCAGCGGCTATGTTGATCGCTTCGATCGCCTCATTGGCAGTCAACGGTTTGCGCTTTGGTTTGGACTTCACCGGCGGTAGCTTGGTTGAAGTCGCGTACCAAAGCGATGCGGATCTCTCGTCGATTCGCGATAAGCTGCATGACGCAGGGTTTGAAGACGCGGTTGTTCAAACGTTTGGTTCGGCAAACGATGTCTTGATCCGCTTAGGCGCCGATCATGATCCGAAACTGGGTGATAAGGTTCTTACCGCGCTTCAACAAGGTGAAGAGCAAACAGTAGAGCTTCGTCGTAACGAGTTTGTCGGCTCCCAGGTAGGTGAAGAGCTGCGTGAACAGGGCGGTTTAGGCCTGTTGCTTGCGCTCTTTATGATCATGGTTTACGTGGCGTTCCGATTCCAGTTTAAGTTCTCGCTTGGGGCGGTAATGGCACTGGCGCACGATGTGATCATCACGCTGGGCTTCTTCTCCATCTTTAATTTGGAGTTTGACCTTACGGTACTGGCAGGCGTCTTGGCGGTCATCGGTTACTCGTTGAACGATACCATTGTTGTGTTTGACCGTATTCGTGAGAATTTCCGTAAAGTCCGTAAAGGCGAACCACCTGAGATCATTAACATCTCATTGACGCAGACGTTGGCACGTACCTTGATGACCTCCTTAACCACCTTGTTGGTGTTGGTGGCGCTGGCTGTGTTTGGTGGCGAAATGATTCGAGGCTTCTCGATGGCCTTGCTAGTGGGCATTACCGTGGGTACTTACTCATCCATTTATGTTGCGGCAAACCTTTTGGTGATGCTGAGTATCTCGAAAGAGGACCTGATGCCACCGCCAAAAGAGGACCCAGAGGCAATGGACGAAGTCCCTTAACCTGCTTTACACAGGCCGGCATCTTGCCGGCCTGTTTGTTTTTATCCCATACTGTGTCTCAAGCGCAGTTTGCATGGAACTAAGATTTGATGAAGAACGATTGGAAGGATCAAGATCCAGAAGCGATCAGAGAAGCACAAAAATACGATAACCCTGTCCCAAGCCGGGAGTACATGCTGGACTTCTTGCACCAGTGGGGTAAACCGATCAGCCACGCCCGTTTATGCCAAGAGCTGAATGTGGCCGGTGAGGATTCCGTCGAGGCGGTATCGCGTCGCTTAAAAGCGATGTGTCGTGACGGACAGCTGATGTCGAATCGTAAGAACGAGTTCTGCTTGCTTCGTAAGATGGATCTGATCCCGGGTCGAGTAATTGGCCATCGTGATGGTTTTGGCTTTGTTCAGCCCGAAAAAGGCGGGGATGATCTCTTCTTGAGCCCGCGCCAAATGCGTCAGGTCTTTGATGGCGACCGTGTTGTGGTGCAAGAGATCGGTGTGGATCAACGTGGTCGCCGAGAAGGTAAAATCGTAGAGGTGTTAGAGCACTGCACCACGAAACTGGTGGGTCGATTTAAGGGCAAGGATGGCTTTGGGCATCTGCAACCTGAAAACCAGCGTATCACGCAACAGATTATGGTGATTGCCGACCCTGAAAGCGGTTTGGTGTATAAAAACGACCAGCTTGTCGTTCTTGAACTGACGCAGCAACCTGGTAAGCGCAACATGCCACAGGGTCGAGTCATTGAAGTACTGGGCGATCATATGGCGCCTGGGATGGAGATCACCGTTGCGATTCACAATTATGATATCCCGAACGAGTGGCCTGACGAGGTCAAGCAAGAGATCGGCGATCTAAAGCCCGAAGTCGAGGAATCGGCGAAAACCAATCGTGTGGACCTTCGTGATCTGCCTTTGGTGACCATCGACGGTGAAGATGCGAAAGACTTTGATGATGCGGTCTTTGCCGAGCGTAAACGCAGCGGTGGCTGGCGTTTATGGGTCGCGATTGCCGATGTGTCTTGGTATGTTCGCCCAGGTTCAGCCTTGGATATCGAAGCGCATAAGCGCGGTAACTCGGTGTACTTCCCAGAGTTTGTGGTACCGATGCTGCCGGAGCTTCTTTCGAACGGCTTGTGCTCATTGAATCCGAAAGTGGATCGTTTGGCCATGGTCTGTGAAATGACCATCAGTGAAGCGGGTAACCTGTCGGGCCATCAGTTTTACGAGGCGGTGATCAACTCCAAAGCGCGTTTGACCTACACCAAAGTGGGTAAGATGCTGATGGAGAAAGACACCGACGAGGCGCAGGCGTTACGCGGTGAATATCAAACCGTTGTGCCGCACTTAGAAACTTTGCATGACTTGTATCATGCGCTTCGTGGCGCGCGTGAGCAGCGTGGCGCTATCGATTTTGATACCACCGAAACGCGCATTCTGTTCAGCGATCAGCGTAAGATCGATAAGATCGTTCCTGTGGTGCGTAACGATGCGCACAAGCTGATTGAAGAGTGCATGTTGTGTGCAAACGTCGCGACGGCGCGCTTCTTATCCACGGCCGATATCCCGACGCTGTACCGTGTTCACGATGGCCCCAAAGCCGCGCGTCTTGAAAATCTACGTGCTTACTTAGGTGAACTTGGCTTAAATCTGCCAGGTGGCGAAGAACCAGATCCATCGGACTACCAAGCCTTGGCTGAAGCCATTGAAGAGCGTCCGGATCGTCACATCATCCAGACCATGATGCTGCGCTCCATGGCGCAAGCGGTCTACACCCCAGAGAACAACGGTCACTTTGGCTTGGCGTACACGGCGTACACGCACTTTACCTCGCCGATTCGCCGTTACCCTGACTTGCTGGTACACCGCGCGATTCGGGCGATGATCCACTCGGATAGTCAAAAGCGCACCATCAAGCGTCCAGATATTTTTGAGAAGAACCCAGCGTTTGCGTACCGCTACAACACAGAGCAGATGGTTCAGTTGGGCGAGCATTGCTCAATGACAGAACGTCGTGCCGATGATGCGACGCGTGATGTGATGTCATGGCTCAAATGTGAGTACATGCAAAACCATGTGGGCAGCGAGTACGATGGTGTCGTGTCGGCCGTGACGGGCTTTGGTTTGTTTGTGGAGCTTGAGTCTGTTTTCGTTGAAGGGCTGATCCACATTACCGGCTTACCAAGCGATTACTATCACTTTGATGCGGCTAAGCAGCGCTTGGTGGGTGAACGTACGCGTAAAGTCTTCAAACTGGGTGATCGATTGCGGGTTCAAGTCGCCAACGTAAACTTGGATGATCGTAAGATCGATTTCGAGTTGGTCGAGTTACTGGAAAAGCGCAAAGAGAGCGCAAAAAAACTCAGTAAGCGCGAGCTTCTGGCCAAAGGAAAGATCGGCCCATCGGATGACGCGCCTAAAAAAGGCACGCGTCAACGCAAAGGGGCTGGACCATCCCAAGCTGCGGATCGTAATCGACCAGCTAAAGGCGGTACTCGTACTCAGGCACCGGCCAAAAATGCCCCGAAAGGGCGCGGTAAGGCGCAAGCGGCCGCGACAGAAGCCGACCCTTTGAAGCGTGCGCTTTCTGCGGCCGAGCAAGAGGTGGCTAATTTAGCGGGACGTGGCAGCAAAGGGAAAAGCAATAAGGCCAAAAAGCGTACGGCTCGTAAAAGCACCAAGCCTGCGACGCGTAAACGTCGTTGATAGATCGGTGCCGAATGAATCGGGGGTCTGATATAATCGCCCCCATTCTTTATCCATCACAAGTGGTATACGTTTTTCGATGAAAGAGATCATCCTGCTGACCATTTCTGGCGAAGATAAGCCAGGGGTTACCTCCTCAATCACTCAGATTCTTGCCGGTTTTCAAGTAAACATCTTGGACATTGGCCAAGCGGTGATTCACAACACTTTATCCTTAGGCATCTTGGTTGAAGTGCCTAAAGAGGCGTCTGAAGCATCGCCTTTGTTGCGTGACCTGCTGTTTAAAGCGCACGAGTTGGATATGAAGGTGAAGTTTCAGCCGGTATCGGAGGCGGACTACGAGCAGTGGGTGGACGCGCAAGGTAAATCGCGTCACATCATTACGCTTTTGGCACGCAAGATCACCTCATCTCACATTGCGACCGTTACCGACATTGCTGCCAAGCACGGTTTAAACATCGATAAGATTACGCGTTTGTCTGGCCGTGTTTCCCTAAAAGACGATGTGGATGTCGATCAGCAAAAAGCCTGCGTTGAATTTTCGGTACGCGGTGCAAGCGGCGACATGGATCAATTGCGTCGTGAGTTTCTTAACACCGCCAGTGAGCTGGACGTGGACATCGCCTTTCAAGAGGATAATGTCTTTCGTCGCAGCCGCCGCTTGGTTGTCTTCGATATGGATTCGACCCTGATCGAGGCGGAAGTGATCGATGAGCTGGCAAAAGAAGCAGGCGTAGGTGATCAAGTCGTAGAGATCACCGAAGCGGCCATGCGCGGTGAAATCGACTTTAACGAGAGCTTTAAGCGTCGTGTTGGTTTGTTAAAAGGCTTGGATGCCTCCGTGCTGGAGCGCATAGCCGAGCGTTTGCCATTGACCGAAGGGGCTGAAAAGCTGGTCTCGAACCTGCGGGCATTGGGTTACAAAACGGCGATTTTATCGGGCGGTTTTACGTACTTTGCACAAGGGCTTCAGCGAAAGCTTGGCTTTGATTATGTCTACGCAAATGAGCTGGACATCGTTGATGGCGTGGTAACTGGTGAAGTCAAAGGCACGATTGTGAATGGTGACCGTAAGGCGGAACTACTTAAAGAGATCGCCGCTAAAGAGGGTATTCGTCTTGAGCAAACCATCGCTGTGGGTGATGGTGCGAACGACCTGCCGATGCTCTCAACGGCGGGCCTAGGTATCGCGTTCCGTGCGAAGCCTTTGGTGCGTCAAAGTGCCAAGCAGTCGATCTCGACACTGGGGTTGGATGGCATTTTATACCTAATCGGCTTTACCGACCGCGACTTCTCGTAAGTTTGAGTGTTGCATAAAAAACCAGCCAAGGGCTGGTTTTTTTAACTCTGTAAAACGGATGCTTTAGTTGGCTTGGTCGTGCTCAAAGAAATCGTAACGCATCTCTTCGCGCGGCTCCTGCAGGTAGTAGCCTTGAATCAGCCCCACTCCAGAGCGCCATAAGCGGCCCATCACTTTGGGGTTTTCAACCAAAGGTGCGATGGTGATTAAGCCACGATCTTTAAGGGCTTCGATCTGTTCATCAAACGCGGTGGACTCCGGTGCTTCATTTGCTAAGTCCTGAATAATGGCACCATCGAGCTTAATGTAATCCGCTGGAAGCTGCTTTAAGGTCTGCTCCGAGTTGGGAGATGAGCCGTGGTGCTTGATGCACACTTGGCAGCTGATCTTTTTCAGGTTCGCAACCAGCATCTTCGCGTGATTGAGGTGCGTCGAACATTCACTTTCGCTGAGCTGGAAGACGATGTGATTCGCTGGGATTCGGTATTCCCGAAGCAATGTGGCCAGCCAGTTGAGCAGTTCCGGATCTCGCCACGTGCGTTCAGAGAGACTAATGAACAGGCGATGTTGCAGATTGCGGTTCAGCTCTTCACGCAGACGTTTAATGGACGCGGAGATGACCCAGCGGTCCATCATAATGTTGAGCTCTTGATCTTCCAGTGCTTCATAAAAAAGAGCCGGTGAGAGCACGTTTTGCTCATCATCGATCAATCGGAGTAGCACTTCGTAATGGCTGCGGTCGGTGCCATGAGAGAGCGGTACAATCGGCTGGAACAGCAGCTTAAACTGCTGGTTAGCAACGGCTTGTTTCATCGCGGCGAGCTGACGGTTGTCAGAGGTGCCTGATGCGGTTTTCTCAGGTACGAACACCATAACACCATTGCCGTTTTTAACGCTCTCTGCGGCTAAACGAGCGCGCTCCACAACCTGATGCGTACCGGGTGCGCCATCGGTGATGGCGGCAATGCCCACCGAACAGCTGGTTGGCAACGTATGTTGCTGGAACACACAGGTAATCTCGTTAAACGCATCGCACAGCTTTTTCCCCAAGGCTTGGGCTTTTTCGGTGCTAGGGTCTTGGAAAATCAGTAAGAAACCGTTATCGACCAAGCGACCTTTGATATGGACGGGGTTGATCTCGGTTTTGATGACATCGGCAAGATCACGAATCAAATGGCTGCTGGCATCGTTGCCCATCTCGGAGCGGACTTTATTGAAATGATCCACCTTGATGTACAAAAGGTTGCAGTCATGACCGCCATCCAGAGCGGACTGTAGCGTCTCATCAAGACGACGCAACATGAATTCAGCGTTGTACAGACCGGAAATAGGGTCGTGCTCTTTAAACTCTTTAGCGGCCTCCGGAATGGATTCGGCACGTACCGTTACCTGAATGCAGGCCTGATCTTGATAGCGTGCTTCTTGAAGCTCAATGTGTGCACTAAATTGCGAATCATCGATGCGTCTTGCGGTCAGCTGGAAAATCAGTTCTTTCAGTTTGCTATCAACAAAGGTTTTGAGCTGCTCGTTAAGCTCGTCACGATCTTCCTGAACCACGAATTGCTCAAGGAGTTTGCCTTTAAGTTTTTCAGGTTCTTCGTAGCCGAAAATGCTTGAAAAGCTGTTGTTGGCCAGCAGGAGTTTTTGATGATCAAAGTAGGCGATCGCCAGTGTGGATTTCTCCATCAGTGTGCGGCAACGCTTTTCCGCCTCGTTGAGCATCGCTTCGGCTTGGCGCATCCGACGGCGGCTCTCAAGGTTATCGAGTTCGCGACGAATGGTGATTAACAGGAGCTCTTTTTCATCCAGTGGAACCACAGCCTGCATGTTGCTTTTTAAGCCTTGTAACAGCAAACGGCTGTCGGCATGCGGCACTAACTGGATCACAGGGATATCTTTATCAAGACGCTTTAAATGATGAATGGCGTGTTTCGCCGTAAAATCGTCTCGGTCTTGTGTGCAGATGAGCAAATCCCACGAGCGCTCGGACAAAGCATCCAAAAACTCTTGCTGGGTAATGATTTGACGACCGCGTGGAGCAAGACGTGCGCCGCGCAGCAGTGAAATTATGGGGTCCATTTCTTCAGGGCGTAGGCCCAGAAACAACATTTGCACATTCTTACGAAGACGTTGCTGGCGCTGATTCGACAAGCGCTGGAGCAGTGCGTCAGATGTGGTTGTTGCCTCTATCATGCTTAACTTCCTTATCCATCCGGGATAACAATCGACTAAGTGTAACCTGTTTAAATACGGCTGTCAGTCTTGGGAAGATCAGAGAAGGAGAGAAGAAGATGGCAGGGGTAGCTGGATTCGAACCAACGCATGACGGGATCAAAACCCGTTGCCTTACCGCTTGGCTATACCCCTACAATGGTGGCAATGGCGGGACTCGAACCTGCGACCCACGCATTATGAATGCGTTGCTCTAACCAACTGAGCTACATTGCCTAAAATTAAGGTCGATTGGCAGGGGTAGCTGGATTCGAACCAACGCATGACGGGATCAAAACCCGTTGCCTTACCGCTTGGCTATACCCCTGCAATGGTGGCAATGGCGGGACTCGAACCTGCGACCCACGCATTATGAATGCGTTGCTCTAACCAACTGAGCTACATTGCCATGCAATCGAGGCGCGAATTATTCTCTTTTTTTAGAAATGTGTCAACCCTTTTGACGCAGGATTTTTCCTTAACTTACGGTTTTTTAACCTTAAAGGGGAAAATCGACTTACCAAGGGCGCAAGCTAGGTGAAAACGAAAAAAGCCAGGTCAGTGCCTGGCTTTTTGAAGTGTGGATATGTGCTTAAACGTTGAAGCGGAAGTGCACGACATCGCCGTCTTGGACGATGTATTCTTTGCCTTCTAGACGCCATTTTCCGGCATCTTTTGCACCTTGTTCGCCGTTGTATTCGATGAAATCAGCGTAGCTGATCACTTCGGCACGGATAAAGCCTTTTTCAAAGTCGGTGTGGATAACAGCGGCTGCTTTAGGCGCCGTTGCACCGATCTGAACGGTCCATGCACGAACCTCTTTAACCCCTGCCGTGAAGTAAGTTTGCAAGCCAAGTAACTGGTAGCCAGCGCGGATAACACGGTCAAGGCCTGGTTCTTCCATGCCAAGGTCGTTCAAGAATTCTAAGCGCTCTTCATCATCCAGCTCGGCGATTTCCGATTCCAGCTTGTTGCAGATCGCAACCACTTGGGCGCCTTCTTCGGCTGCTAGAGCTTGGACTTTTTCTAAATGTTCGTTGTCTTCAAAGCCATCTTCATCCACGTTAGCAATGTACATGGTTGGTTTGATGGTCAGCAGGTGGAAGCCTTTTACCACTTTTAACTCGTCATCGGTGAGTGTCACAGAGCGAGCAGGCTTGCCTTCTTCCAGATGCGGAATCAGCTTTTCCATTAATTCTTTAGCGCGGACAGACTCTTTGTCACCGCCTTTAGCCAATTTCTGAACGCGTTGAAGTTGTTTTTCCAAGGAGTCTAGGTCGGCCAGTGCGAGTTCGAGGTTGATGGTCTCGATGTCAGCAATCGGGTCGATTTTGTTGGCAACGTGAATGACGTTTTCGTTTTCGAAGCAGCGTACAACGTGTGCGATGGCGTCGGTTTCACGGATGTTCGCCAGGAATTTATTACCCAGACCTTCACCTTTTGATGCGCCAGCAACTAAGCCTGCGATGTCAACGAATTCCATAGCGGTTGGCACAACGCGCTCTGGTTTTACGATGGCTTCTAAAGCGTCTAGGCGCGGGTCCGGCATAGGTACGACGCCAGAGTTGGGTTCAATGGTGCAGAACGGGAAGTTCTCAGCATCGATACCGGCTTTGGTCAGAGCATTGAAGAGTGTTGATTTGCCGACGTTAGGTAGGCCAACAATACCGCATTTAAAACCCATATCTTTACCTTTATTCGCTTTTGAAGCTGTGCAGCTGATTCATGGCTTTCGCCCATTCTCCCTCAATCGCCAAAGAGGTGTAGCGTAACGATTCGTCGATGGCGTCTTGAGTGCGCTGGCGCTCAGAGATAGGGGCTTTATTGAGTACGAAATTCGCAACCGCTTTAGCATTGCCTGGATGGCCAATACCTAAACGAAGGCGATAAAAATCTTTGTTGTTTCCCAATTTGCTGATGATGTCTCTTAGGCCGTTGTGACCGCCATGGCCACCGCCTTTTTTGAAACGCGCAACACCCGGTGGTAGGTCAAGCTCATCATGAGCGACCAAAATGCTTTGGGGTGGAATCTTAAAAAAATTAGCAAGCGCAGAGACGGATTGCCCACTTAGATTCATAAAAGTCGTGGGTATCAGCAAATGAACCGGTTGGCCGTTAATCATGGCTTTGCCATAAAGACCAAAGTACTTCTTTTCCGGTTGGAGGGAGGTGAGTTGTTGAGCAGCAAGCTGCTCAACAAACTCGGCACCGGCGTTATGGCGGGTTTGGTCGTATTGAGCCCCGGGGTTACCAAGGCCAACAATTAACTGAATCCGATCGTTCATGCCGGTATGTCTGGTCGTTTAGGCTTACTTAGCCGCGCGAGCACCGCGAGGAGAGTAAACGTAACCGATGCCTTGGTCGTGGTCTTCACCGCGACGCAGAGCTGCGATCTCAACACCTTCTGGCAGAGCGATGTCAGACAAGTGAAGGATTTGGCCTGCTTCTACTTGAGACAGGTCAACGCTTACTTGTTCTGGCAGATCTTTAGGCAAGCAAGTGATCTCAACAACGTTTGCTTCAACTGCGAATTTAGCCGCTGCTTTAGCAGGTGCTGATTTTTCGAAGTTTACGAAAGCAACAGGTACTTTGATCTTGATCTTAGTGTCGTCGTTTACGCGCTGGAAGTCAGCGTGCAGGATAACAGGCTTAGATGGGTGACGTTGCAGGTCTTTCAGGATTACGCGAGTCTCTTCAGAACCTACTTTCAGGTTCAGAATAGAAGAGTAAAAGCGATCGTCTTCCAGTTGCTTAACCAGTTCACGGTTTTCTAAAGAAACCGCAGCTGGCTCAGAACCGCCGTATACGACACCAGGAACTAGGCCTTCACGACGCAGGCGGCGGCTCGCACCTTTCCCCTGATCGTTACGGGCAGCAGCATTAACTACGAAATTTGACATGGTTTAATACCTTCTAAAAATAAATAAGCTGCAAAACCCCGCGACCAGAGCCTTGCAGCATCATTACGACCGATGATTCGGTCAATTCCCTTTCGGGGTGTGTTCAGTGAATGCTCTGCAATTAGCGGAACATTGCACTGATGGATTCTTCGTTACACACGCGACGTACGGCTTCAGCCAGCATCGGTGCCATGGTTAGTGTGCGGATTTTGTCGCACTTTTGACCGGCTGGTGACAGAGGAATAGTGTCTGTCACAACCAACTCATCCAATTGAGAGTTGATTACGTTATCGATGGCTGGGCCTGACAGTACAGGGTGTGTAGCGTAAGCGATAACGCGAGCGGCGCCGTTGTCTTTCAACGCTTTAGCCGCTTTACACAAGGTGCCGGCGGTATCGCACATATCATCAACCAGAATACAGGTACGGTCTTGAACATCACCGATGATGTTCATTACCTGTGATTCGTTGGCGCGCTCACGACGCTTATCGATGATGGCCAGATCGCAATCCAGCTGTTTTGCCACCGCACGTGCACGTACAACGCCGCCTACGTCCGGGGATACAATCATCGGGTTTTCGTATTGCTGATCAACAATGTCGTCCAGCAGTACAGGTGAGCCATAAACGTTATCCACAGGGATAGAGAAGAACCCTTGGATTTGGTCAGCGTGTAAGTCAACCGTTAACAGACGGTCAAAACCTACTGTTGTCATCATGTCCGCAACAACGCGAGCGCTAATAGGCACACGAGCAGAGCGCGGGCGACGGTCCTGACGGGCGTAACCAAAGTAAGGTACAACCGCTGTGATACGAGCCGCCGATGCACGACGCAAAGAGTCCGCCATTACGATCAACTCCATTAAGTTGTCGTTGGTCGGTGCGCACGTGGATTGGATGATGAAAACGTCTTTACCACGAACGTTTTCTTGGATTTCTACGCTGACTTCTCCATCGCTGAAGCGTGCAACATGCGCTTTACCCATTGGAATGTCGAGTCGTTCTACGACCTTCATACCAAGATCTGGGTTAGCATTCCCAGTGAATACCATCATTTTAGACATGGAAAGTACCTTCTCGGACTGTTCAGCATTGGAGATCATGTGGGAGTTCTTTAAATAGGTTGGCAGGGGTAGCTGGATTCGAACCAACGCATGACGGGATCAAAACCCGTTGCCTTACCGCTTGGCTATACCCCTGCATACTCAGGAATGCTCCCTGAAGAAGGCCAGTATTTTCTTAAAAAGTTGGTATGAGGTCAACCCAAAATTGAAATTTGTCCGCTAGGGGGCGATTGGCATCCATTGGCGCAGAATCAAGGTGAGTGTCAGATCATCGCGTTTGAAGATCACTTTACCGGGCAAGGTGCTAGGCACACCAGCGGTCGTTTGTTGCGTAAGGTCGACATAACGGCTGTATTCGATATCCCATCCCAGTTGTTTTAACTGTGACAGGCGATTGTCTTCATATTCTGCTTTGTACTTGCTGTCTGGGGCGGGTAAACCTTTGATCCAGTAAGTAGCTTGGCGAACAGGCAGTGCCCAACCAAGGCGCAGTGCCAGTAACTCTTCTGGGGTGGCGGCTTGCAAGGGTGGCTCGCCGGCAATGAGCAGAGTTGCGTAGTATTGGTCACCACTGACTTCGGCTGCACCTTGTCCAAGTGGGCCTTTGAAACGGATGGTGTAAGCCTGATCATCTTGAAGCCAATCAAAGGTGGCGGTTTGCGAGTCAGACTCGGTGCGAATGCCGATTTTGCCGTTAAGTGTGAACTGATCAAACGCCTCGGCTTCGGCTTGGTAGCTTTCCCAGCTGGTTGAAGGGGTATCCGAAGCATCTTTTTGAGTAAAAGAGGAGCAGCCTGCTAAAAATAAAATAGCCAATGCGGTAGGGACAGCAAGCAAAGTACGAAGGGTAACGCGGGAAAACAGCATGGTCGATTAATGTCCTTGTAACGCATCTTGTACGGACGACAGGTGCGGGTCGCCCGGAAATTCAGATTGCAACGCCGTAAAGAGCGCTTTGGCCTCTGGCCATTTGTTTTGTGCCGCCAGTACCGTCACTAAGTGACTGCCCACTTCGGGGTCGCGGTACAGTGCAAAGGCTTTCTTAAGGTAAGCTTCGGCTTCATCCAAACGGTTGAGTTTGTACAACACCCACCCCAGAGAGTCGATGATGGCGGGCTCTTCGGGTTTAAGCTTAATGGCTCGGTCCAGCAGCTGATACGCTTCTTCGTAGCGGTTTGTGTAAATCACCAGCGTATAGCCGTAGGCGTTTAAGGCCATGGCGTTGTCTGGGTCTTGATCAATGATGAACTTAAAGTCGGTTTCCGCCAGCGGGAACTGCTCTTGAGGTAAGATCATTCCGCGCATGTAGCGAAGACCTAAATCGTCTGGGTATAGCTCAATCCCCTGATTCAGGATGTGGATCGCATCGCTCAGTCGGCCGTGCTGACGTAGCCAATCGGCTTGCAGCTGAATCAGATCGGGTGCAAGGGATGGGTGCTGATTGATGCCTTCTTCAAGCGCCAGTGTTAGGCGTTCTTGATCATCATCGGTATCCATCAAGGCTGCAGCACGGGTGTAGGCTTGAAGCA
Organism: Neptunomonas sp. ABH4_499; assembly: GCF_056160565.1. Classification (NCBI taxonomy): domain Bacteria; kingdom Pseudomonadati; phylum Pseudomonadota; class Gammaproteobacteria; order Oceanospirillales; family Oceanospirillaceae; genus Neptunomonas; species Neptunomonas sp. ABH4_499. The sequence continues at coordinate 282,161 of NZ_JBSWXK010000003.1, read as the reverse complement.
CGTTTTTGCCTTCGCTGACTTTTAAGTACTGGCGAATCGCATCTTCATTGCGGTCTTGTTGCTCGGCAATCAGGCCCAAATAGAAGAAAGGTGCCGTGTTTGTGCCATGGTGTACAACATCGCGCAGCATTTTTTGGCTGTCATCAAGCTGGTTGTAATCCAATGCCAGCAAAGCCAAGTACAGGTGCAGTTGCTCATCGTCGGCTTGGTTTTCGATCAAGGTCTGACTGAGTTTTACCGCAGGCTTAGGTCGGTCGGCTTTATAAAGGGACTGTATTTTCAACAAAGACAGTTGTTTGTTATCAGGGTCTTTTTTAAGCAACTGATCCAAAATCGCCAGTGATTGCTGGGTTTTGCCCATGTCGCGTAATAGGTCGGCTTTCTGAACACTGGCCTCAGTAAAGCTGGGTTTATAGCGCAGCGCTTGGTTAAAGCTTGCAAGTGCCGCCTCATTTTGACGGGCTTGGCGTTGCAAAATACCGAGCGTCATCCAAGTGTCCGGCTCGTTTGCGCTTGCGGCCAGATGCTGCTGTACCGGTGCGGCAAATTGCTGAGCAACCTCAGGACTCATGGCGCGCGCTTGAGTGTTCAGCAAGAACAGAATTTGACGCCCCTGCTGGTTAAGTGCCTGAGTGATGTATGGGATCGCATCGTCGAAACGGCCTTGGTGGATGTACAAACCAGCGAGCAGTTCTTGAGGCTCAGGGCTGTTTGACTCGTGTTTTGCCCAGATGCGCGCCGCCTCCTCAAGAGAGGCTTGGTCTTTGCTGAATTGGGCGATGCGTGTTGCGCGGCGAATGATCTCTGGGTCGCCCGTCAGGTCCGCTTGTTTTAAATACTTATCTAAAGCGATGTCGAAACGTCTTTGATGTCCGGCCATTTCGGCCACCAAAATATCAAAGACGGTCTCTCCGTTCAGCTCGCCCTTGGTGTATTGAGCTGGCGGTGATAGGTAATCTAAAGAGGGTTCGCTGCTTTTAGGAACCACACTGCAGCCTGAGAGTAACGCAACGCTTAGGCTGGCGATGAAAAAGGCGTTTTTAAACACAATCCGCTGTCGATCCTTTAGGTGATCATTCGACTATAAGTAATTGATCGCACGATGTCACTGGCTTTCAAACCAGTTTAGTCTGGATTACAAGGGATTGGTTCCAATCCTGAATTACAGAATTTTTAGAGGAAAACGGCGTTGAAAGCGAAAATGGAAAGATCTGTATCAAGAGTTGAGTGCATGGGATGTTTTCTGTTTTAGCCTATTAGCGTGTATCATTGGCGGCTCGTTAAACCGTCTCTGTCCGTGTAGTGAACGAAGTCGATGTCTCTCCTTGCTCTGGGTATCAATCATAAAACAGCGTCTGTCGCCGTTCGAGAGCGCGTTGCATTTACGCCTGAGCAATTGGTGGACGCCCTTGCGGCCGCAAAAGAGCACGCCGCGCTAAAAGAGGTCGCGATTTTATCCACCTGCAACCGGATGGAAGTGTATTGCTCTTCGGATGCCACCCAACAGGATCAAGCCATTAATGGACTCCTGCAGTGGCTGAGCCGCTACCACAACGTCAGCCTGGATGATCTAAAAGCCTGTTTGTACATGCACCAAGAAGACGATGCCGCAAGGCACATGATGCGTGTTGCCAGCGGTTTGGATTCGTTGGTGTTGGGCGAGCCGCAAATTTTAGGGCAGTTAAAATCGGCGTTTACGTTATCTCAAGAGCATGGGTGTTTGGGCGCTGAATTGGGTCGGCTGTTTCAGCAGACGTTTTCGGTGGCTAAAAAAGTACGAACCGATACCGCCATTGGCGAGAATCCGGTGTCCGTTGCGTATGCGGCCGTAAGTTTGGCACAGCATATCTTTACAGACCTTCGAGACAGTAAGGCGTTGCTCATCGGCGCGGGCGAAACCATTGAGCTTGTTGCACGTCACCTTAAAAATGCCGGAGTGCGCTCCATTACCGTGGCAAACCGAACACTGAACCGAGCCCTTGATTTAGCCAACGAGATTGATGGTCATGCGGTGCTGCTGGGGGATATTCCAGACGCCTTGCCGCAAGCGGATATTGTGATTGCATCGACGGCCAGCCAGCTGCCTATCTTGGGTAAAGGCGCGGTAGAAGCGGCGTTGAAAAAACGCAAACATCGCCCCATCTTTATGGTGGATATCGCGGTACCGCGTGACATCGAGCCGCAAGTCGCGGAGTTGGACGATGTTTATCTGTATACGGTGGATGATCTTCGTGAAGTGATCGAAGAGAACCAGCGCTCACGTGAAAACGCCGCTCGGGAAGCGGAGGAGATCATTGGTGAAGGCACTGATGAATTTATGCGCCAACTGCGTTCGTTGGCGGCGGTTGATACCGTGACGGCTCTGCGTGGTCAGTACGAGTCCGTACGTGATGATGAAATTGCACAAGCGCTGAAACAGCTTGAAAAGGGTCAGTCCGCAGAGCAGGTGATTGCGGAATTGGCTCGGCGCTTAACCAACAAAATGCTGCATTACCCAACCATTGAGCTACGCAAAGCCAGTGCCGAAGGTCGGGACGATCTTCTAGAGGCCGCTCAGCAGCTATTTAACCTTACCGATTCCAATAACGGATAACTATGAAAGAGTCTATTCGCACTAAGCTTGAAAAGCTGGTCGATCGTTTTGAAGAATTATCAGCGCTGCTGAGTGATGCGGGTGTGATCACAGATCAAAACCGTTTCCGTGAATATTCCAAAGAGTACGCCGAGCTTGAGCCGGTGATTCAGTGCTTTAAAGCATTTGAACAAGCCGAGAGCAACCTTGAAGAAGCCGAGATGATGCTGCAAGACAGCGATCCGGACATGCGCGAGATGGGTAAAGAGGAGCTTGCTAGCGCCAAAGACGAGATCGAACGTCTGGAAGGCGAGCTGCAAATTCACCTCTTACCGAAGGATCCGAACGATGGTCGAAGCGCCTTCCTTGAGATCCGTGCGGGTACCGGCGGTGATGAGGCGGCGATCTTCTCGGGTGACCTGTTCCGCATGTACTCCAAATACGCCGAAACACAAGGCTGGCGTATTGAGATCCTCAGTGAAAACGAAGGTGAACACGGCGGCTATAAAGAGTTGATCACCCGCGTGGTGGGTGAGGGTGTATACGGCCAGCTTAAGTTTGAGTCGGGAGCTCATCGTGTGCAACGTGTCCCTGAAACCGAATCACAAGGGCGTATCCACACCTCGGCGTGTACCGTTGCAGTGATGCCTGAGATGGACGAAGCTGCAGCGATCGAGATCAATAAAGCCGATTTACGCATCGATACTTTCCGCGCCTCAGGTGCCGGTGGTCAGCACGTTAACAAAACGGATTCCGCGATTCGGATTACCCACATCCCGACCGGTGTAGTGGTCGAGTGCCAAGAGGAGCGCTCGCAACACAAGAACCGTGCGAAAGCGATGGGGCTGTTGGCTTCTCGACTGCAAGCGGCCGAAGATGAAAAACTGGCTAAATCACAAGCCTCTGAGCGTAAGAGCTTGGTGGGCAGTGGTGACCGCTCCGAGCGCATTCGTACCTACAACTATCCTCAAGGTCGTGTGACCGATCACCGCATCAACCTTACCCTCTACAAGTTGGATGAGGTGATGGAAGGTAAGCTTGGCGAGGTGATCAATCCATTGCTGCAAGAATACCAAGCTGAGCAGCTTGGGCAGTTATCGGAATGAGTCTAACGATTGCTGATGCGCTTGGCCGAGCAACAGAGCTTAGCGCGGTCAGTGATTCTGCAAAAGTGGATATCGAGCACTGCCTGTGTCACTTGTTGGCGTGCTCGTCCACCTACCTTCGTACTTGGCCTGACAAGTCGTTAACGGATTCGCAAGTGGGCGAGCTGGATCGCATGATTGAGCGTCGCAAGCAGGGCGAGCCCATCGCCTATATTCTGGGTTATCGCGCGTTCTGGAGCTTTGATCTGGAAGTGTCCCCCGATACCCTGATCCCCCGAGCCGATACCGAATGCTTAGTCGAGCAGGCCCTAGCGCTTTCGTTGCCCAAAAACGCCACTGTGCTGGATTTAGGCACGGGCACCGGTGCCATTGCGCTGGCGCTTGCCTCAGAGCAGCCACAATGGCAGGTGGCCGCGGTTGATTTTATGCCGGGTGCCGTTGCGCTGGCAGAACGTAATCGTACGCGTTTGGGGTTATCTAACGCGTGCGTCATCCAAAGCGACTGGTTCAGTGAGGTGTCGGGACGCTTTGATCTGATTGTCAGTAATCCGCCGTACATTGACCCAGAAGACCCGCATTTGGATCAAGGCGATGTACGCTTTGAGCCGAAAACCGCACTGATAGCAGATCGCCACGGTTTGGCCGATATCGAGACCATCATTGATCATGCGCCAAACTATTTACACTCTGGGGCATGGCTCATGTTTGAACATGGGTATGACCAAGGCGCGGTCGTACGAGATCGACTGGTCGCGGCGGGGTTTGGCTTGGTGCGTACCGAGCAAGATTATGGCGGGAATGATCGGGTCACCTTTGGGTGTTGGCAAGCGGAGCCATAACACGCAATCATCAACCGCACCATGAGTAAGAGCACAGGCATGGATACATTGGACGATCAGCAATTACTGCGATACAGCCGACAAATCATGTTGGGGGATGTCGATATTGAAGGTCAGCTTGCATGGCTTAACAGCCGAGCGCTGATCATCGGTGCGGGTGGTTTGGGTAGCCCCGCGGCACTCTACCTAGCGGCGGCTGGGGTGGGTACTCTGGAGATCATTGATGATGACCATGTGGATTTGAGTAACCTTCAGCGTCAAATCGCCCACACAACTGATCGCATTGGTGCCAGTAAAGTGGCCTCCGTTAAAGCCGCTATTCTGGCGATCAACCCTGATACGCACGTTGAAACCTGTGATCAACGCCTTGATGAGACCGCGCTTTTAGAGCGGGTTGATCAAGCGGATGTTGTGCTGGATTGCACCGATAACTTTGAAACGCGCTTTATCGTAAACCGCTGCTGTGTGCGCACTAAGACCCCTTTGGTGTCGGGCGCCGCGATTCGGATGGAAGGCCACATCAGTGTGTTTAATGCAGCCGATGATCAAAGCCCATGTTATCAATGTTTGTATCCACCGGATCAAGAGGAGCAGCTCACGTGCTCTGAAGCGGGTGTCCTGTCTCCTTTGGTGGGCGTGATTGGATCCATGCAGGCGCTTGAAGCGCTTAAAGTTTTGGCGCCGTTGGGCGAAACCTTGATGGGACGCTTGCAGGTGTATGACGCGAAATACGGTCAGTGGCGTACATTGAAACTCAAACGTGATCCTGCGTGTCCAATCTGTAACCCAACACTCAAGGAGTCCTCATGAGCGATCAAGACACCATTCGTACCGTGCTCGAGCGTACCCGTACGATCGCACTGGTTGGCGCAAGCCCAAAGCCGCATCGTGCGAGCTATCAAGTGATGCATTTCTTGATCAACGAGGGCTACACCGTTTACCCGGTTAACCCATCGCAAGCCGGTTCTGAGATTCTGGGCCAGCGTGTGTATGCTTCGCTGGATGAGATAGAACATCCCATCGACCTTGTGGATATCTTTCGAAACGCTGTGGATGCGGGTGGCGTTGTGGATGAAGCCATTCACGTGGGCGCAGGCGCTGTTTGGATGCAGTTAGGCGTGATTAACGAAGAGGCGGCTCAGCGTGCGCATTTAGCCGGATTGGATGTAGTGATGGATCGGTGTCCGGCCATCGAGATCCCAAGGCTGAAAGCCTTAGCGTAACTTAAAAAAACCGGGGCTTAATCAGTGAGAGAGGATTAAGCCCCGGCCGAAGGCTAATTGGTTAGCCGAGCAAAACACACTAGGGTGTCATTTCCCCACGAGATGGATGGAGGAAAGCGGTGTTGATCTGCTCTTCGTTTAATCCACGCGAGAGCAAAATCAATAACTTGGTGTACGCAGCTTCCAGCGTCATATCATTGCCAGGTAAAATCCCCAGCTGATTCAAACGAGCCCCGGTTGCGTAAGCGCCTTGAATGACCTCGCCGGCATGACACTGCGTTAAATTCACAATGATCACACCACGGGCGCGTGCGTTTTCAAGCGCTTCCATCAAGTGTGGGTTGCTGTCTGGCGGGTTGCCTGCGCCGAAGCTGCTCATGATCACACCACGAATGTTGGGTGCCGATAATGCGGCATCAATCACGTTATTACTGATGCCAGGGTACAGATGCAATTGGCTGACGCACGGTTTGAGGGTTGGAATCTCAAACGCTTTATTGGTGGCCGGCAGAGCCGAGTGCGTAAAGTAACTGACCTCGATTCCGGCATGGCCGATCGGTTCGCAGTTTGGCGAGTTAAACGCACGTAAAGCCGATGTATGGACTTTGCTGGACCGGTTGCCACGGAACAGGTAGTTATCAAATAGGATCGCCACCTCAGTGAGCTGTGGGTTACGCGCAAAGGCAACCGCATTCAGCACATTGTTGATGGCGTCACTTCGGGGTTGGGATAGTGGAATTTGTGATCCGGTGAAGACAACCGGCTTATCCAGCCCTTCCAGCATAAAAGACAGCGCCGACGCGGTGTAAGCCATGGTGTCGGTGCCGTGTAAAATCACAAACCCATCGTAATCGTCGTAGTGATCCACCACGAGTTGTGCCAACGCTTCCCAGTGGGACAGTTGAATGTTGGCGCTGTCGATGAGGCTTGGTAGCTCAATCAGATCAAACGGAGCCAGCGCAGAGTACGCCGTCGCATTCAGAGATTCGACCATCAGGTCGGCAAAGTTACCGTTAGGTGCGTAGCCTTGCTCAGAGGGGCGCATGCCGATGGTGCCGCCCGTGTAAATGATTAAGAGTTTTGAGTTCATAGTGCTTTTTCCATCGGCTGATTCTGGTGAGTGTGCGCTCGGTGAGCGTACGCGTTATCCAGAACAGAATCGTGCAAGATCGGTGCCTGACTTTGAATCAGTGGGTCTAAGCCTGCGATACGAAGATCGCTGATGGATGGCGCCGTGTTGTCGAGCGTTCTCAGACAACGGTGATCAAGCATGTAGATCGCAGCCGTTAACATCTTGGTGGCGTTCAGCAGGTTGTACACCATCACCGGCTCTGTTTGGCGGCTTAAGTGTGCAGGGCTCTGTGAAGCCATTTTAATGGATGCTTCACTTCCGGCAATCTGCAACGCGGTCTGATGGATCGCATCAGTGGCGGCACTTGCGGTAAGAGCCGAACCGCTCTGTTGGAGGTAAGGCTCAAGTGTTGCGCTCATTTCGCTGAGCAGCATCGCGGTTCTTGCTTGAATCGATGACAGCTCAAGGAACGCCGTATTAGGGTTGTAATCGGGCGAATCGGTATGCGTTACCGCAAGCTCACTGATGCGAGCTAACTGGGCAACAAAGGTTTGGGAGGGCGATTGGCAATACCCCACACCGGTCTGCAGGCTTAGATGCTCTTCGTCGATATGCAGTGTGCACAGTTGTTCAAACACCGCTGTGCTGGTGGCCAGCTCGGCGCTTAAGCGCGTATGCACATTGTTGAGAAGCTCATTTAAGGCTGATGTCTTTGGGCGATGCAGCGGGATGACGCTTGCGGCATTGCCGGTTTTTTGGGCTAAACGACGGCTCATTGAGCCCAGTGCATGTTGCAGTGCTTGAAGGCTGAGTGCGACCGACAGGCGCGATGCAATGCGGTACAAGGCGGTGCCTGTGCAACCTTGGTTGACGTCCGAGCTTGGGTGCAAAAACTGATACTGACCTTTTTGCTGACCTAAGATGGATAAACCTAAGTTGGCGATCACTTCGTTAGCGTTGGTATTGGTTGCTTCGGCAGCGTTGCCTTGGATCAGGTCTACAACAAACTGATCGTGCAGCTCGCCCAAACGGATGCGCAAGCAGGCTTGGGAAATCGCTTTGAACTTTTGCTCGCTCAAATGGCCTGATTCAAAGCGCGTAAACGCAACCGCCTCTTTGACCGTCGCTAAGGTGTTGATCAGATCTGGGAAATGGTGAATAGGCACCCCAGTGATGTTGAAGTGACGCAACGCGCGCAGGGTCTGAATGCCGTACCACGTTTGGTCGGAAAGCCGTTCATCACCGTGTAGGTCGTGTTCGATACGCGTTGTCATAACATCCCCATGATCTTATTTGATGAAAATTTAATCACGAGGGCGCAGCGTCATTCGATTTCGCTATCAAAGATTTTGATATGCAGATGGGTGCTTTTGGTGCATCATATAGCATCACTTTGGATGTTTCTTTGATGGTAGGTTGGCTTATGTATCACGATCTTGCTCAAAATCTAAAGCGCTTATGCAGCTATTACGATTCGATCGCGCAGGTCTGTCGTGAGCTCAACATCAACCGAACTCAGTTCAATCGCTACCTAACTGGGCAGTACAAACCCTCGGCCAGTACGCTTCGCCGTATCTGTGATTTTTTTGGTGTCGAGGAGCACGAGCTGTTGATGCCAGCGTCTCAGTTTGAGCGGCTGATCCAAGTGAAACCGCAAGTCACTCAAAAAGTCAGTGAGGGTCGAGCCGAGCTGTCCCATCTGCAGATGCTGCAAAAAGCCAGTCACCAACAGATCGATAAATACTTGGGTTATTACTTTGAGTATTACCTGTCGATGGCTGTCCCTGGCAAAATCTTGCGGAATTTGATCTGTATCGAGCGCCAAAGTGATGGGGTGTTTTATCAACGTACCGAACGACTGCGGGAGATTGGCGAAGATGCGCCGTTTCACAGTAAATACCTAGGTGTCGCACTGTTTTTAACCGATCGCATCTTTATGGCCGATTATGAATCATTGGCCACCAACGAGGTAACTGAAACCATTCTGACGCCCAGTTATAAAAACCGCATTGGCCGACTTAACGGTTTGCGCTTAGGTGTGCCTGCCAGCGGGATGCGCACACCCAGTTGCGCGCGGGTGGTGATGGAGTATTTAGGGACCGAAGTGAATGTGCGCAAAGCGTTAGCCATGTGTGGCTTGTACAGCGTTGAGGACCCCACCATTGACGAGAGTATCGTCGAGTCGGTTCGAAACGACATGGCAGAAGGGGATTGGCATTTTAAAGCCCATACGTAAGGTATGGGCAGCTTAACGTTTACGCTAAAAACATCTCACGTATTTTACGATCCTCTACTAGGCGTTTGACGTACGCCGTCAGCTCATCCGAGAGGTTTTCAGGTAAAGGCTCGGGTAAATTGGCCCCAGAGTTGATCAGAAAGGCCAACAATTCACGATTATCGCTCTCCAAGGCGTTTTGCAGCGCTGAGCGTCCGTTTTGATCGGTTTCAATCACATCTATCCCAAACTGCGCCAGTCGATTAATTAAGATCAGCCATTGATCTTTAGGGGCGTATTCAAAGCAATCTTGAATCAGCGTTTCAGAAGGCTTAGGAGTAGCGCCACCTTTGAGCAGCTCGGTCAACAAACTTAAACGTTGAACCTCATATTTGAGGGCCAGCGAAAGGACTGGGGCCTCTAATGTGTTTGGGTTGGCGCCCAAGGTGATGATGCGTTTGACCAGATCGGGATGGCGATGCTCAAGTGCCAGCATTAAAAGCGAGGGGGGGCCGTTCTCCAGTGGGTGATCTACCCAGACCGACTTTACGCTGTCATCCAGCTTTTGATAGGCAGTGTTAAAGCGTTCTATGTCGTTCGCTTCGATGGCCTGAATGGCGCTGTCAAAGTGGCGTTGCTTTAGTTTATCGAAAAGACCCATCATCAAGACTCGTTTGGCTGTGGCTGGTTATTGTTGCGGTGCTGTTTAGGTGTGTCAAACCAATCCAATGTGGCTTTGTCGCTGGAGAGCCAGCGCCACTCGGGCACCTGCAAACTCATGGAGGCGATCGCCCCAGTCGGGAATTTAGCCAGGTTCTCGCCAGTGACCCGAGTCAGTAACGATTCTAGCCCTGGGTTATGCCCCACCAGCACGATGTGGCGATACTCCACTGATTGCCCCTGCACAATGCGCAGCAAGGTTTCGGGTGTGGCTTCGTATAGGCCATCGTCAATCACCAATTCGGGGGCCGTCGGTAGCGCTGTGTGAAGCGCTTTTGCGGTAGTCTGAGTACGGGTGGCGCCACTTGAGAGAATGCGCATGGGCGCAACCAAGGCCAATTGCCCTGCAAAGCGCTGCGCGATACCGGATAGGTCGTTTTGGCCGCGGGCGTTCAGTGGACGACGGTAATCCGTCAGTTGCGGATTGTCCCAGCAGGATTTGGCATGACGGACCAGCGTCAATGTCAGGTTAGCTTGGGTGTCATCGGTCATGGGAACTGCCTTTGGTTGTACGACGTATGGTATAACACACTCAGTTTATACGTTGTGATCGGACTCTTCGATTGAAAATGGGTTTCATGAGGCGATAACACTGTGGAGCAAAACGCAACAAAAGAGCGCCGTCAAAAAGGCTTATCGACCTCGGCACTGGCGAAGCGGGATGAGCTAAAAACGGCAGAGCTGTTCGGGTGGATGGAATCCGAAGGCTGGATTGTCCGCATTGATGGTCACTGGTCTTTGACGGACCGCGGGCGTGAACAGGGCGGACAGATGCAAAGCTCCGAGCGCTTCGGTACCTACATCACTTGGCCCAACGGACTTCGTTGGCAAAAAGCCCACGGTGTTGTTCAACGCGCTTCTTTACAAAGCCAGACGTTGCACAGTGCAACCGCGTTGGTGGAGATCATCAATCAGGGGCTGTCACCCAATGCTCGTCCTTTAAGTGCCGGTACTTTCAACCGGCTGCTGCTTGAGGTGGGTTTTTTGCTGCCCAATACCGGAGATCTGCAAGGGTGGCGCGTATCGAGTGCGGGCGAGGCGTTGGGTGGCGAGCAGCGCTCGACAAAGGCGTCGATCCCCTTTGTGGTGTGGCCGGCATCCATTCTTGATGAGCCGGCGTTGGCGCGCTTGTTGCGCTTATGGCAAGGCTCGCTGAGTGATTCGATTGGGATGAGCGTCTCGCACGGTCACGGTTATTTGTCGATTAATGGCCTCTGGTGCAAGCGAATGGTTTTGCTGGTGGCGGTGAACACCTTGTATCTGCACCGTGTGGCCCACCAAGTGGGGGCTCGGCTGCAAGGCGAACCTGCCTTAGAGGTGGATCTTTACCTGCCCGATCATCGCGTTGTGGTGCTGATTTCAGACCCGCGGGCCTCAACCGATCAACTCAAACATCAGCATCAGGTTGAGTCGATCTGCCAAGGCCGTGATCTTACCCTTTGGGTGTTCAGCGAGGGCGAAGCCGCGTCCTTGGAAGGCCAATTACTGCATCAATTAAAACAGCACTCTGTCTGAGTGCTTACCATTTATCAGAGTGCATGCAGGGTTAAATCCTGATGGGCTTGATCGGCCATCAGCTCGACCGCGATGCTTTTGGAGGTTGGCGTGCGGCTAAACTCCCCAGCGCTTTCCAGTGGAACCAGCGGGTTGGTTTCTGGGTAGTAGGCGGCGATGTTTCCGGCCGGAATCTCGTACGGGATTAGAGTGAAGTCCTCGACTTGACGCTCGATGCCATCGTCCCAAAGCGTTCGGATTTTGACCCGTTGACCGGCACTGAAACCTAAACGGTCTATATCCCCTTGGTTGATGAATATTACTTTTCGGGCGTTTTTAACGCCGCGGTATCGATCGTTCAAGCCATACACCGTTGTGTTGTATTGATCGTGAGAGCGAAGCGTTTGCAAAACAAGGCTTTTGTCCGTTAAAAAACGGGCCGCTTTATCGGGGATGATGGAGGTTGGGAGTTCGTGGTTGTGGATAACCACGGATTGAGCCTGAGTATTCCATTGTCGATCACGGGCGCTGTTGCCAAGATAAAAGCCATAAGGCGATTGGATGCGCTCGTTGTACTGCGAGAACCCAGGAATGGTCTGTTCGATCAACTCACGAATGCGGTCGTAGTCTTCGATCAAGTTTAGCCAATCCACTGGACGATTCCCAAGCGTTGCTTGGGCGATCCCCGCCACGATGGCAGGCTCGGAGTGCATTAAATCCGACAAGGGTTCGATCACCCCGCCAGAGGCGTGCACCATGCTGAAAGAATCTTCTACCGTTACTTTTTGCTCACCACCTGCTTGATGGTCGATGTCGGTTCGACCTAAGCACGGCAGGATGAGTGCATCATGGCCGATGACAAGGTGAGAGCGGTTCAGTTTGGTGCTGATCTGGACCGTTAACTCGCAGTTACGAAGCGCTTGATAGGTGCGCTCTGTGTCCGGCGTTGCGGCCGCAAAATTCCCGCCAAGGCCGATAAATACTCGGCTGTCGCCATTAAGCATGGCGTTGATCGCTTCGACCACCGCATGACCGTGCTCTTTCGGTGGTTCAAAACCAAACACCGCTTCTATTTTTTCCAGAAACGCCGCGCTTGGGCGCTCGTTAATGCCCATGGTGCGATCGCCCTGCACGTTACTGTGACCGCGCACAGGGCAGAGGCCTGCGCCTAGCTGCCCAATGTGACCGCACAGCGCCATTAGGTTGACGATCTCGTGGATGGTTGCTACCGAGTGCTTATGCTGCGTGATGCCCATCGCCCATGTACAGATCACCCGTTTGGCATCGGCAAACAGGTGTGCCGCATCGGTAATCTGAGCTTGGGTTAAACCTGATTGTGCCTCGATCTGATCCCAAGAGGTGGCGTTGACGGTATCCAAGTAGTCGGTCATGCCTTGGGTGTGCTGATCAATAAAGGTGTGATCAAACACGGCTCGGCCGCTGGCTTCTAAATCGATCAGCACTTTTACCATACCGCGTACGGCAGCCATATCGCCCCCGATTTTTGGGGTGAAGTAATGGTCGCTGATTGGCTTGGATTGGTTGGTGAGCATCTCGATGGGGTTTTGTGGGTGTTGAAAACGCTCAAGCCCCCGCTCTTTAAGCGTGTTAAAACTCACCACGTGTGCGCCGCGTTCAGCTACTTCCCGAAGGGTTTCCAGCATGCGAGGGTGGTTGGTGCCTGGGTTTTGGCCAAACACAAACACCGCATCGGCGTGTTCAAAATCATCGATTTGAACGGTACCTTTCCCAATGCCGATGCTGCTAGTAAGAGCGTAGCCACTGGCCTCGTGACACATGTTGGAACAATCAGGGAAGTTATTGGTCCCGTAAGCGCGGCCAAACAGTTGGTACAAAAACGCCGCTTCGTTACTGGCCCGTCCCGAGGTGTAAAACTCCACTCGATTGGGGGTATCTTGGGCGTTAAGCGTGTTGGCGATTAAGGTAAACGCATCGTCCCAGCTGATAGGCTCGTAGTGGTCTGTGTCGCGGTTATACCGCATTGGGTGCGTTAGACGGCCTTGGTATTCCAGAAAATAATCACTCTGGGTCATCAAATAGCTAACGCTGTTTTGTTGGAAAAACTCGGACGCAACCGCGCGCTTGGTGGCTTCCCAGTTCACCGCTTTAGCCCCGTTTTCGCAAAAACGGATCTTATGCGGTTCGTGCTTTTCACCCCACGCACAGCCTGGGCAATCAAACCCCTTACCTTGGTTAGTTTTCAGCATCGTAAACACGTTACGGCGCATGTTGTCGCTTTTGATCCAGTGGGTTGTGGTGGCTTTGAGGGCCCCCCAGCCGCCGGCTGGCGCGGAGTAGGGTTTAAAATAAGCGCGTTTGAAGTCGGTCGCGGACATGGAGCACCTCGTTAATCAAAATCGGGCGAATGCGCATAAATACGCGCGGCCGAATGGCGTGGGATGTGGATCAGGTTTAAACCGTGGGCGTTGGCGCGATCCACCGCCAATTGGCTGGGCGAAGCCAGATGAACCAAGGTTGATAATTGAGCACGAATCGCTTTTTGAACCAGCTCGTGGCTGCACCGGCTGCTCATGATGACGCTATGGCGGTGCAGATCGTATTCCTTTAAAAACGCGGCCCCTAACACTTTATCGAGCGCGTTGTGACGGCCGATATCCTCAAAACCCAATAAGGGTTCTTCTTCGTTGGAAATTAAGCATGCCGCGTGCAATCCGCCGCTGATGTCGGCTTTTTTCTGAACCTCGAGTAGCCATTCGCGAGCATGGTCTATTACGCGTTGCGAAGGCAGCGGTGCCGGTATCAACGGCGTTAATTCGGGCATGGCTTGAGATAACGAATCCACGCCGCATAAGCCACAACCCGTCGCCCCCAAGCGGGCTTTACTGACCCCTTTATAGCGATGCTCTGCCCGAGGACTTAACGTGATATCGACACTGTATTGGTTGAGTGTCAGCGCATGCTGATCATCGATAACGATGTCTCTTAGCTCGCTTAGGTGTTGCAAGATTCCGTCGCTAAGCGCGACACCAATGGCAAGCTCCTGCAGGGCTTCGGGCGTTGCCATCATCACCGCATGTGTAATGCCATTGATGCTGATGGCGATGGCCGATTCCTCGACCAGTGTGGTGTGCTCAGGCTGAGCTGTGCGCAGAGGATAGCCGTATTCGAGGTAATCCCGCGATTGAGAGGGGGATGAAATAGCGCTAATGGGCTGTGCGTCAGCGAAGTGTTGGGTGATGGCTTCGCCTGCCTTTCTGAATGCATTCATGATCTGGCTCAAGGTTCGTGCCGCGGATTCTTACTAGAGTCAGAGTAGTGTGGGGGCGTGTTTGCGTCTAATGAGTTGTTTAGATGGAGTGATAGATAGGGTCTATCACTCTTTGATGATTACTGTCGCGTTGGCTACGAAAATGTGGCTTACGATTCGGCGCTGATGCGTTCCATGAACGCGTGACTGATCGCATTGCCGCCTTCGGATAGGGGGCGGGCCATTAACCCCAGCATGGGTTGTTGCAGTACCTCCTCAATGGGCAGTACGCATAACTCACCAATCGCAGGGTGCGAGGGCAGCGGTAAAGGGATGATGGTGGCGCATAAATCTTCAAACGCCGCTTCGATCAAATGCTCGACCGAATCGGTCTCAAGTAAGGGCGTTAAGCTAATACCTTGGATTTGGGCGTTACGATTCAAGCTTTGGCGAAACCGCATGGCGTTGCTCAGCAGTCCAAGCGGTAAGGCGCTGATCACCGACCACGGTATGGGGGTTGTTGCATCAAGCGCGTTGTAGGATTCAAGGGCCTTTGCGATCTGGCCTTTGGGGTGGAACAGCAAGCCAACACCGGGACGCCCGAGTGGGTGAACATTGAATGAGTGATGATCCAGATCGGCCAAGTAGCTGATCCCAATGTCGAGCTGGTTGCTTTCGAGCTGAGATAAGATCGATTCTGAGCTGCACGCACTGACCTGAAACGACAACTTTGGCGCGGCCGCGTGCATCTTCTTAAGCCACGGCATTAGTGCAATCTGGCTTAGCGGGACGGCCCCGATGCGCAGCGTTCCAACCAACTCCCCCTTGATTCGGTCGGCTTCCAGCTTAAAACCTTCGAACGCGTGCAGGGTTTTTTTTGCCCACAAAAGTAAGCGCTCGCCTTCGGGGGTAAACCCTTCAAAGCGTTGTGTTCGTCGAATGAGCGAGACACCCAGCTCCTCCTCCAGTTGGCGAATGCGCATGGACAGGGTTGGCTGGGTGATAAAGCAGGATTCGGCCGCTTTCCCAAAATGCTGGTGGGTTTCCAAAGCGCACAAAAACTGCAGTTGTTTGATGTCCATAACACACCTTGATTGACCGGATCGATCACTAAGGTATCACGTTGATCTTAAAAACACCCCCTTCGTAAAAAGCGCAAGAAACGGGTCGAGCTTCCCGTTTGGCTCGTATAGAGTGGGCTATTGAAGATTACAAACATTGAGCACCCCATGAGTCACGTATCGGAACGACACTATCAACGCATAGAGCAAGCGATTCACTTCATCACGGCGCACCTCAACGAGCAGCCCTCGCTTGAGACCATTGCGGCGGCGGTGGGCATGAGCCCTAGTCACTTTCAGCGCGTGTTTACTCAGTGGGCGGGCGTCAGCCCAAAAAAATTTATGCAGTTTGTTAGCCTTCAAGAGTGCAAAGCGTTGTTAAAGGCGCGCAAACCCTTAGCCGAGGTGGCGCATCATGTTGGGTTGTCGGGCACCAGCCGTATCCATGATCTGTTTGTACAGATTGAAGGGATGACCCCGGGGGACTACAAGCTAGGCGGGCAGGGCCTGACCATTACTTATGCGTTTGAAGAGTCGCCGTTTGGCCCTGTGATTGTCGCCAGTACCGAAAAAGGGGTCTGTCACTTAGCGTTTGAGGCGGATAAAAAAAGCGCGGTAAGAGCGCTGCAATCGTGCTTCCCCAATGCCGCGTTTCGCTGTGAAAGCCACCCTTTGCACACGAAAGCCCTGCAGGTATTTAACGGTGTTTCTTGCCCCGATCAGCCCTTAATGCTGCATCTTGCCGGTACGCCGTTTCAGCTGAAAGTGTGGGAGGCATTATTGAAAATCCCACACGGTACCTTGTACACCTATCGAGACATTGCGGATCTGATCGATAAACCCACAGCGTCCCGTGCGGTGGGGACGGCCATTGGCAAAAACCCGGTTGCGTATCTGATCCCGTGTCATCGGGTGATCCAAACCAGTGGCCAGATGGGGGGGTACAAGTGGGGAATTGAACGCAAACACGCCTTGATTGGTTTTGAAGCGGCGCAGTATGAGGCGGGTGAGTCATCCAATGGATCTGTTTGATCAGGATCTGAAAGAGGAGAATCGCCTACCCTTTGATGGGGAGGTGTATTACTACGGTCATGTGATAGAACAGCCTGATGCGGATCGCTTGTACCAAGCGTTGTTGGATCAGATTGATTGGCGGGCCGATGAGGCGATCATCTTCGGTAAAAAAATCGTGACCAAACGCAAGGTCGCTTGGCATGGGGATCTGCCTTATCCCTACACCTACTCCCGCACCACTAAAGTGGCCGAGCCTTGGACGGCCGAATTACTGGAGCTAAAAGCGATTGCCGAGCAGCACTCGGGCGAAACCTACAATGCGTGCTTATTAAATTTGTATCACGATGGCAGCGAGGGGATGGCCTGGCACAGTGATGGCGAGCGAGAGTTAAAAAAAGACGGTGCGATTGGCTCCATCAGTTTGGGGGCTGAGCGCACGTTTGCGTTTAAGCACAAACGCACAAAAGAGACGGTATCGTGGGTGCTGGAACACGGCAGCTTGCTGGTCATGAAAGGCACAACGCAAACCCACTGGTTGCATCGTCTTCCGCCGACCAAAAAGGTGCTAACGCCCCGTATCAACTTAACGTTTCGAACCATGATTAACGACCCTCTTTTAAATGAGCACGAATACGGCTGAGTGCAACGGGTGTGATCCCGATATAAGAGGCGATCTGCTGCTTGGGTAGCGACTCTTTAAGTTCGGGAAACTGAGTGCAAAAATCCAGGTAACGTTGCGTCGCGGTGTCCGTGACCATGCTGTACTCTTTGCTTTCCTTTGTGATGAAGATGCTTTCCATAAATCGGGCATAGGCTTGCATGAACGCAAGGTCTTGGCTCATCTGTTGATAAAAATCCGCCCACACAAACGAGATCGCGATCCCATCCTCGATGGACTCAATGTTAAATTGGGTCGGTAAATTGAGGGTCATAGCCCTTGTTGATCCGATCATGCGCGGGGCTTTAGTCAGCGACTGGGTGTACTCCTTTCCCGACTCTGACACGCTGTAGTAGCGCACATACCCTTGTATCAAAAAGTACACGCGCCCGGAGTGATCCCCTTGTCGAAACACACATTCGCCTTTCTTTAACGCGTGGATCTCAAAGGGCAAGGTTAGGCGAGACCATTGGATACCGGTTTGAAACTGATCAAAGAAGGCTTCCAGCTGTTGTTTAAGGTGTTGCCGATCCATCTACTGTCCCTAATTTCCCCAGTGAATCATCGATGAGTACGAGCGCGATGAGCACAAAAACAGACCCGATCATAAAGCCCATGGACAAGAGTGCAAGGCTTGAATGCGAAAACGCGGAGTAACAGGCGACCCAAATAGGGATGGTGTAACTGAACGCCAGTAAACGCTTAGCACCTGCACGGCTGACGACGGCTTGCTGTAATACAAAGGTCAGTAGCGTGGTAAAAACGGTTAAATAGAGCAGCATCGACCAAAACGGTAGGGCACTCCACTGTACGCGGTCTAATTCCCCCCACAAGAGGGTTATGGGTAACAACCACAGTGTGCCAAAGAACATAATGCGATAGGCACCGGTAAACGCGGACACGTTTTTGCTCCAGAGCTGGACGCTGACCACGTGCAGGGCTAAAAGAAGACAAGCCCCGATGTAGATGGCATCGCCACTGTGCCACGCTAAGCTTCCCTCACGGGTAAAGAGTAATACAGTAACCGCACCCCCTGAACCTAAAAGATATCCACACCACTGTTTAAGACGCGTCGGGGTGCCGAGCACTAAAGCCAGCACAGCGCCCATCAAGGGAACCAAGGTGTAGATCACCGAGGTATTCAGCGAGCTGGTGGTTTTCAGCGCGGTAAACAATCCGATGAAAAAGCCCACCAGCGACCCGCTGATCACTCCGTACTGCAACAAACGTTTGGGGGAGGTGAGCAGTTGCATTAAGGTTTCGCTTCTCGTGCGCTGCTGTGACAGATAGATCGGGGTCATGATCAACAACGCGAGGGCAAACCGTAACCCCGTTGTTGCCATCGGCGAGGCAAAAGGGGTGATCCAGGCCGACACGATAAACGAGGATGCCATCAACCATGACCAGCAAAGTGCTAAGACAACAGGGTTCATGGGGCAACTCCTAGCTTGTCCACAGCTATGTTTTTCGACGCTTTTAGTTTTGGGGCGATAAAACGGTTAAAGAGAAATTGGCAGACTTCTCGGTCAATGGATAGGCCAAAGACACTCGTTAGCAGGGTGTGGAGCGTATCCGCAGAATCGATCTCGGTGTGTGTGGTTTGATCAAGCTGTCTGTGCTGGAAAAGGTGGTTGGTGATCACACAGTAGTCATGCGCTTTTTTGCGGCTCACCACTAAGTTATTCACAAACACCGCGCTTGGGTGTTTATGTGAATAAAAATGCCCTAATTCACAATCCGCTTCAGAGTAGTCGGCCAGATCAAAGCGATACAGAATGAAAGATTCGCCGTCTTTCATTAACACCAGGTCAAACTCGTTATTGGGGAGCGCTCGAACTCGGTATTGATCCATCCCCGAGGTTTGTAACGCATCTGAGTGAAGCATAATCGGGGTGGTAGGGCAGTTACCGCCAAACCCAACATCGACTAAAAACCATTCACTTTCTAGCTCCACTAAGGTGATGCGGTGGGTTCTAGGAACTGGGCGCACCACATTGTTTAATACCCGACCCAACACTAAGCGGGTGTTAAAGCCTAAATGCGTGAGCAGATCAAAGGTGAGTTTGTTGTGCTCAAAGCAATAGCCCCCCGCGTTACGTCCCACTAATTTGTGGATAAGAGACTCGGTATCTAAGGGTAAGTCTTCTTGCAGCAATACGCCCAAGCTGTTGAAGGTAAAGGCGGCACAATGGCACTTGGTAAGCTCGGTTAAAAAATGAAGGTTGGGTGATGATGGCGCATCAAGGCCCAAAGCGCTTAGGTAAGGTTGAAAAGGCATGCAACACTCCTTGTTTTATAAATACGCCGAAAAATGCTCTTTAGGGATACGTACCTTGATTGGCGGTATGTCCGAGTCTTGTCGATAGCCTACCGCGCAAATAACACACGCGCCTTGGTTAGACCCCTCCAGTTGGAGCGTACGGTTAAAAGCGACTGGATCAAACCCGGTCATAGGGCAAGTATCAATGCCCAATGATGCCGCTTCCGCCAATACCGAACCCAACGCGATATAGGCTTGTTGTTCGGCCCAAGCTTTGAGTTCATCGGCCGTTTTATTCAGTAGAGCCCTTTTGATGTGATCAGCATAACCGTTCAAGCTGCCTTTCGGTGTTTGGCTTTGTTCATACACACGGTCGAAATGCTGATCGATGTTGTGTTCAGAAAGGGTTTGGAGCGGCAAAAAGACCAATAAGTGTGAGCACTCTCTTACCTGAGCTTGATCAAAGGCCTCTTTGGATAATTGCTGCAGAAGATCACGATCCGATATGACCAGCAGTGTATAGGGTTGCAGCCCATAGGAGGATGCCGAGAAGCGTGCCGCTTCGACCAAGTTATCAATATGCTGATCGGAAACCGTTTTGTTTGAAAAATGCTTAAGTGAATAGCGCCATTTCAAGGCTGGGATAATGCTCATGTTGTGTCACTCCATCTGTGTTGTCGATGGAGTGACTGTATCGAAGCGCAGCGGGTATGAAATTAACCTGGGTTAATTGCGGTGGTTAACTTTCCATCCAGACTTCGCTGATCCAATCCCAGAGGGTTTCCCACTCTTGCTCTTCAAAGTCTTCGGTTTCTTTTGACCAGAAGCTGACAGCGCCTTCTGATGACATGGCGTAGTAGCCTTCTTCGGTCGCGCAAACCGGGATCACATCACGAGGTAAGCCTTCTGACCAAGCGGTTGCGGTGACGTCTGGTAGGTGGGTGTGGCTTTGCGGGTCGGACACGGTAACAGGGGTGAGCGTCCCAACCACCACATCGCTGGCTTCTAATAAAAATTCTTTCAGATCCGCCGGTAAACCGATCAGAATTTCTTCTTCGATTTCAACGAGTAAGTCTTCGTCCGGCAGCTCTACTGAGCCAAAACGGTCTTGATTCATTTCACGGAGTTCGGATAGGACGTCGTTCATGTAGCACCCCTTACAAAACGGATATACGCAGATGGCGCGACTCTACCCCAAGACGCAGAGTCACACCAGTGCTATCGACGAGGGCGAGAGCCGATGACGATCTCTTCCATATCGTCGTCATCCTCTTCGTCGCTTTGCTGTCCTTTAGGCAGGTTGCTCTCTAAGGTAAAACTCATGCCAGAGCCGGATGAGCCATCCTTACTCAGTTTGAGTTTGAGACGCAGGTTGTTGGCGGAATCGGCGTTTTTAATCGCTTCCTCTTCGGTGATGCGACCCTCTTTAGCCAGCTTGAAGAGCGCCCCATCAAAGGTTTGCATCCCCATCGCATCGGATTTTTCCATGATCTCTTTAATCCCCTCGATATCGCCTTTCAGGATCAACTCCTGAATGGTGGGGGAGCCCAGAAGAATCTCGATGGCCGCGGCACGTTTACCATCGACTGTTGGCACCAAACGCTGGGAGACAATGGCACGCACATTGAGGGAGAGATCCATCAATAATTGGTTGCGCTTCTCCTCAGGGAAGAAGTTGATGATCCGATCAAAGGCTTGGTTGGCGTTGTTGGCGTGCAAGGTGGAGATCGCTAAATGCCCGGTTTCAGCAAACGCCAAGGCGTGCTCCATGGTTTCGCGGTCGCGAATCTCACCAATCAAGATCACATCCGGCGCTTGTCGCAGTGTGTTGATCAAGGCGTTGTGGAAACTGCGCGTATCCACACCCACTTCACGCTGATTCACGATCGACTTTTTATGCTGGTGGACAAACTCAATCGGATCTTCGATGGTGATGATGTGGCCGCCACTGTTGGCGTTACGATGATCAATCAAGGCCGCCAACGAGGTGGATTTCCCCGAGCCCGTCCCGCCCACAAAGAGGATCAATCCCCGCTTTGACATGATCACTTCTTTGAGGACATCGGGTAGGCCCAAATCCTCCATACGCGGGATGTCCATTTTGATGTTACGGGCAACGATGGCCACATCATTGCGCTGTTTAAATATGTTTAAACGAAAGCGCCCTGCGTTCTCGACCGTGATGGCCAAGTTCATTTCAAGGTCGTGGTGAAAAGCCTGTTGTTGCTCTTCATCCATC
This sequence comes from Neptunomonas sp. ABH4_499, assembly GCF_056160565.1. Lineage (NCBI taxonomy): Bacteria > Pseudomonadati > Pseudomonadota > Gammaproteobacteria > Oceanospirillales > Oceanospirillaceae > Neptunomonas > Neptunomonas sp. ABH4_499. Next base: position 260,459 of record NZ_JBSWXK010000003.1, on the reverse strand, counting down.
ACTTCAAGGGCGATCTTTTCGATATCACCACGCTGGTATCGCGCTTTGCTTAAGGGTTTGAGTACCCCTTGAAACTTACCGCAAGGCGGCGCACCGGTGGATAGGTACAAGTCCGATCCATCGTGTGCGGCCAACATGCGAAGACATGCGAAAAAATCCAGCTGTTCGGCTTCAGCCATCCTGGTTTACCTGCTCAATCAATTGAGAAAGCACCTTTTTAGCGTCATCGTTATCCACTTGGCAAGTCCCCGCCGCTTGGTGACCACCGCCACCGTAACGCAGCATTAATTCGCCCACATTGGTTTGTGAGTTGCGATCGAAGATCGATTTACCCATCGCAAATACCGTGTTTTGTTGTTTTAAGCCCCACAGTACGTGGATCGAGATATTGCACTCAGGGTAGAGGGCATACACCATAAAACGGTTACCGGCGTAGATGGTTTCTTCGTTGCGCAAGTCCAGTACCACAAGATTACCGTGCACGCTGGAGCAGCGTTTGATCTGCTCTTTGAACTTAGCTTCGTGGTCGAAGTAGAGTTCGACACGTTCTTTGACATCGGGTAAGGACAGAATCTGACCGATGGTGTGGTTTTTACAGTAATCGATGAGGTCCATCATTAAGTTGTAATTCGAGATTCGAAACTCACGAAAACGGCCTAAACCGGTGCGGGCATCCATCAAGAAATTCAGCAACTCCCAGCCTTTGGGGTTGAGGACTTCTTCTTGGTTGTATTGAGCCGAATCCCCTTTGTCGACGGCTTCCATCATCTCATCCCACGCTTTTGGGAAGGAGGCGTGACCGCCATAGTGCTTCCATACAACGCGAGCCGCAGAAGGTGCTTCGGGGTCAATCACATGATTATCCGCTTCGTCATTGCGGATGGTTTCGGATAGGTGGTGATCAAACGCCAAATAGGCAGAGGCAACGTACGGTAGGTTAGTGGTGATGTCCTGATCCGAGATATCGATCTTGCCATCTTGCATATCTTTTGGGTGAACAAACTTGATGTCATTGATCAAATCCAAGTGCTTTAGTAGCACAGCGCACACCAAACCATCGAAGTCACTGCGCGTAACTAAGCGAAATTGAAGTTGTGACATAACCTCTCCCTTACTGGCTTAAACAAATGTTTGCGGTCAGTAGAGTATCGACCATAAATTGAGATTGTGTAGGATGAATCCCGATGCTTTTTACACAGCAACCCTAATGAAGCGTCTTAACCTGGTTTGACGGCTTTCTAACCGTGTTAGGTTTAGGCAATTTGATCTGAGCTTGCTTTGTCTTTAAGGTCGAATGAATCCGTGGTTGTTGGTTGGCATGGTGATTATCGGATTTGTGATCATTGGTTTTGCCACGCGCGCAGCAATGAACAGAATATAAAGAGGAGACTAGGATGTCTTTAACCGATCATTTCCAACTGATGGCTCACTACAACCAGTGGATGAATGGCAACCTTTACCAAGCTGCCGCAACGTTATCCGAAGCGGAGCTGCACGAAAACCGAGGGGCGTTTTTTGGCTCTGTAGTGGGTACGCTGAATCATATCTTGGTCGGTGACACGCTCTGGTTGCAGCGCTTTGCCGAGCATCCTTCAGGGTTTGCAGCTTTGGATGAGGTTCGAAAAATGGTACCGCCTGCATCCTTGAATACGATTTTACATGAGGATCTTGCCTCGTTAACCGTCGCTCGATTGTCGATGGATGAAACGATCAGCGCCTTTTGTAACGAATTGGATGATCAAACACTGGAATCCAGTCTTGTATATTGCAACACGCGCGGTGACCGGTTCGATCGTAAGCTGGGTTTTTTAGTGCAGCACTTTTTCAACCATCAAACCCATCATCGAGGCCAGGTAACGACCTTGCTGAGCCAAGCCGGCGCCGATGTGGGCGTGACGGATTTGTTGATGTGTATTCCTAATACCCGCTAGATCGGTTTATCTGTTACCGTATCGACGTTGTCATTTCAGGATCAAGGATGAACATGAAGCCAATAATGATGGTGGTTGGGCTTTTGATGGCCCAGACCAGTTTTGCCGCAAGCTTTCAAGAAGCGTTGGTAGAGGCGGCCTTACAACGAACCGAACACGATGTCACATACGACGGTCAATACATAAAGATTGGGTACCCCAATGGGGATGTGCCCGCAAACATCGGTGTGTGCACTGATGTGGTGATTCGAACCTATCGAGCACTGGGCATCGACCTTCAGCAAAAAGTGCACGAAGACATGAAAGCCCACTTTTCGAAATACCCCTCAAAACGTATCTGGGGGCTTAGCCGAACCGATACCAATATTGATCATCGCCGAGTTCCAAACCTTCAAGTCTTTTTTGAACGCTTTGGGGAGTCGCTGCCGATTACGGACAACAAAGATGATTATAAGCCGGGGGATCTGGTCACGTGGCGTTTGCCCAATAATGCGCCGCATATTGGTATCGTGACGGATCAAACAGGATGGATGACGGGCAACCCTAAAGTAGTCCACAACATAGGGCTCGGCCCCAAGCTTGATGACATGCTGTTTCTATTTGAGATCACCGGTCACTACCGGTATGCCCCATAACGAAAACGCCCCAAGCGTATAGAACCCTTGGGGCGCTTAGCTTGCTCCTGTGTGCGTACCCAGTCCACCCGATAGTGAGCCGAGACAATCTTTTGGATCACTTGACCTAAGCGTAATCCTCTACTAGCAGTACGTACATGGCATTTCCCTAAGCGCTTTCAATTAAAAAGCATCAGTGGCAGATAAAGTTCGGCCAGCGCAGTATGAACAAGCAAGATGAAGTGAGCATGAAGCGATCGATAAGCGATCAAAAAACAAACATTTGCTCTGTAGGTTAGGGATATCCCGCCGATAGCTTTAAATTGAGCCCAATTCGGCTCGTTATACAGAAAATCGACTATCTTATAGTAAGACCAACGATCCCTGTGTGGAGCAGAGTATGACCATTAAGCAACGATTGATCCTGATTGTGTTGGCAGCTGTTATCTTGCCGATGGCAGTAACCACGATCATTGCCGTACTGGAGTTTCGATCCAGTGCCGAGAAAACGTACCGGCGCGGTGCCGAGCAGCAGATGATACAAATCAACCAGACGTTTGAGACCTACTTAAACGGAATGACACAGGGCGTGACCTTCCTATCGAAAACCGATGCCTTAAAAGCATTGGATGATTCTGTCGTCAACTATTTTGGTCCCAAAGGACCAATGACGCCTGAGCAAAACAGTCAAGTTGAGCGTGATGCGTGGCGACTCATGGAGGACTACGGTACCAGTAATCCTGACCTGATGTACGTCTACTTAGGTTTAGGTAACGGTGATTATGTCCAGTGGCCTAAAACCCCATTGGGTGAGTACAACCCAACTAAGCGCCCATGGTTCCAAGCTTCGATGAGTGAGCCTGGGAAGCCTGTCACTTCGCCTCCTTATGAGGATTTCACTACGGGTGATCCACTTGTACCTTACATGCACTCGTTTAAAACCGACTCAGGTCTTGATGCCGTTATCGCGATGGACATCTCGCTTGGCAAGCTGACGGAAATCGTGCGTACCGTTACCTTTGGTGATTCTGGGTATTTGATCTTGATCGACCAAACCGGCGTGGTGTTGGCAGACCCTGTTAATACTGACAACAACTTCAAAAAGGTGGCTGACTTAGGCGCAGATTATCAAGGCATGACGAACGGTACCTTGGATCATGTGACGCTCAACGGCCAAGACTGGTTGGTGATGACGCACAGCTCGGATAAGTCTGGCTGGCAAATGATCGGCCTGATCCCCGCCAGCGAAGTGTTTGCCGCCGCGGATGCGTTCCAGATTAAAGCCTTACTGATCAGCTTAGTGCTGCTTGCAGTGTTTGGGGCGGTAGGGGTCTGGTTCAGTAACCTGATGTGTCGTCCTATCAATGCCATGGCGCAAAGCATGGAAGAGATTGCCAACGGCGAAGGGGACTTAACCAAACGCTTACCCGAAAACGGCAGCGATGAGCTGTCGCAGTTGGCCGGTGCTTTCAACCGCTTTGTGGCGATGATCCATCAGTTGGTGAAAGACATCAGTGCTACCTCTTTGCATGTGGCGAACCAGTCGGATGAGGGGGCGAACATCTCTCAAACCATGGCAACCAGCGCGCGATCGCAATCCGATGCCATGGAGCAAGTGTCGGTTGCCTTTAATCAGATGGTTCAAACCGCAGCAGAAGTGGCGCGTAATTGTACTGATGCGGCCGGTTCCGCCGATCAAAGTCAGGAATACGTCAATACAGGGCAGCAATACATCGATCGTTCGGTAACCGCTGTTGAATCGCTGACACGTGGTATTGAAGATTCAAACCGATCAATGGAAGCCTTGGCGAATGAATCTCGAAATATCACAACCATCTTGGAGACGATTCGTGGCATCGCCGAGCAAACCAACTTACTTGCCCTTAACGCCGCCATCGAAGCCGCCCGTGCGGGGGATCAAGGTCGAGGCTTTGCGGTTGTTGCGGACGAGGTTCGAACCCTAGCCGGTCGTACTGCCGACTCCACGGCCGAGATCGACTCCATGATCGCATCTTTGACTTCGCAAACCGCCGAGGTGGCTGGCAAGCTTGAGAATACCTTGAAGTATTCAGAGCAGAGTATGAAGGCGACCGAGCAAACCCGCCAAGTGTTCACATCGATTCAAGACTCGGTGTCGACGATTCGCGATATGGCTCAGCAGATTGCCGCTGCAGCAGAAGAGCAGCAACAAGTATCGGAAGTGATTAACCGCAACATTGTTGAGGTCAATCAAGAGTCAACCGCGACTCAGGATCGCTCCGTTAAGTTGCATGAAAGTGCCACAAACCTGAAACGTGAAGCCCGCTCTCTGACGGATAAAGTGATCCGTTTTAAGGTGTAACTTAGCGTCATTAAAAAGCCCTGTTTCTGTGATTGAAGCAGGGCTTTTTTATTTTGATCAAGAAAAAAGACCAGATACCCGAAAGTATCTGGCCAATGTTTGACTGTCAGTTAGGTTCGAAAGGCCCCGAATTAACCCTCGCCTTCAGTCGAAACAGACCCTGGCGTTTCTGCTCTGTCTTTCACCGGACGCTTAATCAGCGTGCTAAACAGTGGCAAGAACAGAACAATCAACGAAATGATCATGATGGTCAGTGTCAGCGGGCGCTCCCACAGGAAGGCTAAGCTGCCATCGGAGATGGTTAGGGCACGGCTTAGGTTGCTTTCCATAATGCCACCCAAGATGAAGCCCAGTAGCATCGGAGCCATCGGGAACGAGAGCAGCTTCAGGAAGATCGCGATCACCGTGATCAGTACCATCATGTGAATATCAAAGGTGTTAAAGCTCACCAAGTACACGCCTGTGATCGAGAAGAACAAGATCAATGGGATCAGGATCGGACGTGGGATCACCAACAAGCGTGAAATGTACGGAATCAGCGGCAAGTTCAGGATCAAGAGCACCAAGTTACCGAAGTACATGGAGATGATCACCGACCAGAACACATCTGGGTTATCCACAAACAAACGTGGACCTGGCTGAATGCCGTAGGCGATTAACGCGCCCAGCATGATGGCCGTTGTACCAGAACCTGGAATACCCAGTGTCAGAAGTGGTACGAATGAACCGGTAGAGGCTGCGTTGTTGGCCGATTCAGGCGCCGCCAAACCGCGCAGGGCACCTTTACCGAATTTCAGTTTTTGCTTCGCTGAGGCTAGGTTACGTTCCAAACCGTACGCCAAGAAAGAAGCGATGGTCGCGCCCGCACCTGGCAGCACACCGACCAAGAAGCCGAACACAGAGGAGCGGGCAACCGTTGGTGCTACTTCTTTGATCTCTTCCTTGGACAGCTTCATGCTGCCAAGCGAAGACATGTCCATATCCGGCTCTTCTTCTTTGTGCTCACCTTTGAGCACGGTCATTACCACTTCAGCCAAAGCGAAGGTGGCCATAGCCAACAGCAGGAAGCTTACGCCGTCGATTAGGTCGATGTTGCCAAAGGTAAAGCGTGGGGCACCGGACATCACATCGGTACCGATGGTCGCAATCATCAAACCGAAAATGGTCATGATCATCGCTTTAAGTACCTGACCTTTGCCTGCAAAGGCGGCTACGGCGGTTAAACCTAAGATCATCAAAGCGAAGTAATCGCCTGATTGGAAACTAAGAGACACAGACGCTAAAGCTGGCGCGGCAAACAACAGGACGATGGCACCGATGGTACCGCCTGTGAATGAGGAATACGCCGCCAGTGCCAGTGCTTTACCCGCTTGTTTTTGTTGGGCTAATGGGTAGCCATCGAATGAGGTTACAACGGTACTGGCACAGCCCGGTGCATTAATCAAAATAGAGGAGGTCGAACCGCCAAAGACCGCACCGTAATACACACCCGCCATCAAAATGATGCCGGAGGAAGGATCCAACCCGTAAGTGACAGGGATCATCAAAGCCACGGCCGAAATAGGGCCAAGACCGGGTAACATGCCGATGAAGGTACCGGCGAAACAGCCTACAACCACCATTAAGATGTTGAAAGGCATGGTGGCCGTTTGAAGGCCTACGAGAATACCATCTAACATGATTAACCTCCTGCAACCATCGAGAAGAGTTTGCCTGGGGCCAGATAGATATCCAGCAACTGAGACAGCGCAAACCAGATGAATACTGCGAACGGCACAGAAGCGATCAACAGTGTTTTGATGCGACGCTCACCTAAAATCCAGTAGCCGCCGATCAGGAAGATAATGGTCGATAACAAGAAGCCGACCCACGTTAGAGCGATCGCAAACACCACGACCCACGCTAAGAGCTTAGCCACAAGAGCAAAGTCCAGTCCCTTAAGGTCAACGTGATTCTCACGGCTGCGATCGGCCGTAACCAGTAAAGCAATCGATAACCCAGCGCCTAAATAGGCCAGTGCCATCGGTAATGTTTGAGCATGGAATGGCTCATATTCATCACCCGGAAGCATGGGTATCTGAGTTGTGTAGTAGCCATAGGCCACCGATAAACAAAGAAAGACTAAACCGCCGATATGATCTTTTGAAATGCCCATACCATCCCCAGTTCTTGCAGATTTTGATTTTTTATAGATAAAGGGGCAGTGCGAACGCCGCTGCCCCTAGGGAGGAGAGACTTATTTCAGGAAGCCAAGTTCACGCATCAGGCTGCCGATCTCTTTCTCTTGGTTTTCCAGGAAGGTCGTAAACTCAGCACCTGGCTTGAAGATCTCAGTCCAACCGTTACGGTCACGTACGGTTGCCCACTCTTCTGTTTCGTACATCTTCTTCAGTACGTCTTGGTACTCTTGTGCTTTGGCATCGCTAAGACCTGGCGCACCAAAGAAACCACGCCAGTTAACGAAGGTCGCATCGTAACCCAGCTCTTTCAGAGTCGGTACGTCAGGCGCTGCAGCAGAGCGCTCTGCACCGGTCATTGCAAGGATGCGGATTTCGCCAGATTCGGCCAGCGCCAGTACTTCACTGAAACCCGTTGATAGGATTTGAGTCTCGCCAGACAAAAGACCAGCCATCGCTTTACCGCCTGCGTCGTAAGCGACATAACGAACCGCTTTCGGGTCGCCACCTGCGGCTTTAAACGCCATCGCTGCAACCAAGTGGTCCATGCTGCCACGAGCCGAGCCACCTGCGATTTTCACAGAGCGTGGGTTTTCTTTGTACTCAGCAACCACATCATTGAATGAGGTGTATTTAGAGTCCGTTGGTACAACAAACGCCGCGTAGTCACCGATGGTCGCAGCCACTGGAGTCAGGTCACGGAACGATTGAGGGAACACTTTAGACAGTGAGCGGATAACGATCGGTGTGGAGTTCACCAGCAAGGTATCGTCCGCTTGGTCTGAGATTTCGATCAGGTGTGCAATGGCTTTACCGCCGCCGCCACCAGACATGTTTTCGTAAGACGCTGTGCTCACAAGGCCTGATTTTGTCAGAGCTTCACCGGTACCACGAGCTGTACCATCCCAACCGCCGCCAGCGCCGCCAGGGATCAGAAAGTGAACAGAATCAACTTGAGCATTAACCGCACCTGCACTTAGGCAAGAAGCAACGGCCGCTGCACACAGGAAAGAACGCTTACGTGAAAAAAGTTTGGAGAACATATGAAAATCCTCTAATTGTTTTTGTTGGTTTCACTGCCCCAAAAGATAGGCAGCGAACGAGGATTTGAGAAGTTTATGAAATTAAAGAGCTTTTAAAACTTTAAGTGCATTTAGTTCATTTTGTTCACGGGTGGTTTTTACGATTCTTGGGTATACTGAATCAAACACACAACAACAATAAACAGCGATGTTCTTTTCCCTACGTGCTTTAAAGCTTAAAACACGGATGGTGTTGATTCTCGGTCTAATGGCATTGATGCAGACCGGCTTTATCGGGCTTTTCGCCCTACATTACTTATCCCACTCACTCGATGAGCAAATCGGCTTGCGTGCGATTCATGTCGCCAAAACCATCGCCGCCATGCCCAATATCGTTGATTTCGTCACCCGGCGTGACACCGATAACCTCGCCTCCTTAGCGGTCAACTTAGCTGAGAAAACCGAAGCGCGCTTCATCGTTATTGGGGATCACGAAGGTGTACGTTTAGCACACCCAACCCCGGGCAAAGTCGGAAAACCGATGCACGATGATGATGGCGATTTTAACGAGCCAGCCCTGCTCCATGGTGAGGCGTATTTACAAAAAGCGATGGGCAGCTTAGGCGCTACGATGCGAGGTAAAGCGCCCATTTTTGACGCGGATGACCATCACATCATCGGGATTGTGTCGGTTGGCTATATGCTGGGTAATGTGCAGTCGGTGATCGACCGTTACCGGGTGACATTAATCGTGGTGATACTGCTGGCGTTTACCGTCAGTGTCATGATTGCGTTGTGGATCGCGAATCACTTTAAACGCGCGATTTTTGGCTTAGAGCCTGAAGAGATCGCGCAGCTATTCGAAGAGCGAAACGCCACCTTGGAAACCGTACGAGAGGGGATTATCTCCATCAACACAGAGGGGATCATCACCACCTTTAACCGCACCGCCATCGAAACACTCGACTTGCCGAGTGACATCACGTTAACCGGACATCAGATCAACGACATCCTACCGCAAAGCCAGTTGTTGGAAGTCCTGAAAACCGGAGAGCCTCAGTTTGACCGAGAGGTCTGGCTGCACGATCGCAATCTGATTGTTAACCGACTGCCGGTGAAGCGGGATAACGAAATCATCGGCGTTGTGGCCAGTTTCCGATTAAAAGATGAGTTGGATTTGGTCAGCCGCAAGCTGACGCAGATTCAAAAATACGCCGAAACGCTGAACAGCCAATCCCATGAGTACTCCAATAAACTCCATACGATTGCTGGATTGCTACAGATTGATGCCAAAGAGGAAGCGCTTGCGCTGATCGGTCAAGAAACTCAGGATCACCAAAAGCTGATCAACTTATTGGTCAGAGCCGTACCAGACCCTGTGATCTCGGGCTGTATCTTAGGGAAATACAACCGTGCCCGTGAAATGGGGCTGGAGCTGATCCTAGACCCTGAAAGTGATATGTCGGAAATTCCAGAGCAACTGCCACGCGAGCACTTGGTCAGTATTCTTGGGAATTTGATCGATAACGCTTTAGAGGCCACACTGGAACATACAGGAGCCGGTGGCAACGTGATGATCTCTATGACGGACTTGGGTAATGACCTTATCTTTGAAGTCGAAGACGAAGGCCAAGGTGTACCAGAAGCCCTTCAAGAGCAGATTTTTGAAAAAGGCGTCACCACTAAAACCAGCATGGGCCACGGCTTTGGGCTTCACTTAGTGAAGCAGTTTATTGACCAGCTTGATGGGTCCATCACCCTTGAGACGGGCGAGCAGGGTGGGGCACGCTTTACGGTATACATACCCAAGCATTTGGCCACCCGAAATATAACCATAAAAGAACAGAACCGAGATGGATAAAATACGCGTCGTCATTGCAGAAGATGATCCGCAAATCGCGGAGATCCAAAAGCGTTTCCTTGAGCGGATTGACGGGTTCGAGCTGGTGGGCATTGCGCATGGTTTAACGGAAACGGCCGATCTTGTGGATATCCTAGAACCTGAGTTGCTGCTGTTGGATGTTCAGTTTCCGACCGGTACCGGTTTGGAGCTGCTCAAAGAGATTCGAGCCGACGATAAAAAGACCGATGTAATCCTCATAACCGCTGATAAAGAGGTCGATACACTGACCCAAGCGATGCGTGGAGGAGTGTTTGATTACATTCTAAAGCCTCTGGTATTTGAGCGTTTGCAGGAGTCTTTAAACAACTTTGCCGCGCACCTTGCTAAGCTTAAAGATGCCGAGTTGTTGGCTCAAACGGATGTTGACACCTTGCTGCCTCGCCAAACGACAGCCCCTAAGGATGAGAGTGAGAAAAAGCGCTTACCAAAGGGAATTGATCAGATCACCCTCAACAAAATCATGGCAGCCTTTGCTGAAAAACACACCTCTTGGAACGCTGAGGAATTAGGTGAACACATTGGTGTGAGCCGTACAACGGCTCGGCGTTATTTGGAATATCTTGTCAGTGTTAACGCTTTAGAGGCGCAAATCAATTACGGTGGACTGGGCCGACCCGAGCGTCGATACGTCGAAATGTAATGCGTTTGTTACTTTTTTCTGACAGTTTGGCCTGCTTGCTGGATTCTCTTTTGAGCTTGAGATATTCTTACGGCGCTTCAAGGCTGGTCGGCTCTGACCCATTTCATCATTGATGATGAACACACGCCTTGTCCAAATGTAATGGAAGACTTCGCCTAACTGGCGAGCACGATGTATACAAAAGGAGATTGTCGTTGAGCACGTTAAACACTCGCCCAGTACCTCTTTGGGGTGCCTTACCTCGAGTCCTGCAGTGGATTCTCTTTATTCCCGTCGTTATTGCCTTGTATTTGCTTTGCGGCTATTCCTTGAATCTGATACTCAGTGTCTTTGGGAGTAGCAACGACGTATTTTTCTTTACAAAAACCGCATTTCAGACCGGTGTGACCTGTATCCTACTGATCTTTCTTGCTTTCAAATTAGCGCCCAGCAAACCCTTTGTGTGTGCGGTGGCTTTTTATGCTGTGTTTTCTCTGCCGATGTTGGTGCACTTGCGCAAAAGCATTGATTTGTTCATCTACTCGTCGGTGATCTCATTTGATCGATGGGTCTTCGCCTCTCCGATACAAGCCGCCACTTGGTTAATCGTAGGCGCGTTTGCTCTGGTTTATGCGGGCAAGCTGATGAAAAGAAAGAACCTATCTGAGACGGCATCTGAATAAGTTGCTTGTGTGTCTTAGACACGACTCTCAATCGCGATTTCAGAGCGCATTATTGCTTTGTCTTTCCCGGGCGGTGCGCCAAAGAGTTTTCGGTAATCGCGGCTAAATTGGGATGGGCTTTCATAGCCCACTTGATAGCCGACACTCGCGACCTCTTGCTCCGTTAACAATAAGCGTCTCGCTTCCTGTAAGCGAACCAGCTTTTGAAATTGCACCGGTGTGAGCTGGGTAATGGCTTTAAAGTGACGGTGAAACGAGGCTGGACTCATATTCGCCATTGTGGCCAAATCGGCCACCTGAAACGTCTCTTGGTAGTGAGTGCGCATCCAAGCGGTCACTTGGCCAATCCTTGCGGTTTCGCTGTCTTTATTTCCGGTTCGTTGCAGTGCCTCCCCAAGTGGGGAGCGCAACAAGCGCCAGCAAATCTCACGACGGATTAATGGCTCCAACACGGCTTGATCCTCTGGCTGATCCAAGAGGCTCAGTAAACGCATGAAAGGATCGTACAAGTCCGTCGGCGCTCTCGCGGTCATCAAAGCCTGTTGAAAAGCGCGTTTAGTCGGTGGACGCATCGCCATGTCGGGATGCTCAACTAGCAGTTGGGCAACGGCGCTTGGATCGATCTCTAAGCTGATCGCAAGATATGGGTCTTGCAACGAGGCTTTCACAATACGCGAAATCACAGGCATATTGACCGAAGCAAACAAACAATCACCCGTGTGATACTCGACCGATAGATCCCCCACCGAGGTCAGTTTAGACCCCTGAAGCACTAGGCAAAACGAGGTTTGATACAGTGCGCGGATGGTGCCACTGGGTTCTATCGCTCGTGTGAGCCGAAGCCCTTGGATGGCATTGTCGGGGCCGTGCTGATGCCAACAGGACTCAACGCGATCGCGAAGGCTTGATAGGCCACTCGCTTCTTGGGTGTCTGTCATCTGCATTTGACGCGACCTCTCGTAGGAAGATTAAGTGAAGGAATCGATGATGTTGAGTGTACCGTGTGTCAGGGCGCTCACCACCCTTTTGTAATGCACTTGATAGGATTGTGCAATTACCTGAGAGTTTCTGCCACTCTCAACCACCCTAAACGGGCATAGCATGGAGTCACGAACTTAAGGAGACTTCATATGACCACTTCCAACGTTGTGAACAATCTGCCGACATCGGACCAACCATCTACTCTAAAGTACCGCACGTTAGGCCGCTCGGGCCTATTTGTATCCGAGCTGTGCCTTGGCACCATGACCTTTGGCGGCGGTGACGATATGTGGGGGATGATTGGCAAACTCCAACAAGACCAAGCTGATGAGTTAGTGCGAACGGCGCTGGACGCGGGCATTAACTTTATCGATACAGCCAATGTGTACGGACATGGCAATAGCGAGCGCATAGTTGGCCAGTCGCTGAAAAACTTAGCCGTTAATCGCGAGGATGTTGTGGTTGCAACCAAGGTGCTTGGTCCTATGAGGGCTGGGCCCAATGCGCGAGGCGCTTCGCGTGGGCATATCATCAATGAGTGCAAAGCCAGCCTCAAACGGCTTCAAACGGACTACATCGACTTGTATCAGATCCATGGCTTTGATCCTGCAACGCCTATGGAAGAAACCTTAATGGCCTTAAATACGCTGGTCGAGCAGGGGCATGTTCATCAAGTCGGTCTATCCAATTGGGCGGCATGGCAAGTTATGAAAGCTGTTGGTATGACCCAAGCGAAGCAACTCTGCCCGATTATTTCGTTGCAGGCCCACTACACCTTGGTTGGGAGAGATTTGGAGCGCGATGTGGTTCCGATGCTGGAATCCGAACAAGTCGGTTTGATGGTCTGGAGTCCGCTAGCGGGCGGGTATCTATCCGGCAAATACGAAGGGGAGCATGTCTCGGAGGATAATCGCCGAGCTAAGTTTGATTTCCCACCGGTCGATCGTGAGCGAGGTCGTAATGTGATTGCGGTGATGCGTGATATTGCCGCTGGCAAAGAACTGAGCGGACAGTCGGTAAGCGTGGCGCAGGTGGCGCTAGCTTGGCTTTTGCATCAACCCGTGGTGAGTAGCGTGATCATCGGTGCGAAGCGAATCGACCAATTAAACGACAACATCGCTGCCGCCAGCCTTACATTTACAGAGGAAGAGTTAAAGGCGTTGGATGAGGTCAGTCAATTGCCAGCTGAATACCCTGGGTGGATGATTGAGCGCCAAAGAAAATACCGTGCTTAATTCGTTAATTATTTGACATCAAAATGAGGGCACCAGAGATGCTTGAAAGACACAATTACAAGGAACTTGGAGATCCCGTTGGTCCTTATTCCCATGCGGTTAAACATCACAATACTCTTTATGTTTCGGGCCTAACTGCTTTTGGGCGGGTTCCGGCTATGAGTGATATCAAGAGTCAGGTAAAAGCGATTTTTGAGCAATTAAACATTATTGCGAAAACCGAAGGCGCAGGAATTAAGGACATCATAAAAGTCACCCTTTATGTCTCTTCGATGAAGTGCGTTGAGTCCTTGCGAGAGGCCTTAGCCTCAAATTATGAAGGGTGCTTTCCGGCCAGTTCATTAGTCGAAGTAGCGTCATTATTCAGTCGAGATATCGATATTGAATTAGAAGCAATCATTGCTTTACCTGAAACTATTTGAATAAATGTTCAAAAAACGAACCCTGTATCGTTAAGGGTATCTTGCTGGACACTCTTAACGGACCGATTTCTGTAGTCTTTTATTTTTCAAATACTTAACCTTTAGTCTACCCATGCCAAAGGTCTGATTGTTGATTGATTCAGAGCATTTTAGAGTGGATTTTTTTACTCAGTCGGACTCGTCATGGAAGATAATAAAAAATCTAACTATCAGACATCACGCAAACCCCGTTCCGCTTTTGCCACGCGTGCAGAATACTTGGACCACGAGCTGCAATCCATGTCGCCACGACGCTGGCGTCCCAATTTACCGTTTCGCGATTACCGGTTCGAAATAGAAGACTGGGTGCCAGCCATGGCCGCGACCATTGGCAAAATTGTGATGGTGGCTGCGGTGGTAGGGGCTTTTGCGGCACCCCTTGGGTTATCCCCTGAATTTGTGATTGAGAATGCGCGATTCGAGATGTTGATCGCGGCTGTGCTCTTTGTGGTATTGGTCTCTGGTTTTTTAAACCCAACCAGTAACCTTGCCGGTACCCATGGGCCATTGATTCCCCTGATTCCTTTAATCGTAGCCTCTGGCGGGCACCCGATGGCGTTAGGGATATTGATTGGGGTCTTTGGATTTATCTTGGGCTTCTCCAAAGGGGGGAGTTTGCTGGCGAAATTGACCAGTAAAGGGGTTTGTGGCGGCTTGCTTCTCTATCTGGGCTTTATCGGCGTAACAGGGCAGGTGGCAAAGCTCTATGCATGGGCCGAAAGCTTCGATATGGCGTACATCGCCTTTGTGGTGATCATCTGTACCATCATCATGTACGCCTGGCTTGAGCACATCCAGATGCGTTGGTTAGCGATTCCGTTGGGCTCTGTGCTGGCGGCGGCGATCGCCTTTGCGCTAGGGGCTCCTTTCGAGTTCACCACAGAGCCTGGTATTCCCAACCTAAACCCAGCGTATTGGTGGGGTGAGGATACCGGCTGGCAGTTGGGCTTGCCTCAGTTAGAACACTTTATTGCGGTTGCGCCGTTTGCGGTGTTAGCCGTGGCCATGTGGTCACCTGACTTTTTAGGCCATCGCGTGTTTCAGGAGTTAAGCTATCCGAAAAACACCGACAAAGTCTTGATGAACATTGATGACACCATGCTCAGCACCTCCGCTCGCCAAGCGGTCGGCAGTTTACTGGGTGGCGGTAACCTTTCGTCTTCATGGGGGACGTACATTGTTCCGGCGGCGATTGCTCGCCGTCCTATCCCAGCAGGTGCCATCCTAACAGGCCTCTTGTGTGTGGTTGCCGCGCTTTGGGGCTACCCGATGGACTTGGCCATCTGGCAACCCGTTTTAAGTGTGGCCTTGATCGTGGGTGTTTTCTTGCCGCTGCTGGAGGCGGGTATGCAGATGACCCGAGAAGGTAAAACAACCCAGTCGGCTGCGATTGTGATCTTCTCATCAGCCTTAGTTAACCCGGTATTTGGCTGGTCTCTAACCATGGTGCTCGATAATTTAGGGCTGATCGGCTGTAAAGAGCGCGGCAAAGAGCTAGGCCATTCTGGCCGCTGGATCATTCCTGGTATTACCTTTGTGATCTTATGCTCGGTGATGGCCATGATTGGTATGTTCCCAGGCATTCCGGCGTTAATGGAGTCATTCCGTACACTTGGCTAATCCTGTTAAGCCAACCGATCTTCGTGGCCGAAGGTCGGTTGGTGTACACTTTGGCGTTTTAACGATCGATGTTATTTCGCCATGAGCCAAAAAACCTTCACGTTTGATGATCAAGCAACGCTCGAAGCCTTGTTAATGCATCGTCGAGATGTCCGTGGAAACAACTTCCTGCCGGATCCTTTGCCTGACGAGGCGGTGGATCAGATTCTTTATGCCGCCTCTTTGGCGCCTTCGGTCGGATTCTCCCAGCCTTGGGAGTTTGTTATTGTGAAAGACCCATCCATCAAAGAGCTCATTCACCAAAGCTTTCAGTCGGTGAATCAAAGCGCGGCCGACACGTTTAGTGACGATAAACAATCCCAATACAATCGGCTGAAACTCGAAGGGATTCTTGAAACCCCCGTGAATATTGCGGTGTTTTACAAACCTTCTGAAGGGCCTGTACTTGGGCAGCACTCGATGCTGGAAGCTGGCGAGTACAGTGTGGTGTGCGCCATCCAAAACATGTGGCTGATGTCCCGTGCGATGAACATCGGAATGGGCTGGGTCAGCATACTGAACCCCGATGATGTAAAAAAAGCGCTTAATGCCCCGAAAGATCACAAACTGGTGGCTTATCTATGCCTTGGGTACGTTAAAGAGTTTTACCCCATACCGGAGCTTGAAACGCTGCGTTGGGAAAAACGCAAAGATCTTGAATCGGTTGTTTATCAAGATCGATTTCCGGGGTAGGTTTTCTTGCTTTTGGCGTTTGCGTCGCTGTCAGTAATCATGTCGTATCCACTGATCTAGATCACCCTTGTTGCCTTTCAGACTCTTGAAGATGAATCGGAACTTAATTAAATTCATAGAGTCTTATTGGAGTGACATTTTTTTGTCACATTTTTCTCAGATCATACATAACGTTTATAAGAAAAGAGGAAATGAACATGGAACGACATCAACTACAGGCACAAGTAACTCATCTACTTAAACGCGGACTGACACAAGAAGAGATCCGCCGTGCATTCGACTTACCGAACGCCATCATCGATGAAGTAATCCAAGCGTGCCAACACAACTTGGCTAACGAAAAGCGTTATCAAGATAGCCAGCAAAACCAAGCCTCATTCGCCATGCGCCTGTGAGGCCTTCACCGCTTTACCGAAGACAGCTCCGTTGAAACCCCTTGGGTTTTCATCGGAACGGGTCTGACCCATCTTGCGACAATCTGCCACACTCTTTTTCCTAGATATTGCTTTAGTCACTCCCACAATCCCCCTATGATGTGTCTGTTTGCGAGCACAAACATACTAATAAAGGGATGAATCGATGAGAAACGTATTATTGATGGCCGTAGCCCTGCTAACGCCTATGGCGGCTTACGCTGAACGCTCAGGCGAAGAGGTGTACAACGCTAAGTGTTTTGTTTGTCATGCTTCAGGCGTTGCGAATGCGCCTAAATTGGGTGACAGCGCAGCTTGGTCTTCGCGGGCGGACAAAGGCATAGAGGGCCTGTTAAAAACGGCGAAAACAGGGATCAATGCGATGCCACCAATGGGCACTTGCATGGATTGTACCGATAAAGAGATGACCGCAGCTATCCAATACATGCTGGATAATTCTAAGTAAACTGCTATAAAGAAAGCTATGTGACTGATCACATAGCTTTTTGGAGCAGGTTATGGATAACATCGTAAAAGAACTCATCAACGCCGCACATTACCACCCCTCTGCCGATAACTCTCAGCCTTTAAGTTATCGGATTACTCACCAAGGCTTTGTCGCTTATTATGATGAAAAACGTGTTTCTGGACTGACGTTTGAAGCGACTAACCCTGCTATACGCATTGCCATTGGCGCTATGATCTGGAATGTTGAGCAAAGGGGACAAGAGATTGGTGTCGATGTTGAGTATTCGCTTAATGATGATCTAACAGAGGTGTCCTTCACGGTTGAGGGGGAGCCTAAAAATGCCCTAAACAGTGAAAGCCTTGTTTATCAGCGCTGCACCAATCGAGCTCCTTTTTTGCCAATAGATCAAGCAACTTTGATCGGGTTGGAAGACCTCTTCGCTGAAGAACCTGCTCTATTAGTTTCCGATGATCAAAAACAATCATGGATTGACTTAACCCAAGCGGCGTCTAGCATTCGTTTTCAGGTCCGTGAGATCCATGAATTACTCAGTAAAGCCATCACTTATGATTCGAATCCGGAGAGTGGCTTAAGTTTGGCCAGTCTTGGACTGCCTTGTGGCGCTAAGCCGATGGTGCGATGGATTTCCGATTGGAAAAATCTCTCAAGAATGAACCGAATTGGTGCTTATAAATTATTGGCAAGTGAAGAAGTAAAACTTCTAAAAAAAGCTGGCGTAATCGGTGTAGTTTACACCGAGGACGATAATTATATTGAAGCAGGTAAAGCGACTGGCCGTCTTTGGAGTCGTATTAATCAGCTTGGCTTGTCAGTGCATCCTTACTACGTAATTACTGATATCACTCATAGGTATCGCGAACAGACGTTACCTAAGGACTTTGCGGATGAGGCTAGGGAAGTACTAGCCAGTTACCATAAGTGGGTTTGCCCCAATTACAACCCGGTCATCATGTTTCGTATCGGTAACGCTAAGAAAGTGCTTCCTCGCTCTGGGCGATATCCTGTCGAAGAATTGATCACATCATGATTTTTCTGAAACCACTTTTTTAACGATTTTAAACAGTAATTTTTGTATTGGGTGTTTGTTGCCTCCTAGGCGGTGTGTTTTTTTAAGCTTATTTTTATAAGCATCAAAATGTAAGCCTTTGGGGGCCGCAAGCACGTCGCCTCTGCCTAACAAAATTTTGAGTGCATTTACGCCGACAACACCTGCGCACATATCGCAGCTCATGACAGTTGATGGCCCGATCCCTTTTTTAAAGTCTACGCGTGACTCATCCACTAAATAACCCATTTGCAGAAGTGATGGTGAAAGGCCGATTAAAAAGCGAATTAAATCATCCTCCAACATTGGTCCATCCAATGTGCCTTGGAAATTAAAGTACTGTTCAAAAGACATTTTTCCAGGTTTGAAGTATAAAAAAGCGGTTCCCATACCCAACGGTGCTGCTGTTACAGCAGGGACTCCCTTTTCATGGCATGCTTTAAAGACGCGTCTTCGAATGGGCAGGCAAAAGAAGTCTAAAGAATCTACATATAAATCAACGCCATCAAGAAACTCATCTAAGTTATCTTCGCTAATTCCTTGAGGGAAGGTTGTAATCGCAGAATTTGGGTTGATGTCTTGGGCGATCTCTTCCATGACATCCAGTTTTTTTCGGCCTATGGTAGAGCAGAAAGCGCCGCTTTGACGGTTAAAGTTATGTATTTCAAACTCATCAAAATCCGCGATGTGGAAGTGAGTACATCCCAACCTCGATAGTGTCAGCAGGTGTGTACCTCCCACGCCACCTAACCCGGCTATGGCTATTTTTTTGGTAGAGAGAAGCGTTTGTTCTTCCTCGGTTACCCAGCCAATGTTACGGGAAAATGCTTTTCTGTAGTCAAAATAAGACATTATTTATTACCGGCTTAATTTTACATCTATATTATTTTAGCCTTAAAAACGAGTTTTATATAAAATCTATTTGATGTCATGGTTTTTTATTAGGTGTCTCTTAAGGGAGACTTATTTGTTGTCTGATGTCGTCAATAAAACTTACATTTCAGTAATAAATATAAACCCTAGCTTTATTAAATTTCTTAAATATCAGCTATTTGTTGTATTAGGCATGGGGTTTGCATTTATTAGAATGCTGATATCCAATTTCGAAATGGAGCACAAAAATGGAACTTAAAAAGCTACTTGCTACTTCGGCAACAGCGCTGGCTTTGAGCACGACAGCTCAAGCGCAGGTTGTCAATGTTGGCGGTGTGACATGGGATACTGAGGCAGCGGCTGACTTCTTCTCAGAAGCAACCCTGACTGAGATCACTGTCCAAACAACAAACGACGTTTTAGCCGGTTTCGGTAAAATTACATCGGTTAACTCTCTGACAGGCCCTAATGAATCCTCATTTTGTTCTGGCTGTGAACTGACCTTCTCTTTTGGTGGTTACACACTGGTTGAAGAAGTGGCGGGTACTTCAGAGTTTTACTTCAGCGGTGGTTACCTAAACTTCTACGTTGATGATACGCCTGATTACGAACTAACCCTGGATGCAGATGGTGGTCTATCGACTGCGACTGACGGTGTACTTTGGTTATCGCTTGCTGCAGTGGACTACTATGAATTCACTTACGGCGCTGTAGGCTCTTTGTTCGGTACACTGACAGCTGGCTCTATCTCAAGCCCAGATGCTGATGAGCGTGGTTCAGGTAACGGTTACTTGGAAGTTGTTGGTGGTTTGGCTGCTGATTACTTCGATACGGATACGTTCGAAGATATTCAACTAGATGCTGCAGGTACCGCTTACACAACAGCTGACTTCCTGTTCTCTTCTAGCTTCCAGCCTAATATCGCTGGTGCTGGTGGCCTAGCGCTGCGCGGTTCTGGCGAACTTCAAGGTGATTCTGTAGGCGTTCCTGAGCCTTCATCTATCGCTTTGCTGGGTGCTGGCGCACTGGCAGCGGGTTTCGGCTTCCGTCGTCGTAAGCAGAACAAAGCGTAAGCTAACACATTTTGTACATGTACAAAAAAGGCAGTGTTGATCACTGCCTTTTCGTTTCAAGCGTTTAATTTAAAATATCTCATCCTGAGGCAGTGGCGCACCCTCTGTATCATCTAAGCCGCGTGCTTGGATCTTCTCTAGAAGTTCCTTATCTTTGCCTCGTTGGATCACAATCTCCACTCGACGGTTCGTTGCTCGGTTCTCCGCGGTGTTGTTAGGCGCAAGCGGTCTTGTATCGCCATGCCCAATGATCTGATATTGACTTTGATTAATGCGCGGGTCGTCGAACAACTCGTTCGCAACCGCGAGTGCACGAGCAGCGGATAGATCCCAGTTGGAATAGAAGCGGCGTCCTGAGTATGGGATGTTATCGGTATGCCCTTCGATTGACACTTTTCCACTGACTTCCAGAAGCACGTCTCGAATTTTAGCCATTACTGGAATGTAGTCGTACTTTAATTCAGCAGATCCAGACTCGAAAGAGCCCTTTTCTTTAACTCGAATGATTACCTTGGTTTGATCGGTTTCTACCTCGACCGCCCCTTCGCCAATCTCTGCGGCTAATGCTTGTGCGAACTGAACGGCTTGCTCTTTGGCTTCCTCTTTCATTTGCTCCTGAACCTCTTGGAGCTCCTGCATCAAGGTCGCCTCACCATCTTGTTTATCCTTGGTCTCGGCGTCCCCCTCGATCGATCGAATATCCAAGGTGTTCATATTGTTGTTGACCGTCATCTGTCGCACTTCATTCAAGGGGGTAGGCTCTGGCCGACCAGGGCTGAACTCCTGCGCGATGATCGAGGTCCCCTTGGGGATATCTTCAACTTTGATCTGGTTTTGTACACCAAACGCCTCGCGCATGGAGCCTGCGAGCTGTTTAAACTTCAACACATCCATCTCGGAGAACGAGAGCAGCAGTACGAAGAAGCACATCAACAGTGACATCAAGTCAGCAAAGGTTGCAAGCCACCCAGGTAACCCCGCGGGACACGGTGGACATTCGAGTTCTTCACTCATCGGTTATCCTCCGTTATTTATCCGGGGTGCCACGTTTTTTCTCAGGCAGGTAGTTGCGTAGCATCTGCTCAATAACGCGTGGGTTTTGACCGGCTTGAATGGCCAGCAGCCCATCAATAATCATTGCTTGGTTTAATGCTTCTTCATCTTTACGAACGGACAGTTTATCCGCGATAGGAAGCACCACCATGGTTGCGATCATCGCGCCATAGAGAGTTGTTAAAAGAGCAACCGCCATCGCGGGGCCGATGGATTTCGGGTCACTCATGTTAGAGAGCATCTGTACCAGACCAATCAACGTACCGATCATCCCCATCGCCGGGGCAACATCCCCCATCGCTTTGAAGATATCGACTCCGGCATCATGTCGATCGGCGGTGAGTTTGGATTCTTTGTTAAGAAGGCCTTTGACGATTTCTGGGTCGTGACCGTCGACCAGAAGTTGAATGCCGCGCTGCATAAAATCGCTGCTGACGGTTTTATCTTCAAGAGAGAGTAGGCCGCCCTTACGCGCCGCATCCGCCAATTCGACGGTTTCGCTGATGATTAGGTCCGGTGCGATCGATTTGAACATGAAAGACTTACCCATGACTTTCGCAAGTCCAAGGTATTGTCCAAGGGTAAATTTCATCATCGCGACAAGGATGGTACCCCCTACCACAATCAGCAGAGACGGTACGTTCACAAATACGCCGACATCACCACCGGTGACCATGGCCGCGATTACAATACCAAAGCCGCCTAAAAGTCCGACGAGCGTTGCTATATCCACAGAAATCTCCTCTCTTGCCGCTAGATGACTATTTGTTCATCTTGTTTTCAGGGATAATGCCCGAAAAACGGTTGTTCACTAATTCAGCCAATGTATCGGCCAACAAGCGTTTTAATTGACCTTGTTTCGGCCAAACTTTGAGAAATTTAGTCAGACTGGTGAGTACCTGATGCCCCGCAAAAAGAAAACACTCGACTTTGAACAGGCTTTAAGCGAACTGGAAGCCATCGTAGACCGCATGGAACAAGGCGAGTTGTCCCTAGATGCGTCCTT
This sequence comes from Neptunomonas sp. ABH4_499, assembly GCF_056160565.1. Taxonomy (NCBI): domain Bacteria; kingdom Pseudomonadati; phylum Pseudomonadota; class Gammaproteobacteria; order Oceanospirillales; family Oceanospirillaceae; genus Neptunomonas; species Neptunomonas sp. ABH4_499. The sequence goes on along the minus strand of NZ_JBSWXK010000003.1, from coordinate 238,187 downwards.
GCAGGCGTATGAAGATGGCGTCAAGTATGTTCGTGAGTGTCAGTCTTTTCTCGATCAGGCCGAGCAGAAAATTCAGCTCATCAGCCAACAACCTGACGGTCAAATCGTCAGTGAACCTTTTGCGCCATCCATTGATGCGGAGTAAGCAACATGTCACTGACCCAGCAGTTGGGCGAGTACCGCCTTCGCGTTGATACTCACCTTGATCAGCTTTTGACTGTAAGCAGTATAGACCCTGTTTTGCAGGAGGCGATGAAGTACGGCCTTTTTAATGGTGGAAAACGGGTAAGGCCTGCATTGGTCTACATGGTGACCAATACCTTAGGTGCCGACCTTAACCGCGTGGATGATTTAGCCGCCGCTATCGAGTGTATCCACAGCTACTCCTTGATTCACGATGACTTACCTGCAATGGATGACGATGCGCTTCGTCGAGGGAAGCCGACTTGTCACATAGCCTACGATGAGGCAACGGCGATTTTAGCTGGGGATGCGCTGCAATGCCTTGCGTTTGAAGTCGTCAGTGCCTCGAGCCTGCCAAGTGATGATCTTATTGAAGCGATCCGTGTGCTGTCTTTTGCCAGTGGGCATCGAGGCATGTGCGTTGGCCAATCGTTTGATCTTCGACACGAAGGCTTGCCGCTCAATTTGGCGCAGCTCGAAGCGATGCATCAGCATAAGACGGGGGCTTTAATCACCGCCTCGGTAGAACTGGGTTGGGTGGCATCCGGTTGTAAAGATGTGCAGGTGCGCGCTCAGTTAGTTGAGTACAGTAAAGCGATTGGGCTGGCGTTTCAGGTCAAAGATGACATCCTCGATATCGAGGCGGATACTGAAACTCTGGGTAAGCCACAAGGTTCGGACCTTGAAAAAAATAAGCCAACCTACCCAGCCTTACTTGGGTTAGAGGGGGCGAAAGCAAAACTATCCGAGCTGCACCAAAGCGCCATCGCTGCGATCGAATCCTTGCCTTACAACGTAGATGCATTAAAAGCGATGGCCGATTACATCGTAGACCGGACGCATTAATGTTTGATCACATCCCCACTGAACGCCCAGTTACGCCTTTATTGGATGCTATTAACGATCCAACCGACCTAAAAAAACTGGCTGAAGATGCGTTACCCGAGCTGGCCCATCAGCTGCGTGCGTTTCTGCTGTATTGTGTTGGTCAAACCGGCGGGCACTTCGGTGCGGGTCTTGGGGTTGTCGAGCTGACCATCGCGCTGCACTATCTTTTGAATACACCGGATGATCACCTTGTATGGGATGTGGGGCATCAAAGTTATCCTCATAAGATTCTGACAGGTCGGCGCGATCAGATGCTGAGCATCCGACAAGAGGGCGGGCTTGCGCCTTTTCCTAAGCGGGATGAGAGCGCTTTCGATGCCTTTGGTACAGGGCATTCCAGCACCTCGATCAGTGCCGCTTTAGGTATGGCAGTGGCTGGCCAGCTTCAAGGTTTGAGCCGTAAAAGTGTTGCGGTGATCGGTGATGGCGCGTTGACCGCCGGAATGGCTTTCGAAGCCCTTAATCATGCCGCACACACCCATGCCAATCTGCTGGTGATTTTGAACGACAATGATATGTCGATTTCACCAAACGAGGGTGGGCTTGCTACTTATCTTGCTAAGAACTTAAAACTCAAAGGAAGCGCATCTCAAACGACAGCTGCGCTCTTTGAGGCCTTAGCGTTTGAGTACCATGGTCCTGTGGATGGACATGATTTTAAGGTATTACTGCCGGCTTTGCAGAAGGCCTTGATCAGCGATGGACCGCAGTTTTTGCACATCACTACCCAAAAAGGCAAAGGCTTTACACCCGCCGAAGCAGACCCTGTGGGCTACCATGCCATTACTAAACTAGCACCAATCGATGCGCCCAAAGTGAAAGCACCGACGTTTGCAAACGTCTTTGGTCATTGGGTAGTAGAAACAGCGAAACAAGACACTCTGCTAGCCGCCATAACACCGGCCATGCGTGAAGGTTCTGATCTTGTCGCGTTTTCTGAGCAATTTCCTGAACGCTATTTTGATGTTGCCATTGCTGAACAGCATGCGCTGACCTTTGCGGCCGGTTTAGCCTGCTCGGGCCTGAAGCCTGTGGTGGCGATCTATTCCACGTTTCTGCAACGGGCGTACGATCAACTGATACACGACATTGCGATTCAAAAGCTCAATGTGCTGCTGGCGGTGGATCGAGCAGGGCTGGTCGGAGAGGATGGCGCAACCCATGCCGGTTGCTTCGATATAGCCTTCCTTCGTTGCATCCCCGATATGGTGATTATGACCCCATCGGATGAGCATGAGCTGGTGGCCCTGCTAAACACAGGCTTTCATCACCAAGGCCCTGCGGCTGTACGCTACCCAAGGGGCAGCGGTGTGTTAAAGAGCATTCCTAGTCATGAAGAGACTATCGAGCTTGGTCAAAGTAACACGATTGTTAAACGCGACTCCAAGACCGCAGTACTCAACTTTGGCCCGCTGATTGAGCAATCCCGTCGTTTGGCTGATTCGTTAAAGGCCACTTTGGTTGATATGCGCTTTGTTAAGCCGCTTGATACCAAGGTGATCGATCAGCTTACCAAAGAGTGCAGCCATATCATCACTGTTGAGGATCATGCCAAACGAGGCGGGGCAGGATCCGCAGTTGCGGAATATCTCTCAAATCAAGCGTGGCAAGGCGATCTGACGATGCTCGGCATTCCTGATCATTGGATTGATCATGCCTCTCGATCGCGACAAACCGAAGAAATTTTCCAACCTTTTGTCATTTAGGTCTTTAGACATTGACGGTTAAGGTCGACAACGGTCTAATGTGTCCACTATTGGATTGATCCCTGAATAAACGTGCCGGACATAGAAGTCGGTGCAGATAAGGAGTGTTGTTGGATGTCTCTTCAGAAGCGTTTGCTTGTTACTTTGATGTTAAGTGCCAGTTTAGTTGCCTGCGGTGGCGGTGGTGGTAGTAACAATAACCTGTTTAACCCAGAAGAATCTGAGGGTACAACGGCAGATGATACGGATACTTCGACTGAGGAGGAAACCGTTGAAGAAGATACGTCTAATGTTGGTACCTCTGACAGCGGAATTACTTCGTTAGAGCCTGGCGATACGACTTATGTCACAAGTTCCTTTGTCGGCCTTTTCATTGAGCGACTTAACGAGGAAAGTGAAAACTACAAACTTGGCACAGCCTTAATGAAGACATATGCCAGTCCATTAAGTGATGCTATGGAGGAAGGTGCACCGTTTGAGGTGATGTTGTCCTACAAGTTTAATGAATGTCAGCCTAAAAATGCTTTCCTGCTTCAGGGGTTCCAGCTTAGTGATGGTTCCTTGGAGAACTCTTACCAAGATAGCGAAAACATTGACTCTCAAAGTACCGCTACCGTATTGAAAGAATTCGATGTTACTTGGAATGATGATGGCCTTGCTTATTATGGGCTTCAACAACTAGCTGCCGCGGAATGGGTATCAGCTTCAAATACCTGTACCGGAGAGCAGTACCGACTTGCGTTACAAAGTGAAGTGGCTCTTTTTCCAGTGAATGCTCAGTTTTATTCCGACAGTGCGTCCGACGTGAATGTTGAACTGAATGAAGCAAATCAGCGAGTAATCTCATGGAATTATGAAAACTTTACTACGAGCGGTGATTCGAACAAACACTTCACATTGGCTTTATATGATGCCACGGCATTTAACAGCACTAACTTTTTTAGCGAATATGCTACGCTGCCGAGCGACCCTACCGATGAGGAAGTTGCTGAAGCCGCAGGTGACTTTATAGCAAACCCTCAAATGTCAGATGACTTGTTGTTGTGGCAGCAAATCATCCCTGGTTCAAGCACTTCTTTCACTATTCCTAACTCCGTTAACTTAGTTAACGGGAACGATTACCTATTGGTTGTTGCTGCTTGGGAATCCGGTGATGGTGCAGGCAATTCAACGAACCAAATCTACTATTTCACAAGCTTAACATTCAAATATAAGAATTAAACGATACAAAAAAGGCCGCATCTGCGGCCTTTTTTAATGGAAAGACGTAATAAATTACAGCGCTTTATCCGATTGCTGTTGTTTCTTTTTCACAGCATCCGTTGCGTGCCCGTCGACATGGCTTAGGACGCCGTTCTCGAAATAGATGGATACATGAGTTTGAGTTCGGTCGCCACCGGCTTTACTAAACGTGCTCACGTAGTCCCAGCGGTTGCTGCTGAACGTGTCGGTAACCAGCGGGGTGCCTAGAATGTAGCGCACTTGGTTAGGGGTCATCCCTTTCTCAAGTTGGTTGAGTTGCTCTTGTGTAACCTCGTTACCTTGAGGGATATCGATCTTATAAACACCCGGAAATTCAGAGCAACCTGTCAGTGCTGTTAACAAAGCAACTGAAATTAAAAGCTTTCGCATGGGTAAATGACTTCCACTTTGACGTGTAAATAAAGATAATAGAGTCTAACATTGAGTAGCCGTAATCAACAGAGTATTTAGACATGTCCCTTGAAAACCAAGAACTCCGTAAAGCCGGGCTGAAGGTGACACTGCCGCGTGTAAAGATTTATCAAATCTTAGAAAAAGCCGGTGAAGGCGATCACTTCAGTGCTGAAGATATTTACAAAATGCTGATGGACATGGGGGAAGATGTAGGTCTTGCCACTGTATATCGTGTATTGACTCAGTTTGAAGCGGCCGGTTTAGTGTCTCGCCACCATTTCGAAGGTGGTCATTCCGTATTTGAACTGGCGCGTGACGAGCAGCACGACCACATCGTTTGTGTGAAATGTGGACGCGTACGTGAGTTCACTGACCCGATCCTGATGCAGCGTCAGAACGAAATTGCTAAAGAACTCGGCTTCAATATCACAGACCGTACCTTGTACTTATACGGTGTGTGTGCCGAAGGGTGTGAAGAAGCTTAAGCGCTTAACCCTTCTTAGCGCCTAAAAGCCGGCATATTGTCGGCTTTTTCATATCCTAATATTCCTCAATTAGGACGGGACATCTGGGTTTGGGGTGGAGAGCCAAAAAAAAGCCCTTCCAAGGAAGGGCTTATCTTATCTAGCTAAGTGAGCAGGCCTTAATTAGCCGCCCAAGTAAGCTTGGCGTACCGCTTCGTTCGTAAGCAGGGCGTCACCAGAGTCGGTCAAAACCACACGGCCGTTTTCAAGTACGTAGCCTCGGTCAGCGATACGCAGTGCTTGGTTGGCGTTTTGCTCGACCAAAAAGATGGTCACACCTTCACTGCGCAGTTGTTCGATGATATCGAAAATCTGAGCGATGATGATCGGTGCAAGGCCGAGCGATGGCTCATCCAGCAGGATCATACGAGGCTTACTCATCATCGCACGGCCAATCGCCAGCATTTGCTGCTCACCACCTGACATCGTACCGGCACGTTGATGGAAACGCTCTTTCAAACGCGGGAACAGTTCCAGTACGTGTTCCAGTGTTTGTTTGGCTTCATCAGGCTTACGAAAGTAAGCGCCCATGTGCAGGTTCTCTTCCACGGTTAGGCGGGAAAACACTCGACGGCCTTCAGGCACAATCGCCAAGCCTTTTTGCATGATTTTAGAAGTTGGCTGTACGGTGATCTCTTCACCGTCAAACACAATACGGCCGCTGGTGGCGTGCGGATCACCACAAATGGTCATCATCAGCGTGGTTTTACCCGCACCGTTAGCACCGATTAGGGTGACGATCTCGCCGGTGTTAACTTCCAAAGAGACATCGTGCAGCGCCTGAATGGGGCCATAGTGCGTGTTGATGTTTTCAATCTTCAACATGATTAGGCTTCTCCCAAGTAGGCTTTGATAACGTCTGGGTTCTCTTTGATCTGATCTGGGGTGCCATCGGCCAGAGGGGTGCCCTGTGCGATAACATAGATGTGATCCGAAATACCCATTACCAAGCCCATATCGTGCTCGATCAGCAACACGGAGATCTCATGCTCATCACGCAGTTTGATGATCAACTCATCCAGTTGCTTCGTTTCGTTCGGGTTAAGGCCTGCAGCAGGCTCATCCAGAAGCAGAAGCTCTGGTTGAGTAACCATGCAACGGGCAATCTCCAGACGGCGTTGCTGCCCGTAAGAGAGGTTCCCAGACTCGCGATTGGCAAACTCAAGGAGGTCAACCTCTTCAAGCCAGTGCGCAGCTCGGTCCATCGCCTCTTGTTCCAAGCGCTTGTACGAGTTGGTTTTAAACAACCCAGACAATAAGTTTGTGTTCAAGTGACGATGCTGTGCGACCAGCATGTTCTCGATCACGGTCATCTTTTTGAACAAGCGAACGTGCTGGAAAGTCCGCACAAGGCCTTTGCGGGAGATCTGGAAATCGCGCTTACCGGCGATCTCTTCGCCTTTGAAGACAACGCTGCCGCCGGTTGGAATGTAAAAACCGGACAGGCAGTTGAACACGGTGGTCTTGCCCGCGCCATTGGGGCCGATCACCGATACGATTTGGCGGTTTTTCACGCCAAGATGAACTTTATTTACCGCCAACAGGCCGCCAAACTGCATTGTCAGCCCGTTTACGTCTAACAGTAACTGACTCATTGTTTAAGCTCCAAGTGTGGTCGTTTCATTGGGACAAGACCTTCAGGTCTCCAGCGCATCATTACCACCATCAACAATCCGAACAACAGCATGCGGTATTCAGAGAATTCGCGAGCCATTTCCGGCAAGATGGTCATAACAATGGCCGCCAAGATCACACCCACTTGTGATCCCATACCACCGAGTACAACAATGGCCAGAATGATGGCCGATTCGATAAAGATAAACGACTCTGGGCTGATAAAGCCTTGGCGTGCCGCAAAGAAGCACCCAGCAAAACCGGCTGTGGAAGCACCAATCGTAAACGCCGACAGCTTAATGGCCGTACGGTTAAGGCCCAATGATCGACATGCGATCTCATCTTCACGCAGTGCTTCCCAAGCACGACCAATCGGCATGCGGATCAGGCGGTTGATCACGTAGATAACAAACGCCACCAGCACTACAGCGATCAGGTATAGGAAGATCACCTTAAGGCCGCTGTCGTATTTAATACCAAAGAAGTCGTGGAAGGTTGTCGCCCCTTCGGAGGCGCGGCGGCTGAACTCCAACCCGAACAGGGTCGGTTTTTCAATGCCAGAGATACCGCTTGGGCCGCCTGTAACGGAGGTCCAGTTGTTGAGCAGGATTCGGATGATTTCACCGAAACCGAGCGTTACAATCGCTAGGTAATCCCCCCGAAGCCTCAGCACCGGGAAGCCTAATAAAAAGCCAAACAGCGCCGCAAGACCGGCCGCCAGTGGCAAACACTCCCAGAAGGACAGCCCCAAGTATTCAGAGCACAGCGCGTAGGTGTAAGCGCCCACGGCGTAAAAGGCCACATAACCTAAGTCCAGAAGGCCTGCTAAACCGACAACGATGTTTAGGCCAAGGCCCAACATGATGTAGATCAGGGTCAATGTCGCCAAATCGACCGAGCCACGGGACACCATAAATGGCCAGATCACCATGCCGACAAACAGCAGGCTGATCAGCCATGGCTTAGCGCGATCCATCTTATCGCCAGAGGGTTTCAGCGCAGCAAGCTTCTGAGTCGGCAGCTTGCCAAAGAGAGCATCAATTTGATGCGAAAAGAGCTGGGATAAAAATACCAGACCAATGCCGATCCCAATCCACGTCCAACGCTCTGCGGATGCGCCTGTAACACTCAGCTGAGTGCCTTCGGCTTCTAGGCGAATACCCAGCATCATGCAGGCTAAAACAAAAGTGACGCCTGCGGCAAACAACGCATTAGAAAATGTACGACCCATCAGACTTTCTCCACCTCAGGCTTGCCAAGCAGACCACTTGGGCGGAACAACAAAATCAGAACCAGAAGGCCGAACGAGACGACATCTTTGTACTCTGATGGGAAGTAGGCGGAGGTCAGTGCTTCGGTAACACCCAAAATCAAACCACCCAACATTGCACCCGGAATTGAACCAATGCCGCCCAGCACCGCAGCCGTAAAGGCTTTTAGGCCAGCAATAAAGCCTACGAACGGGTTAACAATACCGTAGTAGAGGCCCAACAAAAGACCTGCAATCGCCGCCAGTGCCGCACCGATAATAAAGGTTAAAGCGATGATGCGGTTAGTATCGATGCCTAGCAGATTGGTCATGCCTAAGTCTTCGGAGCAGGCACGACACGCACGCCCCATACGGGAGCGGGAGATAAACAGAGTGAGGCCTGTCATCGCAATAAAGGTAACGATGAAGATCATCAACTGCATGTAGGAAACCGTCACCTCGAAGATGGATGGGTCACCAAAGCTCAAGCCGCCGGTAATTTGCGGTGGCAAAGCCACATCGCGCGAACCTTGCGCCAGAACCACGTAGTTTTGTAGGAAGATCGACATACCGATCGCCGAGATCAGCGGGATCAGACGGTTTGATCCACGCAGAGGTCGATAGGCGACCCGCTCAACGGTCCAGCCATAGGTACTGGCCATGATGATGGCGACAATCAGTGCGATCAGCAAAATGATGGGTAAGCTGACAAAGCCCATGCTCATCAAGCCTGCGATCACAATGAAGGAGATGTAAGAGCCGATCATGTAGATTTCGCCGTGGGCGAAGTTGATCATACCGATGATGCCATAGACCATGGTGTATCCGATCGCGATCAGCGCGTAGGTGGAACCAATGGTCAGGCCATTGATAATCTGCTGTAGCAGATAAAGCAGCGTTTCAGACATAGTTTTAAAATTCTAAAGAGCTCAATAATCAAACACCCCGACTCCGGATCACGAAGTAAGGGTGTTCTCGACAGAGAATCTTGAATCTGACTTCCCTGTGCGGCCGAAGTCGTAGCTTCGGCCTTGTTCAAGGTGTTGTATTACTCGGCTGGTGTCTTAGAACCGTCCGCGTGCAGCTTGTAAACGATGAACGTAGATTCGGTCAGATCGCCTTTCTCATCGTATACGACTTTACCAATGGTAGTGTCGAATGCGTTGTTGTGAACGTATTCCGCCACCTCTTCAGGGTCAGTCGAACCTGTCGCGGTCATCGCGTTGGTCATGATCTGAACCGCCGAGTAAGCTGGGAATACGAAAGGACCCGTTGGGTCTTCGCCACGCTCTTTGATGAAATCAACCAGCGCTGCGTTTTCTGGGTTTTGGTCGAAGCTTTTTGGCGCAGTTGCCAAAACGTTTTCTACCGCTTCGCCTGCGATTTTCGCAAGGTCAGAGTTGACGATGCCTTCAGGGCCCATGAACTGAATGTTCAAGCCTTTCTCTGCAGTTTGACGCAAGATCAGGCCAAGCTCTGGGTGATAGCCACCGTAGTATACGAAGTCAACGTTGTTCTTTTGCAGTTTCGCAATCAAAGCCGAGAAGTCTTTATCACCCGAAGTGACACCTTCGAACATCACTGGAGTGATGCCGGCTTTCTCAACGCTGTCTTTAACAGCGGTCGCAAGACCTTCACCGTACTGCTGCTTATCATGAACGATCGCCAGCGTTTTAGGCTTAGCTTCGTTAATGATGTAGTCAGATGCCATAGAGCCTTGCAGGCTGTCTAGGCCGATGGTGCGGAAGATTAGGCCGTACCCTTTTTCGGTGATCGAAGGCGACGTAGATGCCGCTGTGATCATCATGATGCCTTCTTCTTCGTAGATGTCAGAAGCCGGTTCCGTTGAAGATGAGCACAGGTGACCGACAACGAATTTTACTTCGTCGTTAACGATCTTGTTGGCAACCGCAACCGCTTGTTTTGGATCGCATGCGTCGTCGTAGATAACGCCTTCGAGTTTCTCGCCATTTACACCGCCTGCTTCGTTGATCTTATCGATCGCAGCCAGAACGCCGACTTTCTGCATATCGCCATATTGCGCAACAGGGCCCGTTGCTGGGCCCGCAAGGGCGATTTTGATGTCCGCTTGAGCGGCTGTGCCGTACAGGCACACAGCTGTGCCGATAGAAAGCAGGGTACGAGTAAATGTTTTCATCTGTTTTATATACCTTTTCCGAGCGTATTTTACCCACAGGCCAACGCAAAGGATGACGCTAAGTAAAGCGCTTAGTGGGGTGATTGTTATTCAAAGGGTAGAATTAACTATAAAGTCAACAAAAAATCAATGTTTACTATAGGAAACAAGGTTTCTTAACGGGGTGGGCAAGAAAATACCCAAGCGCCTGAAAAGTGAGGCATGGCGAGCGAACACCCACCATGTAGATGGTGCTTTAATGGATGATGGCGATAACAAGATCCATCACGTTGGTGTTGGTCGGGCCTGTGATAAACAGGCTCTCGTGATCGCGAAGGTAGTGGCCGGAGTTCGCTGCCAATAGTGCCTGCGTGGCTGCTTGCTTGCTTTGGCTATCTGACACGGTGGAGCCGTCGATTAAACCGCCTGCGGCGTCGGTTGGGCCATCACTGCCGTCCGTCCCAGCGACCAGTACGGTGATGTCATCGCGCCCCGAAAAGCGCACCGCAAGCTCCAACGCCAAAGCTTGGTTACGACCGCCGCATCCTGGGTTCTCCGGTAACTGAACGGTGGGCTCGCCACCAAAGATATACACCCCTGATTCAGCGTTGTCTAAGCGTTGGTATAGATCATCTGCCAAAGTGACCACATCTTGATACATGATCTCTTGGTTGTCTTTAACGGTGAAGCCGAGCGATTGTGCTTTTGTTTGCGCGGCAAGGCGAGCTACTTTGTTGGTGCCGATCAGATCAACACTGGCTTTAGCTTTGCAGCGCTTAATGTCGCCAGTGCCTGAGCCAATTACGCTGATGCTATCGCCTTCTACATCGGAGATCGCCAGAACACGAACTTCCGCGCCTGTAAAGTGTTCGAGTAACTTTCCATCTTTGATCAAAGAGGTTTCTTTACGACGGGCGTTGATCTGGCCAATGTTAAAGCCTGCGGCCAACATGTTGTTGGTCAGTTGTTGCCATTCATCAAGGCTAACCTCTTCTGGCAGCGCTTCTGATAAGGCGGATGCGCCACCAGAGACCAATAGCAATAGGTTGCTGCCTTTTGGCATCTGTTCGACCGTGCTCAGCACCTGTTGGCCCGCCTCGAGTGAGTTTTGATCAGGCACTGGGTGTGCCGATTCAATCACAGTTACGTTATCGGCTTTCGCCATTTCGCTGTCAGTGTGATGGTATTTGGTCACTAATAAAGCGTTACAGTTGTTATCAAGTGCTGCCAGAGCACCCGCGCACATGCCACTTGCCGCTTTACCCACGGCGATGATTTGATCGGGTTTGAACGATGAAAACCCTGAAACGCATTGGAACGTGGCGTAGTAGCCTGCAACAGCATTAACGGCGGATGTGAAGATCTCGACCGCGGCTTGTTTTTCGCGTGTTTGCAAAGGTATCTCTCCTATATTCCTGAACAATATGCACAAAAAAGCCGCATCAAGACAATCCTAATGGTGCAATGATGCGGCTTTTTATTGATCAATGATTGGTTAGATCATCGTGCTTACTTGTAGAAAGGTCCTTGCAAACCGTTCTGAGCAATCAAAGTACCATAGATGTTTGAGTTCAACACCGTCATCTAGGTCGGCGCTCTTTGTCTGCAAACGGCATAATTTTGCGATTCCAAGTGCATAAGCGAACTTTGCCTTTTCAGGTGCGATACATCGAACAAGAGGGAATATAGGGACTAACTCGGTGGTCGTTGGTTGAAAATGTCACTATGGATGGGATGATATGCCATTGCGTTTTTTCGGCCCGAAGCCGAATCTAGAAAGTGACTGGGTGGCTGAACGTCCCGCTTGATGGTGCTTTGCTCAAGAGGTGGCTAAAACGGTCAGATCACTCAGCGTATCAGCTTGATATGCGTTACACTTTCTTGTCAGTCATTCCGGCAAATGGTGTAAAGCCCGGATAATCATAAAAAGAGGGGGCGTGTGCTCAAGAATATGGGCCGTTTTTTATCGTGGTTTCAATCTGCGGGGGCGTTAGTGCTCGCCGCCGCGTACGTCACTGTCCATGCGACAGACCGACTCTCGACGCCAGCCGTCCAGACACAAGGGGCACAAACCAGCCTCTTACTGGACATTGCCGCAAGCGACACGGCGGTGATTGCCGTGGGTGAGCAAGGCACGGTACTTCGTAAAACCAACAAAGCCGATTGGTTGCAAGTCGACATCCCAACCAGCGAGCTGTTAACCGCTGTGCAGTTTATCACCCCAACCCATGCGTTGGCGGTGGGGCATGGTGGCGTGGTGCTGAAAAGCGAAGATGCAGGCGCGCACTGGTCAATGATCCTTGATGGCAATGCCATCAACCAACTTCAAGTGGATACCTACCAAGGTTTTCTCGATCAAGGGGGGGATCCAGCACTATCGGACTTTCCCGTTGAAGAGTTCGAATATCTATTGGATGACGCCAGCATCGCTTTGGAAGAGGGCCCCACCCAACCGATCCTAAACCTCTATTTTACCGATGATCAGAACGGGTTTTTGATGGGTGCCTATGGCATGTTGCTGAAAACCACCGATGCGGGGGCGACGTGGCGTGTGCTGTCGCACCGTGTGCCAAACCCCGATCGCTTCCATTTAACCGCCATGACCGAATGGATGGGTGCACTTTGGATGGTGGGCGAAGCCGGTTTGATCTTTACCTCTTTGGATCAGGGTGAGCACTGGCAAAGTGTTGAAAGCCCGTACGATGGCTCATGGTTTGATGTCGCGGTGGTCGATGGTGGTCTTTGGTTAGCGGGTTTGCGTGGGCACCTCTTTGAAAAAACCATAGAGGGTGACTGGCAAGCGCGAGAAGCGGGTGAGCACACCCTAAGCCACATTGCCCAGTGTGATCAGAACCCAACTCAAACATTAATCACAGGTTTTGGTGGCACTGTGTTGGCGTTAAAAGAGACGCGCTTAGCGCCGCTTAATACCGAAGCACGCCAAGCTTTCAGTTCGGCGGCGTGTTGGAACAATCAATGGTACTTGGTGGGGGAGATGGGCGTGCGCCCGTTTGATCCATCTCAAGCGGTGTCTGCTAAGGAGTTACCATGAGTCGTTTTGCGTCACTGGTGCTAGCCCCCATTAAGTTTTCGGAACAGATCCTAGAGCGATTGCTGTTTGAAAAACGCCTCTTTGTGATCGCTCTGTTTGCCTTGATCACAGCGTTTCTGGCTTTTAATGCGGTGAAGATTCGCCCGGATGCCAGTTTTGTGAAGATGATCCCCTCTGCGCATCCTTACGTCGAAAACTACCTCACTTACCGAGATGATTTGTCCGGTTTAGGGAACAGCATTCGGGTGGTGGTTGAAGCCAAAGAGGGCGATATCTTCACGAGTGCGTTCCAAGACACCCTTAAAAAAGTGACGGATGAAGCCTTTTTTATACCTGGGGTGGATCGCTCGGCAGTGAAATCGATCTGGACGCCGAATGTGCGCTGGACCGAAGTGACCGAGGAGGGGTTTGTCGGTGGGCCTGTCATCCCCGCTGATTACGATGGCAGTGATCGGGCGTTGGATCAGGTGAAAACCAATGTGCTGCGTTCTGGCCAAGTCGGTATTTTGGTCGCCAACGATTTTCGATCGGCGCTGATTCAACTGCCCTTACTTGATACAGACCCAGACACGGGTGAGAAGCTCGACTATGCGCTTTTTTCGCAGCGGGTTGAGACCCTGCTTCGTGATCAATACCAGTTGGATCAGATCACCATCAGGGTGACAGGCTTTGCCAAAATCATTGGGGATTTGATCGATGGCGCCAAATCCGTCGCGCTGTTCTTTGCCATCGCGATTGGCGTCACCTGTTTACTGCTGTTTGCATATTCGCGCAGTGTAGCGGGGACGCTGATTCCTATCGCGTGCTCCTTAGTGGCGGTGATCTGGCAGCTTGGCTTGTTAAAACTCTTGGGCTTTGGCATCGACCCATACTCGATGTTGGTCCCTTTTTTGGTGTTTGCCATCGGGGTCAGTCACAGTGTGCAGGTATTTAATGCGATCCGTCTTGAACAGGCCTTGGGTGCCACCGCCTTGCTGGCGGCACGACGCGCGTTTCGCTTGATCTACATCCCTGGGTTAACCGCGCTTATCTCCGATGGGCTTGGGTTTGTGACCTTAATGGTGATCGATATTCAGGTGATTCAAGACTTAGCCGTGGCGGCGTCCATTGGTGTTGCGGTCATCATCTTAACCAATCTCTTTTTGTTGCCAGTGTTGCTCTCGTGTTGTGGTGTAGGTCAAACCGCCGTGGAGCGGATGCGTCAGGTTCAAATTAATTCGGGGCGTTTCTGGAACAGCTTAGTGGTCTTTACCTCCGGCAAAGGTGCGTGGGCGGCGCTTTGTTTTGCGTTGGTGGCCTTGGTGGTCGGTATTGTGGGTGGGCGCTCACTCAGTATTGGCGATTTAGATGCGGGTGCGCCCGAGCTTCGGGCTGATTCACGCTACAACCTCGATAACGCCTTTATCAGCGCTAATTACAGCACCTCGTCCGATATCTTCGTGGTGATGGCCGTTACCCCTGATGAGGCCTGCACTCGCTTCGAAACCCTCTCAGGGGTGGAGCGTTTCCAGCGCACGATGGAAAACGTTGCCGGTGTGCAAAGCTCTTTGTCTTTGGCCGATGTGTCCAAACGGGTGACCTCTGGATTAAACGAAGGCAACCTGAAATGGCGTTCCATCAGCCGCAATCAATATGTGATTAACGCAAGCCTTGGGTATGTTCCCGCAGGCTTTATGAACGCATCGTGCTCCTTGTTACCGGTCATTCTGTTTTTGGATGACCACAAGGCCGATACGTTAGCGAAGGTCACGGCGGCGATTGATCAATACGCTTTGGCTCACAACACGGAAGCCCTATCGTTCAAAATGGGCGCGGGTAACAGCGGTTTTGAGGCGGCGACCAACCAAGTGATCGAAACCGCGCAGTATAAGATGCTGGCGTGGGTGTACGGTGTGGTGAGTATCCTGTGTTTACTGACCTTTAGATCCATCAAAACTGTTGTCTGTATCATTGCGCCACTCGCTTTGACCTCCCTGTTGTGTCAGGCGTTAATGGCTTGGTTGGGCATCGGCGTGAAAGTGGCGACCTTACCGGTCATCGCCTTAGGCGTTGGTATTGGTGTCGACTATGGCATCTATATCTATTCGCGTTTGAACGCGTATCTGGTCGAGGGGCAGACATTGGCCGAGGCGTACCTATCCACCCTTAAAACCACTGGCTCCTCGGTTGCCTTTACAGGGCTAACGCTTGCGATTGGTGTGGTCTTGTGGGTGCTCTCGCCGATCAAATTCCAAGCGGATATGGGTATTTTGCTGACCTTTATGTTCTTATGGAACATGTTGGGGGCGCTGGTATTACTGCCTGCGCTGGCGCGCTTACTGGGTGTAGGAGGGCAATCCCGTGCTGTTTAATAAACGCATTGTGGTGATTTTAGGCGGTACCGAATCGGATGACCGCGCGCTGGAGCGCGCCAGTTTGATCGCAAAGCGTATGCGCTGCTCACTTGACCTGTATTGGTTGAATGACCCGGTGAATGAACCGGCGCTTGTGCAGTTTGCGACGCGGCTGGAAGCGCAAGGCGTGACCATTGAGTCGCACTATATCCATGGTCAGGATCTGATCGAAGTGCTGCTGAAAGCCTGGCAAGAGGATCACTTTTCGCTGGTGGTTAAAAGCTGCAAACCTGATCACAAAGGGGTGCTACTGCCTCTGGATTGGAAACTGCTGCGCCAAATGCCATGCCCTGTATTGTTGGTTAAACAGGAAAGCCTCTGGGATGGTGGTCGCGTGCTGGCGGTACTTGACCCGCGTGCGGATCAAAACGACCTTGAGCACCGCCGCTCCCTGAATCAAACCGTGGGTATGTTGGCAGGCTTGATCGCCAAAGAAGCCGATGCCGAGCTGATGGTGACCTGCTGCTACCCTGCACCCATGTTAGGGGCGGAGCAAAAACAGCAATCGGCCAAAGCGATGGCCGATGAGTCAACTGACTTTTTAAAGCGTTTCACACACGATTGGCACCCAGAACCTGCCCAATTGTTGGTGGGAGAAGGCCCCGCTGATTTTTGGGTCAGTCAAACGGCCAAAGATACCAAGGCCACAGTTGTGGTGATGGGCACAAAGGCGCGCAAAGGTTTACGCGGTTGGCTGTTGGGGAATGTGGCGGAGCAGCTGATGGATCACATCCAATGTGATCTGTTGGTGGTGCGTGAAGGGATGCCTTCCGGCCTTGCTGACTCCCTTGACGCGGGTTCTTCATAAAACCGACCGATTTTTGGCCTATACTTCGAGCCGACTTTAAGGAGAATCTGTAATGGTATCTGTGTTAAAAATCGGCGTATGGCTGAGTCTTTTTGTGCTTATTAGTGGGTGTTCACCCATCCCAGACTTACCGGGACCTATCGGTATTCCCGGTTTCTAAATCAGTTTTTAAATCAGTCTTTTAAGCGGTTTTTGGCTTCAATCCACTGCGACATGTACTGAGTGCTCTTGTGTTGGTGGTGCATCAACATCTGTCCGGTAAAGTTATTAAGGCGATGCGCGGTTAGCCTATCAGGTGATTGCAGCGTATCTAACCGGTGCCCGAAGTGCTCAAGCGCCGTGGTGTTGTGAAGCTGTGTGTGCAACTCTGCGGCCTGTTGTGCGGCGTTATTCCAGAGGTCTTGGTCTTGATACAAGCGGATGGCCGATTGGATAAACGCCTCATCGTTATCGGCTACGGCCCCAGGCCATGACGCTTCGTTATCCACAAACCCTTCGTAGCCGATCGGCGTTGTGACCGAAGGCAATCCGCACTCCATCGCATCCAGTAATTTGCCTTTTAACCCCGCACCAAAGCGAAGGGGCGCTAAAAGTACCCGAGCTTGGCTGAGTACAACTCCTGCATCCTCCGCCCAGCCTTTTACATGAAAGCCGATTTTAGGTTGATGCAGCGCCGTGGCTTTGGGCGGCGGATACGCCCCGTAGATGTGCAGCTCAGCCTCTGGCAACTGTTTACGAATGCTGGGCCAGAGGGATTCGCGTAACCACAGCACCGCATCCCAATTGGGCGCATGGCGAAAGTTGCCAATGCTGACAAAGTGCTGGCGCTCTTCAAAGCTTTGCTGTGAGTGATCGGCTGTGATGCGTGCTCGAAAAAATGGACAGTGCAGCAGTAGGCTCTCGGGTACTCGAAATTGCTCCGTTAAGAGGGACATCTCAAACAAGGAGATCATCAATGTGATATCACAGCGATAGATGGCCGCAACTTCCCGTTGTGTGCTGTCCATCCCGCTCATTTGGGTAAATAAAGTGTTTGGGTTTAAGAGGGGGCTAAAGTCGAGATCCCCTTTTTGTGCTTTCACTAAGGTGTGGCGGGCTTCTCGCAGGGCGTGGATATCTTCGGTATCCAGTAATCGGATCGCCGTTGGGCATTGCTTGGCGACGCGCCAGCCGAACTGCTCCTCCATCATAAAGCGATCAAACAACACGGCTTGCGGGTTCTTCGCTTTGATCCAGCCATCAAACGAGCTGCAATTCAGCGCGATGGGGACTTCGCTGACGCCTATCGAATTAAGATCAAAGCGATGCTCGCTTAAGGCGGCTGGGCTTGCGAAGGTGACTTTCCAGCCCTTGGATAAGAACCACTGAATAAACGAGAGCATGTGATAGCCCGCGGCGGATGAACGTGGTTCTGGCCAAACATAGCCGATGATTACAAGGTGAGGGGAAGACGTTGTCACAAAAAGCCTGCTTTGCCTAAAACAAAGCAGGCAGTATAACGGATTTATACTGAGGCTTGATCAGTCATAAGACCGTAATCGCGACGGACCTCTTCGGGTAGGCGTTTAGCCAGCCAGTTAAACCCAAGGGTCAATAAGAACAGATCGTCGATGATGCCAAATAGCATCAAAAACTCAGGAATCAGATCTAACGGGCTGATGGCATACACCAGCATCGCGATCATGGCGGCTTTGGCCTGCCATGGGCTTCGTTTATCCCAAACCGCTTTCATGATGGTCAATGCATTGCCTGTTAACCAACGAAAACGGCTAAACCATTTCAGTAGTATGCTCAAAGGCGGTGACCTCCTTCTGTTTGAAAAAGATCCCCACATCCGTGTAGAGGATTATCTTGTGTGACTGTTTTCCCTTATAAAAATTCCTGTTTATTTAAACTTTTCGAAGGATTCTTCTGGATGCGCAGTAATGGTGCATCCTTGTGCGCGGATAAAAGGCACGCTCGTTAATGGCGCGAGTGTTTCTTGTCTTACTCGTCAGGTTTTGATTTATCTTGCTGTTTTTTATGGTTTTTATCGGTATGGCATAGCCTGTGCTTTGTATCTTTCGCGGTTGTGAGTTGTTCTGGTGCGACTTTAATGTCGCTGCTTGCGTCACGACCGAACATGACAAAAAAACAGTAAGGAGCATTACGGTGAAGGTACTTAAGAAAACCCTGTTAGGTGCGGCATGTACGATGGCAATGGCGGCGGCTTCTCAAGCGGCGTTGGCAGAAGAAACCATCAAAGTGGGCATTCTTCACTCGCTGTCGGGCACTATGGCGATCAGTGAAACGACCCTGAAAGACACCATGTTGATGCTGATTGAAGAGCAAAACAAAAAAGGTGGTTTGCTGGGTAAAAAGCTGGAACCTGTTGTGGTTGACCCTGCCTCTAACTGGCCGCTCTTTGCTGAAAAAGCCCGCGAGCTGATCGAAAAAGACAAAGTATCTGCGGTGTTTGGCTGCTGGACGTCTGTTTCACGTAAATCCGTTCTGCCGGTGTTTGAAGAAACCAACAGCTTACTGTTTTACCCAGTACAGTACGAAGGGGAAGAGTCCTCTAAAAACGTCTTCTACACAGGCGCTGCCCCTAACCAGCAAGCGGTCCCTGCGGTTGATTACTTGATGGATCAAGGCGTAGAGCGCTGGGTTCTGGCGGGTACCGACTACGTTTACCCACGTACAACCAACAAGATTTTGGAAGCGTACCTGAAAGCCAAAGGCGTTCCGGAATCCGACATCATGATCAACTACACGCCGTTTGGTCACTCCGATTGGCAGTCCATCGTATCAGACATCAAAAAATTCGGCTCCGAAGGTAAGAAAACGGCTGTGGTGTCCACCATCAACGGTGATGCGAACGTGCCTTTCTACAAGGAGCTGGGCGCACAAGGCGTATCGGCTGAAGACATCCCTGTTGTGGCCTTCTCGGTGGGGGAAGAGGAGCTTTCCGGTATCGACACGGCACCGCTGGTCGGTCACTTGGCTGCTTGGAACTACTTCATGAGCGTGGATGCTGAATCCAACGATGAGTTCATCGATGCATGGCACAGCTACATCAAAAACGAAGACCGTGTTACCAACGACCCAATGGAAGCGCACTACATCGGCTTCAACATGTGGGTAGAGGCGGTGAAGAAAGCCGGTACAACCGATTCGGATGCCGTACAGGATGCGATCATTGGCGTGAGCGTACCTAACCTAACCGGTGGTTACTCCACCATGATGCCAAACCATCACATCACCAAACCTGTGTTGATTGGTGAAATCCAAGACGACGGTCAGTTCAGTGTGGTGTGGAACACCTCTGGCACTGTGGCCGGTGATGCGTGGTCGGATTACCTAGAAGGCTCTAAAGACTTGATCTCCGATTGGCGTTCACCGCTTTCATGCGGTAACTACAACGTCAAAACAGCGAAGTGTTCTGGCCAGAACTACTAAGCTGATCGCCCTGATCGGGCAATCTCTTTGGAGGGGGTGAAAGCCTCCTCTTTTCATGGCCTAACATTTGCGAGACTCGTATGGTACCTAGCCTGACAACTTTCCGTACCTTGCTTACTCGTGTGTTGATGATGCTCATCTGTGCAATGGGAATGGTAGTTAATGCCCATGCCGATGCCTTGGGTGATGCGTCTGCACTTTTAGTAAGTAAGTCCTTTGATGATAAATCCAAAGCGATTCACCTATTGGCCGATCAACAGCATGATCGCACTCGGGAAATCCTAACACTCCTGATGGACAGCCAGCTTTACTATCATCGTAAAGACGACACCCTCTATATCATCCCTAATCACGACACAGGCGCGGTTGCGACGGACTTGTCGGGCAATACGGTCACCATCGAGCGCAAAAGGGACTTCAAAAAAGTCACAATAAACAACAACCTGCGTCGAGAGATCTCCAAAGTGTTGGCGGGGTTGTCGCTGAATGCCAAAGACGCCAGCGAGCGAGAATCCGCCGTGCGGGACCTGTTGAATGACCTCTCCCCTGATACCGTTGCACTGTTAAAAGAGCGCTTTGTTCAAGAGGACAACCGTACCGTCAAAGCGGTGATCAGTGTGGCGCTGGCAATTAATGACCTGAAAAGCGACGATGAATCGGTGGTGTTGCAGGCGATGGACACGGTGGGTGGTTCGTTAGAGCCATCGGTCAAAAACGCGCTGAATGAACTGACCTCTCACCCAACCCCGGCCATCAGCACAAAAGCCAAAGCCTTGGTGGCGCAGATCGACGATAAGATTCAGATTTTCTCCTACCTAGAGACCTTTTACTTTGGCCTAAGTTTGGGGTCGGTATTGGTGTTGGCTGGGATCGGCCTTGCCATCACCTTTGGTGTGATGGGCGTGATCAATATGGCGCATGGCGAGTTGATCATGATTGGTGCTTACACCACCTATGTGATCCAACAACTGATGCCTAATCACATTGGGCTATCGATCATTGTGGCGATTCCGGCGGCCTTTATCGTATCGGGCTTGGTGGGGATTGCGATTGAGCGTGGCGTGATCCGTTTTTTGTACGGCCGCCCTTTGGAAACCTTGTTGGCAACGTTTGGTATCAGTTTGATCCTTCAGCAAGCGGTGCGCACCATCTTTACGCCGCTTAATAAAAGTGTGGAAACACCGGAGTGGATGAGTGGCCTTATCCAGATTAACCCCGTGTTTGCACTGACCGAAAGCCGTTTGTACATCATCATCTTCTGCTTAATGGTGTTTTTTGCGCTCTTGCTGGTGTTAAAGAAAACCCCGCTGGGTTTGCAAGTACGAGCCGTTTCGCAAAACCGTGCGATGGCACAAGCGATGGGCGTACGCTCTAACCGGGTGGATGCCTTAACCTTCGGTTTAGGCTCTGGTGTAGCGGGTGTTGCCGGTGTGGCGTTATCGCAGCTGACGAATGTGGGGCCTAACCTTGGTCAAGCGTACATCATCGACTCCTTCATGGTGGTGGTCTTTGGCGGTGTGGGTAACTTGTGGGGCACCTTAGTGGCCGGGCTCAGTCTTGGTGTGGCGAACAAGGTACTGGAGCCTTGGGCTGGTGCGGTACTCGCGAAGATTCTGGTGCTGGTGTTCATTATCCTCTTTATTCAGAAGCGTCCGCGTGGGTTGTTCCCGCAGCGTGGCCGTGCGGCGGAGGGCTAAACCATGAGACTACTGACTGTTTTGCAGAACGACCGTGGTGGTCAGATTGTCCTTTCGCTGGTGCTTGCGATGGCGATCATCGTACCGATTTTAAATTTAGCCGTGCCAGAGGGCAGTGCGTTTCATGTTCCAACCTACACCGTAACGCTGTTGGGTAAATACCTGACTTTGGCTTTATTAGCCGTCGCGGTGGATCTGGTGTGGGGGTATCTGGGCATCTTAACCCTAGGCCACGCCGCGTTTTTTGCGCTCGGTGGCTATGCGATGGGTATGTACCTGATGCGCCAAATTGGGGATCGCGGTGTCTACGGTAACCCTGAGCTTCCGGACTTTATGGTGTTCCTTAACTGGCAGGAGCTGCCGTGGTTCTGGATGGGGTTTGATCAGTTCTGGTTTGCCGCAATCATGATCGCTTTAGTGCCTGGGTTGTTAGCCTTTGTGTTTGGCTGGTTGGCGTTTCGCTCTCGCGTGTCGGGGGTGTATCTCTCGATCATCACTCAAGCCCTAACCTATGCCTTGATGTTGGCGTTCTACCGCAACGAGATGGGCTTTGGCGGTAACAATGGCCTCACAGACTTTAAAGACCTGCTCGGTTTCTCGCTTCAAGAGGATACGACTCGGGTCGGGTTGTTTGTGGCTTCGGCCTTAGCGTTGATTATCGGTTATCTGATCTGCCGTTACTTGATGAATGCGCGTCTTGGTCGTGTGTGCGTGGCGGTACGTGATGCCGAATCCCGTGCCCGCTTTATGGGGTATCGGGTCGAGAATGTGAAACTCTGGATCTTTACCATCTCCGCCATTTTGGCCGGTATTGCAGGCGCTTTGTATGTCCCGCAAGTGGGGATCATCAACCCCAATGAGTTCTCGCCGCTTAACTCGATTGAAGTGGTGGTGTGGGTCGCAGTGGGTGGTCGAGCCACCTTGTTTGGTGCCATTGTGGGGGCGTTGTTCATCAACTACGCCAAAACCTACTTTACCGCCGAACTGCCGGATGTGTGGCTGTTCGCGCTTGGCGGAATCTTTGTCCTTGTCACTCTGTTTATGCCCAAAGGCATTGTTGGCTTACTCAGTCGTAAGGAGGCAACCGCATGAGTATTCGATCATCCCTCGCGTCATTTACGGATCGGGATCAGGTTTATTCGTTTGCGATGCCAAAGCACACCGAACGCCTGAATGTGGATAAAAATATCCTCCTGTATCTGGAAGGCATCTCGGTCAGCTTCGATGGTTTTAAAGCGATTAACGACCTTAACTTGTACATCAACGATGGCGAGCTGCGCTGCATCATCGGGCCAAATGGCGCAGGCAAAACCACAATGATGGACATCATCACCGGTAAAACCAAACCTGATTCAGGCTCGGCCTGGTTTGGGCAGACCATCAATTTGCTGGAGATGGATGAACCCGCCATCGCTCAAGCCGGTATCGGGCGTAAATTCCAAAAGCCCACGGTGTTTGAAGCCTTAACCGTTTGGCAAAACTTAGAGTTGGCGATGGCGAATGATCGCAAGGTGATGACGTTGATCTATGCTTCGCTTAATCAGGAGCAAAGCGATCGGCTGATGAGCACCATTGAGCTGATCGGTTTAAAAGAGCACGCCAAAACCATGGCTGGACAGCTCTCGCATGGTCAAAAGCAGTGGCTGGAGATCGGGATGCTGTTGATGCAGCAACCGCGATTATTGCTGGTGGATGAGCCAGTCGCAGGCATGACCCACCAAGAGATGGACCGCACCGCGGAGCTGTTAATCTCGCTGGCGGGGCAACACTCGGTTGTGGTGGTCGAGCATGATATGGACTTTGTTCGAAGTCTGGCTGGTAAAGACCGTACCGTTACAGTGCTACACCAAGGCAGTGTTCTGTCCGAGGGCAGTATGGATAAGGTGCAGAACGATCCTAAAGTGATCGAAGTGTATTTGGGCGAGTAGGGCTGAGGTAGCTATGTTAACAATTGAAGGTTTGAATCAGTTTTACGGCCAAAGCCACACCTTATGGGATGTGGATCTCACCATCGAGGCGGGCAAATGCACGGTCTTAATGGGCCGTAATGGGGTGGGCAAAACCACCTTGTTGCAATGCATTATGGGGCATAACCCGATCAAGAGCGGCTCCATGACACTGGATGGGCAAAACTTGGGCAGTGCTTCCGTTGAAGATCGGCCTCGCATGGGCGTCGGGTACGTGCCGCAAGGTCGGCAAATTTTTCCTCTATTAAGCGTGCAGGAAAACTTAGAGATCGGTTTGCCGATCCGTAAGCGGGGCGATCGACAGATCCCCGAATACATATTTGAGCTTTTTCCTGTGCTAAAGGAGATGCTACATCGTCGCGGTGGGGATTTGTCCGGCGGTCAGCAACAGCAGTTGGCCATAGGGCGTGCGCTGGTGGTGGAGCCTAAATTGCTGATCCTTGATGAGCCGACCGAAGGGATTCAGCCCAATGTTGTCTCCGAAATTGGTGATATCATTCGTAAACTCAATCAAGACTTAGGTTTAACCGTATTGCTGGTTGAGCAAAAGCTGCCCTTTGCACGCAAAGTGGGGGATCGCTTCTGTATACTGGATCGCGGTCGCCCTGTCGCGAAAGGCAACATGGATGAGCTAAACGACACCCTAGTAAAAGAGTATCTAACGGTATGAATGCACGTGTGGCACCGGAAACCGGCTGGAAAGCGGAGCTGAACCTTGGTTACCAATCTCGCCAAGGCAAAACAAAATTAATCGATCGTATACAGCGCGGGCCGCTGGCCGTACAACGCCCTCTGTACCCAGAGGGGCCGGTTTGCCACACCTATTTACTGCATCCGCCAGGTGGTGTAGTTGGCGGTGATCAACTTAAAATCCAAGTGAACGTTGCCGATGGCGCGCACGCTATGATCACGACACCCGGTGCGACCAAGTTCTATCGCTCCGAAGGCAAATGGGCGTATCAACAACAAACTCTCAAAGTGGCTAATGGCGCGACTTTGGAGTGGTTCCCGCAAGAGAATATCGCCTTTCCAGGGGCTCATGGAAAAATCCACACCCGCATCGAACTGGGCGCGGATAGTCGCTTTATGGGCTGGGAGATTCAGTGCCTAGGCCGTCCCGCCATTGAAGAGGGGTTCGACCATGGTCATCTGCATACCGGATTGGAAGTGCTCATCGATGGCCGGTTGGCCCTGCTCGATCATCTGATCACCGATGGCGACAGCATGGTAAAAGCCGCTGCTGGTCTTAAAGGCCATGCCATGGCCGCCACCTTTATCGCAGGCCCCATCCCAGAAGCGCATTTAGACACTGCGCGTGCCGTATTAGAAGCGTTTGACCCAGCCATACCCGTTGGTGCGACTTGGATGGGTGATCTACTGGTGATTCGTATGCTGGGCAATAACACCGAGCAGATCCAACAAGTGCTGATCCCCGTCTGGAAAGCACTGCGCAGCCAATGGTGGAATATTGAGCCCTGCCCGCCGAGAATTTGGGCGACTTAAGCTATTTTAGTTAAAAGGTAATTGTAAGTTAGGGTGATGTATGCTTTCTTTTTGAATATTATTTAATTTTGAAATAGAAAAATTATGAAAGGTATTGAAATGTTTGATGCTTTAGAAATCTATCTTGAAGAAATAAAAAAGGTGCTTGACGAAAATCCTTGTCCTGAGTGTAAAAAGTTTAGCGTAGCTAAAATTGATAATAACGAAGTTGTTCTGACTCACTGTTGTGAACGTCAAGAGAAAATTATTGATGATAAGTTGGGTTTCTCTAATTTTTAGGTGATTTGATGCTTTATGTACGCGATCAAGATAAGTATGTGTACCACTACACTTCGGCTGATACAGCTATTCAGTTTATATTAGAGAATAAAAATTTAAGATTATCTTCGTTTAAGAATACAAACGATCCTAGGGAATTTAAAGATTGGGATTTTGTTCCTTGTACATATAAGGGTAGTGATCTTGATGCTTTCGATGAGAAAAATATATCACTTCAGCTATCTTCTAGGCTAAAGGATTGTGCAAAATTATTGTGTTTTTCCTCGGATAAAAACGGTCTTGAAGGGAATTATATTAAAGATTTGTTTCTGAGAGGGTTTTGTAAACCAAGAATGTGGGCACAGTATGCTAATCTTCACAAAGGAGTATGTTTGGTTTTTGAAAAAAACAAAATTATAGAGGAAGCAAAAAGACAGTTCTCTAATCTGGGAACTGTTGTTTATGGTTGCGTAGATTATTCTGACAATCTGGCTCTTCCCACCTTTGGTGCTGTGAATAAAAAGAATGATTGTTTTTCGGTAGATGTCGATTCCTTAAGTATGTTAGGGATGGAAGATTTTTCTAGACAACACTTTTATGATTATCATAATCAGCTTTTCTTTGAAAAATGACTGATTGGTCTAACGAGAGCGAGTGGAGGTTGGTGGTCTATTCAAAGGATAATGGAGATAAATACCTTCAATACGGTTCATCATTGGTTGGAGTTTTTTTTGGAGAGAGTATAAGTGATGAAGATATAGCTAGAGTGAAAAAGTTAACTCCGGGTTTGAAGTCGCATAAATTAGAGTGGCGAAATAGTAGTCCTCTTATTTGCTTTATAGACTCTTAGATTATGATGTGTTTTTTTAGGTTTTCTATGTGAGATAAGCTATAAATAGAACGGCTGAAAATAAAATTAATGTGATTTTTTCTATAGTTTTTTTTGATTTTCTATACAATAATAAAGAAATTAAAATGTATGGAAAAATCAAAATGTAAGAAAGTATTTTTGAATTAGATGTTTGATCGGAAATTATCTCCGCTCCCATATCATTAGACCAACTGTAAGGTTCGCTGTTGAGTAGATATGTCGTTAGAATAATAGCCAGAAGGATAATGTATGAGATCCCTTTGGTCAGAAAGTTACCCATTTTATTTTCCTAATAAGCGAACAAATCTAGGCCAATATTTGACAATAAAGTTGCCGTAGCTTGTGTTTTGTTTGATTTTATCTAAAGACAGTCCAGACCCTCGATTGTATCTGGCTCCAATGATCTTGATGTCATCGTCTGAGAAGGGTCTTGTTAAACCATCCACTTGCGATAGTTGGTCTAGATGTTGGGCAACAGTGGCAATGTTAAACGTATCTTTTTCTAAGCAATTCGAAAGTTCTCTCATCTCAGAAGTACTTAGTTCACGAGGGTCTACTCCAAGAGTTTCCGCAGCAGTTCTTACTTGCATACTTACAGAGCCGAAAGACGTCTTTTCCGGTCTGCGTGTCAGAGTAAAGTGCCTATCAATATAGTCTGAGCCGCTCCAGTCAAACGCTCTTACTTCAAATGCTACTCTATCTATGAAGGTAGGATCACCGGCAACCTCAATCCAACAAACGCCAGCTAAAAGTGGGGCGGGTAAGTCAAACTCTTTTGCATAGGATTGTATTTTAGATTTGTTGTGTATGACCCAAGCGTCTTTGAAGTTTTGAATATAAGCTATTTTCCCACCAAACCGCGCAGGTAAAACTTTCCACTTAAAAACATCAATAATGCCCCATTTGGGGTACTCGGCCTCGTTGGTGCTGCATTGAAAACTCATGTGATCTCTTCCTTGATTACATATAAAATCCAGATTGCTGCTAAAACTTAAACAAATGCTGTAGCGTTTGCAATCAACTTTGCGTGTTTTTGCGGCTATTCATGCCTTCCAATTTCCCGTCAAAACGCCCAAAATTAGCCCATTACAGCAAAATCAAAGTAGCAAGCTAATTGGAGAACACACTCATGCCATTGCTAGATAGCTTTCGGGTAGACCACACACGCATGCATGCCCCTGCGGTACGTGTAGCTAAAACCATGGAAACTCCAAAAGGCGATACGATCACCGTTTTTGATCTGCGCTTTTGCGTACCGAACGAAGAGATCCTGTCTGAAAAGGGCATCCACACGTTGGAGCACTTGTTTGCAGGCTTTATGCGTGACCACCTAAACGGTAACGGTGTCGAGATCATCGATATCTCCCCAATGGGTTGTCGTACTGGGTTTTACATGAGCTTGATCGGTACGCCAGATGAGACGCGTGTGGCAGAAAGCTGGAAAGCGGCAATGCAAGACGTGTTGGCGGTAGCGGCCAAAGAAGATATTCCGGAGCTGAACGAGTATCAGTGCGGCACTTACACGATGCACTCGCTTGAAGAAGCAAAAGAGATTGCCCAAAACATCATTGGTCGTGGCGTTCAGGTCAACAGCAACAAAGAGCTGTACCTAAGCGAAGAGTTTTTGGCTGAGCATTCGTAAAACCGCCAAACATCTATCTATATGTAGCGTAAACATAAAGCCCGCTTACTCAATGCGGGCTTTTTGTGCGCATCGAATCCGCTTTTGCGGTGACTCCTGCTCGGTTGCGATCTACAAAGCGATAGAGCGGCGGGGTGTTTGGCAGGGATTAAAGCGCCTGTGGCCAAAATCTGCGAAAGCTGCTGCGGTGGCTTTATTTTGGCCCGAAAAAGTACCGGGTTTTGGCAGTGTATTTGATCGGGTTATTGGAAAGAAGAGAAATGAACGCACAGAGCCTGAGTTTGGTCCGTGCGTAAAGGGTGTTTTTCAGGGGTGACTAGTTAAGGAAGCTGCGAATAAATCCTCCACTCGACAACCACGAATAATTAAATCCTTTACTTTCAATAAGATATTTTGGCTGAATGCTTACGGAAATGGCTTATTCGCAGCTTCCCTAGAGGATTCTTGTTTATTCAATTTTATAAATTCATCAACCCGATCCAATGTTTCCTTTGTGCGTGTGATATCTTTTGTCTGTCTTAGCGATAATTCAAAAAACTTTCTAATAAAATCAAGCCCATCATTGTTGAGTTTGATTGTATTTAATTTCTCTTTAGTCAGTTTTCCTCTCCAGAAGCTATAAATTAATCTCAATACTTTAGGGCCATAGGTAGAGTCTAAATCTTGAATAGGTATGCTTCCGCAGCGAAAAGGGTGAAAGTATTCTCGATTTCTCTCGGAGGCCAAATATAACGTAAAGTTATAGTGAGCACTGTTGCTGCTCTTGAATTTTAAACCATCACCTTTTAATAGGTAATCTATTTCTGAAGGGTTGATTATACCGATATAAAGATCTTTTCGATAAACTGTGAAAACTGCATTTCTTTCTCGATCATAAACTATAGGCTGGCTTCTTGGGATTAAAAGAAACACTATAGGTAGCGATGGTGCTAGTAGAAACAAAAATAAAAAAGCAAAAATATTAAGAATTGTTGTTGAAATAGGCCTTTTTAATTGTCGGTTCTCTCTGTAAAATTCTATGTCTTCTGCTGTTGCTTGTTTATTATCAGTCGCTAATATTATACTGCTTATTTCTCCATCAGATGCTCCCTTAATCTGTTGAAAGCTATCTTTAAATTCTCTGGTGTAGTTTTTTAATGACAGTCCGTGAGCCGCCGCTGTAGCTATCACCATTGAGACAAATAAAATAAGTATATTCAATTTGTGATGTTGGTTTAGGCCGTTTTTTAAGATTAATTGGTTTTTATTAATATCTATGATTAGGTTGTTTCTATTGTGCATTCTCTAAGCTTTCGTGGTTTTTGGTTGTCTGGATATCATGTGTAGCATAGTTTGTTGATATCCTTATGGGTCTAGATTTTTCTGGAGGATTCTTGTTTATTTGATTTTATAAATTCATCAACCCGATCCAATGTTTCTTTTGTGCGTGTAATATCTTTTGTTCGTCTTAGCGATAATTCAAAAAACGTTCTAATAAAATCAAGCCCATCATTGTTGAGTTTGATTGTGTTTAATTTCTCTTTAGTCAGTTTTCCTTCCCAGAATCTATAGAGTAACCTCAAGACTTTAGAACCATAGGTGGAATCTAAATCTTGAATAGGTATACTTCCGCAGCGAAATGGGTGGAAATATTCTCGATTTTTCTCGGAGGCCAAATACAGAGTAAAGTTATAGTGAATGCTGTTGCTGGTCTTAAATTTTAAGCCATCACCCTTTAGTAGGTAATCTGTCTCTGATGGGTTGATTATACCGATATAAAGATCTTTTCTATAAACTGTGAAAACTACATTTCTTTCTCGATCATAAACTATAGGCTGGCTTCTTGGAATTAAAAGAAACACTATAGGTAACGATGGTGCAAGCAAAAACAAAAATAAAAAAGAAAAAAAATTAAGAATTGTGGTTGATATAGGTTTTTTTAGTAGCCGGTTCTCTCTGTAAAATTCTATGTCTTCGGCGGTTGCTTGTTTGTCATCGGTAGCTAATATTACAAACCTTATTTCACTATCAGAAGCTCCTCTGATTCTTTGAAGACTACTGGCGAAGCCTTTTGTGTAGTTCTGTAAAGAAAATTCATGAGCTGCTGCAGTGGTTAAGATCACTGCTATGAATAGAATAAGTATATTTAATTTATGATGTTGGTTTAGGCCATTTTTTAAGATTAATTGGCTTTTATTAATATCTATGATTAGGTTTCTGTTTAGGGTTTTCATTTGAATGTTACGGTCTCTTTGTACGAACCATTTGGGATTCTTGGTAGTTCTACGATTACCTTGTGGTACGAATTTACATCCATTTCCAGTTCGTCCGTGTTCGTGTGTAAAGTGACAATTCCATTGTCTGTGAGTTGCGGTATGATTTTAAGTTTACATTCCAATGGTATTTCTAATTCCGTAAAATTTACTTTAACTTTTTTGTATGAGTACGCTGATATTTTGAGAGAGTTAAGAACTTCTTCTGTAGTGATTTTTTCGCAATTTATTTCTATTTTTTCTGGGCACTGCATTTTTTTTGTAACAGAAAAATTTGAGGTGATATCAATAAATTCAAGTTTTTCTGTTTCTAAAGATTTCTTTAGGTTGTCTAATAATGATGCTTGTTGGGATTTTGGTATTTTTGCTAAATCTTCTTTGGGTATGATATCCTCTATATTTTTTCGAGTATTTATTTTCTTTAAGATATCAATTAGATCTTCGATTTTGAACTCGTCTCTGTTTTCTAGGCATAGATAATCTGATGATGTACCCCAAAAAGAATTTCTTATCCATGTGTCTTTATCGTCATCAGCGAAAAGGTTAATGATAGAGCCGATGACAACCAATGCTAAAGCAACCATAAAGCCTGTCGATGAAATTGCACTCCATAGTAAAAAACCACTGCCAATAAAGGTTAACGAATTCCCGATAAGTCCAGTCCAATCGGATTTGTAGTAAGATTCAAACGCAGAGAATAGAGATAGAATAACACCGATAATGCCTAGCCATTTTATTGCCAGTCTGGTGTATTTTCTAGCTTTTGAAATGTTTACCAGTTTCCCTTTTTCAGGAGTAAGCAGTTCGAGCCACTCCTCATCCATGGTCTTTGGGAGTCTTTTAATATATTTTTCAATTAGGCTTCTTTTGTTAAATATCTTGGTGGCGGCGTCAGCTATAAGCTCGTTCTTTGATATTGAACTTGTATATAAATAATCATTTATTGAAAAAACAGAACTAAACGCGTCAGAAAAAGCTTTAGCTAGTTTGCTACGAGGGTCGTTTATATATTCACCGTACTTAGAGTAGTATCGATTCGGGCTATCAAAGTTGCTGAGCGTGTCGTATAGAGATAGAAAGGCAAGTGTTGTCCCTAGATAGGTAGCTGCACCGTCCCATTTTATTTTTGTGCGGTGATTTCTAAGGCTAGTATCATTGATTGTGAAGTCTGCTTTTAATTGATAAGCTCGAAATTTACCTCTGTTTTCTGATTCAGGATACTTTTTAACTTTATTGAGTTCGACCGATATAGATCCTGGCCTTTCGTAAGCAATTGTTCTTGCTTTATCTAAGGGGAAATCACCTTTCTTTATCATATGTTCAAATCTACGCCGAGGAATACTCTCTGATTCAAAATCAGATGAGCTTTTCTCAGTGAAAATTTCTATTACATTTGATAGGTGAAGGTTGCTCCTGTCCGCTATGCCTGGTGGATGGTTTTTAATTGACTTTATGTATTGGTAAGCCCCTTGTTTACCAATGATTTGACTCATGCATTCGATTGAAACTGGAAACCTAGTGGATATAGTGCCAGCGCTTAGGCTTGCTCTAATAAAACCTTTAAGACCACTGCTTAAGAAAGATAACGCTGTTTTTATGTTGGTTAAGCTAAGAATGCTGGAATCAGCTTCATCATCTTTTTCAACTTCTTCGAATAGACGTTGAATGTAATGAGAGCCAGGGGCATTTTCTGGAAGATGTTGTAAAGATCTGAAGAAAATGTCTATATAAAATAGAGTATAGTTTTTAAGCGCTTCGCCTTGCGAGTCTGATGTCTTTTTCTTTAAGTGAGTGTATAGGAAATAGTTAGTCCCTATCGATTGTCTTTCTTGGTTTAGCGCTAAGCTTTTTATGAAGTACTTGTTTGTCATTATCTAATGACTCTAATTCTGCCTTTAATTTAGGATAGTAGGTGTCATATTCATATCGTAGTGGTGGAGTCAATATGGTTGGAATGTTTTCTCGTTTTGTTTTGTCGATCCAAGGCGTTTCGTCACGACCGTTAGGGTGGGTGGTTGGTGTATATTTGTACTTAGAATCCCCTTTTTGTAAATCTTCGATCATTTTTCCAGTAATGATGGCGTGCTGGTGATCGTCATAAAATTTTACGTAAATTGAGTTGTAGTATTCTATATAAGAGTTTAGGTCTAAACTTTCACCTATAGGGTCAAATAAGCCAACAATATAGTGTTCATTTAATTTTTTTGTTTTCTGTATAAAACTTTTATCAGCCTTGGTGCAAAGTGTATGTCTTACTAAGTTTTCAGCATAGAAGTTTTCTTCTTTTTCGCTAAATACTCTGCTTACACTTGTTAAAAAACCTATTGATGCAGTGTGTCCTTTAGGAGCATTCAAGTCGACATCGGTCATTATCTGACTTCTTAGTTGACTGTCCTCTTCAATATCTTTAAACAGTTGCTCTGGCCAGCGTTCTTCACAATAAGCGATTGAGAACTTAGATTGATCTTTCTTAAGGTAGATAAACTCACTGGCTTGATCAGTTTTCTTCCAGTTTTGGTCAACGATGTATTCCGTGAAGCTGTAAGGCAGTACAGCGGTTTGCCTTTCTGATTTTAAGGATGGCCCATTGTCATCATCAACATCTGTAAAGAAATAGAATACTAACCAGTCGTTGTTGCTGGTAAGGATATAAACGTATCCTTGTCTAAGTCTTAGAACTTCATAGTCGTTATGGCAAAAGAGTTGGCTCGGCGGTTCAAAAGCTTGAGCGGCCTCTTGCATACTGTTCAAACCATCTAAGCTTAACGTGTATCTTAAAGGCAAGATCGCTAAACAATCATTTTCAGGTGGCGGAGTGTATACTGAACATCCTTTACCCATACTTGTGAAGCCCGGTTCAGTTACCTCTGGCTTTCCTGCTGGGGTTGCCTTGGGTATCGAAATAGACTGGCATTGTTTAATGCTAGGGCTCTGCATTACGTTGTTCAATGCTTCTTGATGGCTTGGTTTTTTCGCAGACATAGCTGGCTATCTTCCTTGAATCACTTTGCAGTATCCTTACTGCATTAATTTCGGCCTACTTTATACCTTTTGAGCGCTTATTTCGACCCTAGCTCAAGCACTCTCCGACACCCCATGACACTTCGCGTACGCGCGAATCCACGTGGCTTGAATGATGCGCGCGTCGGATGAAGCGCGGTGGCGTTGGAGTTTGAGTTCTTCAATGACATTTGCTTTGGTGGCATCCCAGATGTCGATCATGCCTTCAGTCATGATCATCTCAATGGGGGATAGGTGAAACGTTGGGCTGATTCGCGCTTCGTTAAACAGCTTTCGGCACCAACTGGAATCGACGGCCCAGCCATCACTGAAAACGGTGCGGCCTGACAGTCGAGCATTCAGCTCCTGTGCAACGATTCTGACCGGTCGCCCCCGCTTTACGAGCAGTTCCCTTCGTAGGCCGTGAACGTGTTCTGCTTCTTGTGACCAGTGCGCCCAATGATCGAGGGGTTTGATCAGCGAGCAATACAGATGCGCACTGTTCTCAAAATACCCTACTTCGATCGGGTAGCTCTGATCGCTAAAGCCCGATGCCTCAAAGTCCATGATGATCGGTGGTTTTTGAACATGGTAATAAAGCATTGAGATCAATTCCTTATTCTTCTTTATTACGGTCTATATTAGTTATCGGCAATGTAAAAATGAGTTTGAGTGTTTTTTGTACAAAATAGTGGGAATTCCCGCATCTGAAATCTTTTTGCAAAAAATATTCCTAAAATAAGGATTGCTTGAAAGATGGGCGGCACTTTTTTAGCATGTAGACCTCTGTTAATTAACGTAAAGTCAGTCATCAGAGTCCAACACAGATTGATGTGGTAACAAACGAGTGGAAATGAACGAATGGAGCTGTTAGTCATCTTATTGTTGCCGCTGTTCGGCAGTCTTGTACCGCTATGGGCAGGGCAATTTAACCGAAGCGTGTGTGCCGCGTTAACCGCGATTGCGCCGCTGGCGGCTTTGGGGCTGTTGCTCGGCCATGCTGGCGAGATCATCGACGGTGCGGTTCTCTCATCCCACTACGAGTGGATACCCGAGGTAGGGCTGGATCTCTCCTTTCGGATCGATGCTCTGGCGTTTCTGTTTCTGCTGCTGATCTTCGGGATTGGCGCACTGGTCATTCTTTACGCCCGTTATTACCTCTCGCCCAATGACTCCATGGGGCGTTTTTACTGCTTCTTGATGATGTTCATGACCGCGATGGTCGGCATTGTCTCCTCCGGTAACTTGTTGCAGATGTGGCTCTTTTGGGAGCTGACCAGTATCAGCTCCTTCCTGTTGATCAGTTTCTGGAATGATAAGAGCGATGCGCGTAAAGGCGCACGTATGGCCTTAACCGTGACCGGTGCAGGTGGCTTATGTCTGTTAGCCGGTGTGTTGATGATCGGTGCTGTGGTGGGCAGTTTTGATCTGCAAACGGTGCTCTCAAGTGGAGATACACTGCGCGAATCTGGCCTATACCCATACCTTCTGGTGCTGGTGCTGTTGGGTGCCTTTACCAAGTCTGCTCAGTTCCCGTTTCACTTCTGGTTGCCACAAGCGATGTCGGCGCCAACGCCCGTCAGTGCGTATCTGCACTCGGCGACCATGGTTAAAGCCGGTATCTTCCTGTTGGCGCGATTTTATCCGGTGCTTTCCGGTACCGAGATGTGGTTCTTGATCGTAACGCTGACCGGTCTATGTACCTTGTTAGTGGGTGCTTACATAGCGCTCTTTAAGCATGATTTAAAGGGGCTGCTAGCGTATTCGACGATCAGTCATTTAGGCTTAATCACTCTGTTGTTTGGTTTGGATACACGTCTTGCAACCGTTGCGGCTATTTTCCACATCATTAACCACGCCACGTTTAAAGCGTCTCTCTTTATGGCGGCCGGTATCATCGATCACGAATCCGGCTCGCGTGATATGCGCCAGCTAAATGGTTTGTGGAAATACATGCCCTACACGGCCACCTTGGCGATCATTGCAGCCTTGGCGATGGCGGGGGTGCCGCTGTTGAACGGTTTCTTATCCAAAGAGATGTTTTTCGCTGAAACTCTCGATCAAGGAACGTTAGGCTCTCTTTCTTGGATTATTCCGATTCTGGCAACCCTTGGAGCCTTATTCTCAGTCGCATACTCATTGCGCTTTGTGCATGATGTGTTCTTCAACGGGGAACCGGTCAACTTACCTAAAACGCCTCACGAGCCGCCACGCTACATGAAGCTTCCGGTCGAGGTCTTGGTGGCGTGCTGTTTGATGGTGGGTATTATTCCGGGTTACACCATTAACGAATTACTGAGTGCCGCATCATCGTCCTCACTGCAGGGGCCTGTGCCGTATTACAGTTTGGCCATTTGGCACGGATTTAACTTGCCGCTGCTGATGAGTTTTGTGGCCATGTTGGGTGGCTTTTTCATCTACTACAACCGTAAAACCCTGTTCCATTTCCACATGCAGTTCCCGGAGCCGGACTCTAAAAAAGTGTTCGAGGCTTGGATGCAACGTATCGTGAAAGGCTGTGCCTATGTGCATAAACGCCTAGAAAACGGATCTTTACAGCGCTACATGGTGTTTGTGCTGCTGGCGACCTTTGCCGTCAGTGTAGGGCCTTTAACCTTGCTGACAAGTGCATCGGGCTTGCGCCCTGAAACGCCTTTGGATGCAGCGTCCGTTACGGCGGCTGTCATTATGATGATGGGAGCGGCGGCAACCGTGATATGGCACCGTAAACGTCTGATCTCGCTACTGATGCTCTCGGTTGTGGGCTTGATCGTTTCGATCGCCTTTGCACGTTATTCGGCACCAGACCTTGCGCTGACTCAATTAGCGGTAGAGGTAGTGACCGTTATTTTGCTGATGTTGGCGCTGTTTTTCTTGCCCCAGCAAACCCCGAAAGAGTCCACGCCTCGTCGTTTGGTGCGGGATATCTCCATCGCTTCTTTGATCGGCGGTATTGTTGGCACAGTCAACTACGCCTTGATGACCCGACCGCTTGAAACCATGTCGGACTTCTTTACCGCCAACAGTAAAACCGGTGGTGGCGGTACCAACGTGGTTAACGTGATTCTGGTCGACTTCCGTGGCTTTGACACCCTAGGTGAGATCACCGTATTGGGCATTGCGGCCTTAGGTATCTACAAACTGATCGTCCGTATGCGCCTCTTCATGCCATCGGGCGACGAATACGGCCGTCACTGGAGCACCGATACCCACCCAATGGTCTTGTCGGTTATCTCCCAGATTCTATTGCCGTTGGCGATACTGGTATCGATCTACATCTTCTTACGCGGCCATAACGAACCCGGTGGCGGCTTTATCGCAGGCTTGGTGACATCGGTGGCGATCATTCAGCAATACGTAGCGAACGGTGTGAGTTTCATGAAAGAACGCCTTCGTGTGAACTACATCTGGGTGATTGGCTGCGGTTTGTTAATCGCTTTGGCAACGGGCGTTGGCAGCTGGTACTTCGAGCGTCCGTTTATGACCACCTGGTTTGATTACTTCAAACTGCCGTGGGTCGGTAAGTTCGAGCTGGCCAGTGCGATGTTGTTTGATTTGGGCGTGTACCTGACGGTGGTCGGTGCAACCATGCTGATTTTGGCGAACTTGGGCTCGCTGACCACCACAGACCGTCTTGGCCAGAAAGAGTTGGAGAAACTGTAATGGAGCTGGTGTATTCCTTTTGTGTAGGGGTGTTAACCACCTGCGGTATTTTTCTGACCTTGCGGGCGCGGACCTTCCCAGTAGTGATGGGACTCACCATGTTGTCGTACGCCGTTAACTTGTTCTTGTTCTCAAGCGGCCGCCTGACCTTGAACGGTGCGGCGGTGTTGGGCCAATCCGAGAATTACGCAGACCCGTTACCGCAAGCCTTGGTTCTAACGGCGATTGTTATCGGTTTTGCGATGACCGCTTTTGCCGTCATCTTGGCGATGCGTGCGCGTGCTGATTTGGGTAATGACCACGTGGATGGTCGCGAAAACGGAGATGATCAATTGGCTGATAAGGATCGCTTACGATGATGTCACATTTGCCGATTCTGCCGGTTTTAATTCCGATGCTGGCGGCTATTTTGATGCTGCTGCCGCCCTTTGCATCCTCTACTGAGCGCCAGCGCCTATTGGGTGTGGTGACCCTGATTGCGGTGATCATCTGTGCAGTGCAGATGCTGAAAATCGCCGATACCGGGACACTCACGGTGTATCAACTGGGCGATTGGCAGCCACCGTTTGGCATCGTCCTGATCGTCGATCGCTTGTCCGCCATGATGGTGACCTTAACGGCGTTACTGGCCTTTGGTGCGATGATCTATGCGGCGGCCGGTGAAGATCGTAAAGGGATGTTCTTTTACCCACTCTTTATGTTCCAGGTGATGGGGGTTGTTGGGGCCTTCCTAACCGGCGATATCTTCAACCTGTTCGTATTCTTCGAGGTGCTGTTGATCGCCTCGTACGCCTTGTTGATTCACGGTGGCGGTAAGCAGAAAACCCAAGCCAGTGTGCATTACTTGATGCTTAACTTGGTGGGTTCATCGCTCTTTTTGATCGCACTGGGGATTTTGTACGGTACTCTGGGTACGCTCAACATGGCTGATATGGCCTTGAAAGTGCGTAACCTACCCGAAGCTGAGCAACACTTGACCCGCATTGGCGCGTTAATGTTGTTGGTGGTGTTTGGTCTTAAGTCGGCGATGTTCCCATTGCACTTTTGGCTGGCACGTACCTATGCCAGCGCGTCGGCACCGATTGCCGCTATTTTTGCCATCATGACCAAGGTGGGGATCTACAGCATATTGCGCGTCCATGTGGTGATGTTTGGTGATGGCGCTGGCGAACTTGCTAACTTGGTTCAACCTTGGATCTGGCCTGCGGCTGTACTTACGCTGTTAATGGGTACCTTGGGTGCGTTGGCGAGCCAATCGCTTCGCCAGTTGGTGTCCTATCTTGTGATCATCTCGGTAGGGACTCTCCTGTGTGCCATCGCGGTTAATACGCCTGAGTCTTCGGCCGCTGCACTCTATTACTTAGTGCACTCGACGTTTGTTTCGGGGGCTTTGTTCCTGATCGCTGATGCCATCGCAGGTCAACGGGGTAAAGCGACCGATCGATTCGTACGTTCTCGTCGGATGCCAAACCCTCTGCCATTGGGGATCGCCTTTATGGTGGCGGCGCTGTCGATTACGGGTCTTCCGCCGTTTTCTGGGTTTGTGGGTAAAATTTGGGTGCTGCAAAGTGCCGAAACGCAAACCGCGATGATCTGGGTATGGCCATCCATCCTCATCGCCAGTTTGATGAGCGTGGTTGCGGCCTCGCGAGCGGGCTCAACGTTATTTTGGCGCGTCAGTAATGATCGTCACGAGGCGGAGCCCGTCGGTTCCGCCCGTATGGTTGGCATCTGGGCCTTATTGTTGGCATCCCCGCTATTGGTGGCGTTAGGTGGTCCTGTAGCTGAATATATGTCTCAGACGGCGGTGCAGCTGCGTCAATTAGGGATTCAGCCTGAATTGCTGTTACCTGTTGCACCCAATCAGGAGGGCTTGTAATGCGCTGGATATTTCCAATGCCAACCACTACTGTGGTGCTGTTCATTGTTTGGTTGCTGCTTAACCAATCCGTATCGCCTGGGCATTTGGTGCTGGCTACCTTGTTTGCGATCACCATCCCGTGGTTAGTGAGCGGTTTAACTGAGGATCAAACCCGCATTCGCCGACCGTTCAAAGCGATATTGTTCATCCTTAAAGTGTTCAAAGACATTGTGGTGGCCAACATACAGGTGGCGATTCAAGTCATCGGCCCAATGCGCTTTTTGCAACCTCGGTTTATGGCGGTTCCCTTGGATATTAAGGGTGATTTCCCGATTACGGTTTTAGCCAGCACCATCTCTCTTACACCAGGTACACTCAGTGCCGAGGTGTCAGAAGATAAGGCTTGGTTGTACGTTCATGCATTGCATTTAAAGGATGAAACCGCGGCCATTCGTGAAATTAAAAAGCGCTACGAAGCCCCGCTGATGGAGATTTTCGGATGCTAAAACTCAGTTTGATGATCGGCATCGGTATGGTGATGTTCGCTTTGGTGTTAACCCTGTATCGCCTATTTAAAGGGCCGGATAAATCCGACCGGATTTTGGCGTTGGATACCTTATACATCAACAGCATCGCCCTGATTTTATTGTTTGGTTTGGCAATGGGCACAGCGCTCTATTTTGAGGCGGCTTTGTTGATTGCTATGTTGGGCTTTGTCAGTACGGCGGCTCTGTGTAAATACTTGCTTCGCGGCGATATCATCGAATAGGACTGACTGATGCCATATTGGATTGAAATTGTAATTTCGGCCTTGATCATCGCCGGTAGCACGTTTGTGTTGCTTGGAGCGATTGGTTTGGTGCGATTACCTGACTTTTACATGCGACTGCACGCACCTACAAAAGCGACCACGCTGGGTATGGGGTGTATCTTGCTGGCTTCTATGATTCTAACGACGGTCACAACCGATGGCGTTGGAACCCACGAGATGCTGATCACCATCTTCTTATTCATCACGGCACCGGTCTCGGCGATGATGATGGCCAAAACCGCGTTGCACTACAATGTGAAGATTTTAAAAGGTTCCTTAAACCGCCGCTTACTCGATACGGCTAAGCACCGCGCACCACCGCCGGAAGCGAAAGATTGATTGCTCTTTTTTGGTGCGCATGAATCCCTAATTTGGACATAAGCACCAAAATAGAACATCAGCAGTGTCGGCAAAAAATTAGATTGTATACAAAGCCCCATTAACTGGGGCTTTTTTGTGCCCGATCAAAACGTATCTCTGGTATGTTCTTTGCTGTTTAGGTTACTAATTACATAGGCTATATCGACAAATAGCGACTTAATGATCAGGTTTAGGAGGCCCAACTTCGATGGAACTGTCCCCGCGCGAGAAAGACAAGTTACTGCTCTTTACGGCTGCGTTGCTGGCCGAACGACGAAAGGATCGAGGGCTTAAGCTCAACTACCCCGAGGCGATGGCCTACATCAGTGCGGCCATTTTAGAGGGCGCGCGCGATGGTCGTACCGTTGCTGAGTTAATGGATTACGGCCGCACCTTGCTCGGTGCTGATGATGTGATGGACGGCGTGGCCGAGATGATCCACGAAGTCCAGGTGGAAGCGACCTTCCCGGATGGCACCAAGCTTGTCACCGTCCATGACCCGATCGTGTAAAGGAGTACTGTGATGATTCCAGGAGAGTTACTGCCCAAAGCCGGAGAGATCGAACTGAACGTTGGCCGCGAAACGGTCAGTGTATCGGTTGCCAATACAGGCGACCGTCCTATCCAGATTGGCTCCCATTACCATTTCTTTGAAGCCAATAACGCGTTGAGTTTTGATAGGGATAAAACCCGCGGTTTCCGATTAAACATCCCCGCGGGTACGGCTGTGCGATTTGAACCCGGTCAAAGCCGAACCGTCGAGCTTGTGGCCTACGCTGGTGAGCGAGAAGTATTTGGATTCCAAGGCAAGATAATGGGCCCACTGTAAAGGAGATAGTCATGGTTACGATTACGCGACAAGCGTATGCAGAGATGTTTGGCCCAACCACGGGAGACCGACTGCGTCTTGCCGATACCGAGCTGATTCTGGAAGTGGAACGCGATTACACCACGTACGGCGATGAGGTTAAATTTGGTGGTGGCAAAGTCATTCGTGATGGCCAAGGACAGAGCCAAAGTGTCAGTGCCGAGACGGTCGATTTGGTCATTACCAATGCTTTGATTGTTGATCATTGGGGTATCGTTAAAGCCGATATCGGCATCAAAGATGGGCGCATTGCAGCCATTGGTAAAGCCGGTAACCCAGGCGTACAGCCCAATGTGAACATCATAGTGGGTCCTGGCACTGAAGTTCTCGCGGGCGAAGGCTCGATTGTGACCGCAGGCGGTATCGATGCGCACATCCACTTTATCTGCCCACAGCAGGTTGAAGATGCTTTGATGTCGGGTGTCACCACGATGATTGGTGGCGGCACAGGCCCTGCAACAGGGACTAACGCGACCACATGTACACCGGGGCCTTGGAACATTCATCGTATGCTCCAAGCGGTGGATCATCTACCGATGAACATCGGATTATTGGGTAAAGGGAACGCCAGCCAGCCCGAATCGCTTCGCGAGCAAATTGCCGCAGGTGCGATGGGCTTAAAACTGCACGAGGACTGGGGTACAACGCCTGCCTCCATTGATTGCTGTTTATCCGTTGCTGAAGAGATGGACGTACAGGTTGCCATCCACACCGATACCCTGAACGAATCCGGTTTTGTTGAGGACACCTTGGCCGCCATTGGCGATCGAGTGATTCACACCTATCACACCGAAGGGGCGGGCGGCGGTCATGCTCCGGATATCATCAAAGCGGCAGGTTTAAACAACGTACTGCCATCTTCCACGAATCCAACGCGACCTTACACGGTCAACACCGTTGATGAGCATCTGGATATGTTGATGGTGTGCCACCACTTAGACCCAAGCATTGCCGAAGATGTAGCGTTTGCCGAATCCCGTATTCGCCGTGAAACCATCGCCGCAGAGGATATCCTGCATGACTTAGGCGCGTTCTCGATGATCTCCTCGGATTCGCAAGCGATGGGGCGTGTGGGTGAGGTGATTACCCGAACATGGCAAACCGCGCACAAGATGAAAGTGCAGCGTGGCCCACTCACCTGCGATAACGATCAACACGACAACACTCGTATTAAGCGTTACATCGCCAAATACACGATCAACCCAGCCATAGCGCACGGCGTATCCCACGAAGTAGGGTCCATTGAAGTGGGTAAGTTGGCGGATATCGTGCTTTGGAAGCCGGCCTTCTTTGGCATTAAACCCAGCACCATTTTAAAAGGTGGCATGATTGCGGCAGCGCCGATGGGCGATCCAAACGCGTCCATCCCAACACCACAGCCGGTGCATTACCGCCCCATGTTTGGTGCGATTGGCGGTGCGTGTCACGCAACCTCGATGCTGTTTTTATCCAAAGCGGCCATTGAGGCTAAGATCCCAGAATCTTTAAGCCTTAAGAGCTTAATCGGTGAAGTAAAAGGCTGCCGTACTGTGCGTAAAGCCGACATGATCCATAACGATTATCAGCCCGATATCACCGTAGACCCACAAACCTACGAAGTAAAAGCCGATGGCGTCACGCTTACCTGTGAGCCCGCCACGGAGCTTCCGATGGCACAACGTTACTTCCTGTTTTAGGCATTGGGTGATAAGGATTTTATGAAACAGTTAACACGCATTTTAACGACTGAAACCGCGCATGAGGCAACGCTTTCCTTACCGATCCACAAGCGGATCAAAAGCCGCCTACGCGTCGAGTTGGATAACGGCGAAGAGGCGGGGCTGTTTATCCAGCGTGGCATTACCTTGCGCGGTGGCGACTTGCTGAGCACCGATGATGGTTTTGTTGTAAAGATTG
This sequence comes from Neptunomonas sp. ABH4_499, assembly GCF_056160565.1. Lineage (NCBI taxonomy): Bacteria > Pseudomonadati > Pseudomonadota > Gammaproteobacteria > Oceanospirillales > Oceanospirillaceae > Neptunomonas > Neptunomonas sp. ABH4_499. The sequence continues at coordinate 195,890 of NZ_JBSWXK010000003.1, read as the reverse complement.
TCTCGGCTGATGAATCGGTATCGACGGTACGTACAGACGATGCCCACCTGCTGACCCGTGTGGCGTATCACCTTGGCAACCGTCATGTGCCGTTAGAAGTCGGTGGCGATTATGTGCGTTACCTACACGATCATGTATTGGATGAGATGGTCGAAGGCCTTGGTGCGCAAGTGATCTGTGAGCAAGCCCCGTTCGAGCCAGAGGCCGGTGCATATGGCGGCAGTCATGGTCACGGGCATTCGCATAATCACGAACACCACAACGCGCACATCCATGAGCACAGTCATGCTGGCTGATCTTCGTTTATATCAACTGATCAGCCCATCGTTACCCATTGGTGCTTTCACTTACTCACAAGGGCTGGAGTGGGCGATCGAAGCTAAATGGGTGAACGATGAAGCTTCGCTTGAGGCGTGGTTGATCAGTGTGATGCAGCACAGTTTGGCCACCCTAGAGTTGCCGATTTTGCTGCGTGTGATGAACAGTTTGGCCAATCAGGACGATAGTGGTCTTTATTGGGTAGAGCGCTTATTAGCCTCGCGCGAGACAAAAGAGCTGCGCAAAGAGGAAAAACAGCGCGGTGCGGCCTTGGCTGCATTACTGCCTAAACTGGATATCCAGATTCCTGAGTTGTGGTGCGAAGCCATCCCTTCCACGCAGGTAGCCGGTTTTGCGTTGGCGGCGAACCAGTTTGAGATAGACCCAACCTCGGCGTGCTCTGGCTATGCGTGGAGCTGGCTCGAAAACGCGGTAATGGCTGGCGTCAAATTGGTGCCCCTTGGACAGACATCCGGTCAGCAACTGTTACTGAGGCTCTCGGGTTCTATTCCAGAGTTAATCGAGCGTGCCATGACCATAGAGGATATGGACATCTGCAGCTCAACACCGGCATTGGCGATTGCCAGTAGCCGACACGAAACACAATACACACGTTTATTCCGCTCATAAGAGCGTAAGGAAAGATCATGAGCGAAGAGTACAAATCACCCCTGCGCATTGGTGTTGGTGGCCCAGTCGGTTCCGGTAAAACGGCTTTGCTAGAAGCCCTCTGTAAAGCGATGCGCGATACCTACAACATTGCCGTCGTCACCAACGACATCTACACCCAAGAAGATGCCAAAATCCTGACCCGCGCCGAAGCGCTGGATGCCGACCGCATCATCGGTGTCGAAACCGGCGGTTGTCCGCACACCGCCATCCGTGAAGATGCCTCCATGAACCTAGCCGCCGTGGAAGAGCTGGCAAAACGCCATAAAACCTTGGACCTTGTGTTTGTCGAAAGCGGCGGCGATAACCTAAGCGCCACCTTTAGCCCAGAGCTTGCGGATTTAACCATCTACGTGATCGATGTGGCCGAAGGCGAGAAAATCCCTCGTAAAGGCGGCCCAGGTATTACCCGTTCGGACTTATTGGTGATCAATAAGATCGATTTGGCTCCGTATGTGGGTGCGGATCTGAATGTGATGGATCAAGACACCAAACGTATGCGCCCAACCTCTCCCTATGTGTTCTCAAATCTAAAAGAGGGGAAAGGCCTACCGGAGATCATCGAGTTTATTGTTAAGCAGGGTATGCTCGACGCGGCTTGATGTCGGTTAATTGGCATTGAGATAAGGCAGCTTCGGCTGCCTTAACTGCACGAAGACATGGCTTGTACATTTACCTGACCAATCGAGGTCGATCTGTCACTTAATCACCACTCTTGTTAGTGGTATCTATTTAAACATACTATCTGTGCATTAACTCAAGGATAGAGTGATGCTAAAAATCAAACGTACTTCACAGCTAGTCGCGCGTGATGTGCCTTACATCATGCACCCTAAGAAAGCGATTCAAACGCTGCGCCATCAACATGGCGTGTCGGATCATCGAGACTTTGCTTCTTCCCATCTACATGAGCAGTTCAAAACCCACTCAATAGAGTTTCCCTATGTGCGTGCTAATGACATTGAGGAGGGGAGAGTCACCGTTATTTTGAATGTCGCTCAGCACTACGCAGTCGATTCAAAAGGAACGGTACGTAACTTCCTGCCTTCTATGCTCGAATTTAAGGTTCGCCATCTCTTGGGGCAGCCGAGGAAGGAGAACATCCGCCAAGAGCAAGATTATTTTGCCGAGGTTAAGGCTTTATTAGAGGATCAGTATCCCATACCGCTTGAGCCTGCAAAGGTAGTCGAAAAGCCAAAAATAGCGCCAGAAGCTAAAGGTTTTGTGAATCAATCACCCAATGCTAAATCGTTAAGAGGTGCTCAAGAGTCTGCCCAAGATTATTGGGAAGCTGCCGCTGATAGTGCTGTCGAAGAAGGTGGCGTATTGGGCTTCCCTAAATATGCGGGTAGCAAAGTAATGGGGGCTTTAGCCGGTGTAGGGCATGGTGTAATACAAAGTGTAGATGCACTGGTACATAACCCTGAGGAAAGTTTAAGTGGTATATCAAAAGGTATCGCTAACTTTGGGCCGGAAGCATTTAACCTTGCAACAGATGGCGTGAAGACGGCTGCTGATGGATACTCTTTATTATCTGATTCTGTTTTGGGCACTGATACGGAGACGTTCCGTAATTCGGTGCCATACAAAATAGACCCTATCTTCGAGCTAAACGAAGCTGAAATTGGCGCGAATTTAATCACAAGTGCCGGGGTTGGTGCGGTTACCAAGCTGTCAAAAGTCGGGAGTGCGAGTAAACTCGGAGATAGAATAGAAGAACAAGCAAAAAATAATGCTATGAAGTACGAAGCTCTTGATGATGGCCATAGCATTGCACGCCATGGACCTGAGGTTTCCGATGCCGACCTAATAAGAAGAGTGGAAACTGGTATAGCTTCAGATGATGTTTTTAGTCCAACTCCTGCATCCACTAGATTCAATTCGTATCAAGAGTGGGAGAGAACACGAGATGACGCATTATCGGAAATAAGTAGACGTAATTCTGTTGATCTATCGAAAGCACCTGAACATGATGAACCCACTAGATATAGTGAAGTAGTTGATCATGGAAGAGCTATAGATGATGGATATGTGGGTGTTAAGTCGACAGCTGTTAAAGTTGGAGATATTGCGACTCAAAAAGTAGGAAAGGTCTATCCGGATTACACTGAAGTTGAGGGAATTACTAGGACGACCACAACAGTTACATGGAATAAGTCTAAAGGTCGTTGGGATGTTGTCCAACATTATCCCAGTGCTAAAAACTGGAATCAGTCTACAAAAAGTTATGATGACTAATTGGAGTTAATGATGATACCTAAAATTAGTTTAGGCATGATTAAAGTATGTTTAGCTTATGTGACCACAATGTGGTTCTCAGAGCATGATTTTCCTGCAGATAGCTTTGATGAGTACGATGACTACATAGATGATATGGTTAGGTATGCTCGTAAACATGAGGACCTTTTGTACTTAAAGTTGAGTTTGGAATATGTGTTAGCAAGCCCTCATGTGACTGATCGATTGCTTGAAGAGCTATCTGGCGAGTGTTGGGACTACGACAGAGATGAGCTGATGGATGTTTTTCGCTATATCTATTCTGTAGTTTGGTGTAATCGTGAAAATCCTGTATTCACTCAATTTCCTAAAATAGAATTTATCAAGATGAATAATACATCTAAAGGTCTTGATGAATGGAAGGAAAATAAATTGATGTTTAATTCAGGCTTTGATGAATCAAAAATTGAATACGAACAACTTTAAAATACGCTTAACAATATGGCTGCGACGTCGCAGCCATGAAACCCCATCAAAATAGCATTAAAAGATCATTGACCTTCGGTGTAGCGGCGTACACCAGAACGGCGGCCAGTGCCAAAATATGCAAAGAAACCGTCAACCGAGTGGCTTTTTGATAAGCTGGGTCCAGGTTGATGTGGTTCATCGCTTGCTGGGTGAGTCGGCTGCCTGCCCAGCCACCTAGAAACTCGGCAATCGCAAGCTCAATACCGTGTACACGATTACGGTAGCGGTGGCGTTGTTTGTCGCGATGGATGGTCAGCCAGCACACCAGCGACATCACCACATACAGCACAAACGGCAGATACACACCGCACAAGGCTAAGGCGACGGTTAATACCAACGTAAAGCCAACCGCAAACCATAAGGAGCTGGGTACGCGGGAGAATCGGTATGCTCCAACACTCAGCCCTTTTGGGCGAATATCAAACGCTTGTAACCGACCACCCGAGACGGGCTTTAGGGTAAATAAAACTTTTTCACCGGTATCGGGCTTAAAGGTGCCATCGGCGATACCGCTGAAATTAAATGGAATGGTAGCACTTTCGTGGTAAGTTTCGATTACACCACGGCCGTCCTCTTCACTCCATTGAATGATACGACCTGAGAACTTTGTCATTGTACGTCTATGTACGCTTCAAAAATTGTGATGTTCATTTTCAATTCAAGCAGGTTAACCGAAACTGAATGTAAACACCTGTTTTACTTTTGAGCACCCATCAAGACATCCACCGATTAAGCTGTTATAAACAGCTAACACACTAGGCTAGACGGCTTACCCGATATCCACAGCAGTGAGGAACACAATGTCCGAAGGAATTCTAATCGGCGGATACGATCAGGGTCGTATCTATTTAAACCCCCGTTACGCGAACCGTCACGGTTTGATTGCAGGTGCGACCGGTACGGGTAAAACGGTCACATTGCAGTGTTTGGCCGAAGGCTTTTCGGCGTTGGGTGTCCCCGTCTTTATGGCGGATGTTAAAGGCGATTTAACCGGCCTTTCACAAGCGGGTAAGCCGCACCCTAAGGTGGATGAGCGTCTTGAAAAAATCGGCATCGATGGCTATACCCAGCAAGGCTACCCGATCTCTTTATGGGATGTGTTCGGCGAAAAGGGCACGCCTGTGCGCTCGACCATTTCTGAAATGGGGCCGCAGTTGTTGGCCCAGCTGTTGGACCTTAACGATACTCAGGAAGGTGTCCTCACGTTAACGTTTGAATTTGCCGACGATGAAGGCTTGTTGTTGGTGGATCTTAATGATCTTCGCACCACCTTGTCGTTCATTGCTGACCACGGCAAAGAGATTGATGCGCACTTAGCCGTATCGAAAGCCTCAGTTAATGCCATCTTGCGAAAACTCTTGATGCTGGAGCGCGAAGGCGGGGATCTGTTCTTTGGTGAGCCTGCACTTAAGTTAGACGATATTATTCAGGTGGATCGTGATGGGCGCGGCATCATCAACATCCTTGAATCGGAAAAACTGATTCGAAGCCCGCGCGTTTACGCGACCTTCTTGCTGTGGCTTTTGTCGGAGCTATTTGAAAACCTGCCCGAGGTCGGCGATCAAGAAAAACCCACCATGGTGTTCTTCTTTGATGAGGCTCACTTACTGTTTAACAACGCCTCTAAAGTCTTGATTGAAAAGATCGAACAAGTGGTGCGTTTGATCCGCTCTAAGGGCGTGGGCGTCTACTTCATCACCCAAAGCCCGGCGGACTTGCCGGATAACGTACTGGGCCAGTTGGGTAACCGTGTTCAACACGCATTGCGCGCCTTTACGCCGAAAGATCAGAAAGCCGTGCGTGTGGCGGCTCAGACATTTAGAGCCAACCCCAATCTGGATACGGAATCCACCATTACCGAGATGGGCGTGGGTGAGGCGTTAGTATCGGTCCTTCAAGAGGGCGGTATCCCAAGCGTGGTGGAGCGTACTTTGATTCGCCCGCCTGAGTCCCGCATCGGGCCTGCCAGCGAAGCCGAGTGCGAGTTGATCATCGAGCGTGACCCGATGCATCGTCGCTATCAAGAAAGCTACGACCCGCATTCGGCCCACGAAGAGCTGCAGCAACGTGTGGAAAAACAGATGGAGCAGATGAACGCCGAGCGCGCGCGCGAAGCAGAGGAAAAAGCCGCCCGCAAAGAGAGCCGTCGATCAAGCGGTAGCTCCCGCCAGAGCGTTACCGAGGCCTTGGTGAAATCGGTGGTGCGCAGTATCGGCAGTAGCGTGGGCCGAAGCGTAGGTAAAAGCTTACTGCGCGGTATTCTGGGCTCGCTGTTGAAATAACCTCGCGTTTTAAGCGCGGATGTTAGCAATCTGCTGCATCCGCGCTGTGTAGTTTTCTATCTGTGATCGCCAATAAAAGCGCGTCACATCAAACTCAGTTGATGGCGGATTGCCCTCGTAGTTAAAGGCGTGTTGAAGTGCGGCCAGCCGGTCGCAAGCGGCATTGACCTCTTGATCGAAGCTGAGTCCGTCACCGCTTTGGGTTGCATAACATGCCGTAGGGCCAAAGAGTTCTGGGTAGACTAAGCGATTGGGCAAAACCGGCGTGCACCCAAGTGCTACCGCTTCCAGCACCGATACCCCCTGAAACTCATGTGTGGCGGTGGATAACACCACATCGGCTTGTTGAAGCCAGGCGTGATATTCAGCTTTACTGGCTGCATAACCAAATTGATCGATCTCTTTGGAAAAGCGGTGTCTGATCTCTTCAAACTCAGCGGGGCTTGTGCGAAACGATTCCCCCAACACCGCTAAGCGAAACGGCACGCGACGTTCCTTAAGGGTGTTTAGGATAGCCAGTAAACGATCTGGCCCTTTGTCGTACTCCCACCGTGCCGCCCACACAATCTTGAGAGGTCGGTCGGCCTTTTTGCTTGATGTAGGGGGCGTATCCGGCGGAGTAAAGCGCAGTGCATCATCAATCGGGACGGGCAATACATCGCTACTGGCGGCGAGACGCTCAACCAGACCTTGAGGCACATGATCGGGCAGCTTTTTGAGAAGCGCGGCTACCCCATCTAAAAAGGTGGTGCGATTAAACTCGGAGTTGAACGAGATACCATCGGCCGCCAAGGCGCTGTAGAGCGTAACCATCTGAGGCTCAACGCTTTTGTGACGATGCTCAGTGGTTGGGTAAGCAAACTGATTTTCATGGAAGTAGACCCAACATGGAGTATTGGCGAGCGCAGGGACGAAGCCCTTTAGCGCGCTTAAATCCACCATGCTGGTGGCAACGATTAAATCATACGGGGCTTCAAGTTGGGCGCGAGCCTCGCCAAATGCCCAACTTAGGCTGTTACCGCGGATGCGCCAGGCAAAAAAGCGGGCTGGTAAGGTCAGTACCGTAAAGTCCCAATAGGGGCAGTGTTGGACCAAGCCTTGGTGCCATTGCTGGTGACTTTGAGCTTCGTACGCCGATAGAATCAGTACACGCATAAAAAAGCGACATCCGGTTAAAAAGTGATGGTAATTTTTCAGTTTCCTGTCATATTTTGCGTTTTTTGAAGGACGATTCATATCGTTCTATCATGAGATTTCCAATACCGGAGTGACTTGTCTTCCAAATAAGGGGATTTGCAATTATGACGCTGAGTGTCTCGCCGAAAAAAGCGCTGCTGACTGCACTACTCACCGCCACTGCCTTGACTGCGCAGGCGGAAGGTAAAGTTCATGTTTATAACTGGTCTGACTACATCGCAGAAGATACTTTGAAGAACTTTGAAGCCGAAACGGGCATTAAAGTCGTCTACGATGTGTACGATTCCAACGAAGTGCTGGAAGCCAAGCTGCTGGCAGGCAACAGTGGCTACGATGTGGTGTTCCCAACGGCGCGTCCGTTTGTGGACCGTCAAATCAAAGCGGGCATCTACCAAAAGCTGGATAAGGCTCAGTTACCGCTCATTGGTAATTTGGATGAAGACCTGTTGAACTCCCTGTCCGATATCGACCCAGGTAACGAATATGCCGTGCCATACATGTGGGGCACAACCGGTATTGGTATCAATGTTGCTAAAGTGAAAGAGATTCTGGGTGCCGATGCAGAGCTGGATACCTGGGCACTGATCTTTGATCCGGAAGTGGCTAAAAAACTGAGCGCGTGTGGCGTCTCCTTAATGGATGACCCCAACGAAGTGTTCAAAGCGGCACAAGCGTATGCAGGGCAAGATCCGAATGACACCAGCAAAGCGGGCTTAGACAAAGCCGCCGAAGTGGTCAACGCAACGCGTGGCAACATTCGTTACTTCCACAGCTCTCAGTACATTAACGATTTGGCCAACGGCGATCTGTGTGTGGCTCACGGTTACAGCGGTGATGTTTTGCAAGCACGTGACCGTGCGGCTGAGGCGAACAACGGCGTCGAGATTGCGTACCTTGTGCCAAAAGAGGGCGCAGTGGTGTGGAACGACGTGATGGTGGTGCCAAAAGATGCGCCAAACACGAAAGAAGCGCACGTGTTTATCAATTACTTGATGCGTCCAGAAGTGATCGCACCCGTAACCAACTATGTGGCATACGCGAATGCGAACAAAGCCGCCACTGAACTGGTGGATGAAGAGATCCGTAATGATCCGGGTATCTACCCAACGGGTGATAAACTGAAATCATTAATCACGATTAAGACCCCAAGCGATCGGGAGGCGCGCACCATGACACGCCTCTGGACGCGAGTGAAGACTGGGCAGTAATTAATACCGAGCCTCCTTCACTGGAGGCTTTTTTTGGAGCAAATGCAGTTCATGACGCAAAGTCGTTCCTTTACCCCGCAAGAACCGTGGCAAGCCCCAGAGGGTGAGCCAATTGTCCGCATTGAAAACGTCACTAAACGCTTCGGTAATGTGTACGCCGTTGATGACGTGAGCCTAAGCATTCATAAGGGCGAGTTTTTCTCGCTGCTCGGCTCCTCTGGTTGCGGTAAAACCACACTGTTGCGTATGTTGGCAGGGTTCGAAACCCCAACCTCAGGTCGTATCTTTATCGATGGCGTGGATGTGACTCAAGTCCCTGCGTATCGTCGCCCGATCAATATGATGTTCCAGTCCTATGCGCTGTTTCCGCACATGAGCGTTGAAGACAACATCGCCTTTGGCTTAAAGCAAGAGGGGATGCCTGCCGCAGAGCGTCGAGAACGTGTTAACGAGATGATGGCGCTGGTGCAGATCTCTCAGTTGGCGAAGCGTAAACCGCATCAGCTTTCGGGTGGTCAGCGTCAACGGGTTGCTTTGGCACGCTCTTTGGCGAAACAACCGAAAATTCTGCTGTTGGATGAGCCGTTGGGGGCCTTGGATAAAAAGCTGCGTGAGAAAACCCAGTTTGAGCTGGTGAACATCCAAGAGCGTTTGGGCATGACGTTTATCATCGTCACGCACGACCAAGAAGAGGCGATGACCATGTCGTCACGGATCGCCTTGATGCGTGATGGACGTATCGAGCAGATCGACCCTCCTCGTCGTCTTTACGAATACCCGTCGACCCGTTTTGCGGCCTCCTTCATCGGAAGCGTGAATCTGATGAGTGGTTATGTGGTCGAGCAGGAAAAAGACACCGTGGTGATCCAAAGCGATGAGTGCGATTCCTTGTTGCGAGTGCATCACAGTCAACCGCTGGTGGCGGGCACCGAAGTGACCGTCGCGATCCGCCCTGAAAAATGCCGTCTTATCCCAGAGCGCACTGGTGATGCCAACCAAATTGAAGGTGTGATCAAAGAGATCGCCTACCTTGGAGATGTGTCGATTTACCACGTGGACTTGGCCTCAGGTAAACGTGTGCAGTTTACCCAATCGAACATTCAAGCGCTGGCCGAGCAACCGCTGACGTGGGAGCAAAAAGTCTGCTTAAGTTGGAGCGAAGCCAGCTGCGGGGTGTTGACCGAATGACCCGTTTGCACGCCTTTAAAGAACGGTACTTTAGAGGGCGCAGCCTAATCATCGGCGTGCCTTGGCTCTGGCTGGGTTTGTTTTTTCTGTTGCCGTTTCTGTTCATACTTAAGATCAGTCTGGCCGAAGCACAATTAGCGCAGCCGCCGTACACCAATCTGATTCAAGAGTTTCAAGACGGTCTTTTGACCATACAGCTTAACTTTGGCAATTACCTCTTTTTGCTGGAGGATGATCTCTACATCAATGCGCTGTGGAGTTCGGTGCAGGTGGCGGCCATATCTACCTGTTTGTGTCTGTTACTGGGCTACCCGATGGCGTACGGCATCGCAAAAGCGCCTTCCCATCTGCGTTTGCCGCTTTTGATGTTGATCATCCTGCCGTTTTGGACCTCGTTTTTAATTCGGGTGTATGCCTGGATCGGTATCTTAAAAAACGAAGGTCTTATCAATCAGTTTTTGATGTGGATAGGTATCACCGATACGCCAATCGAGATGTTGCACACCCCGATAGCGGTCTACATCGGTATTGTTTACAGCTATCTGCCCTTTATGGTGTTGCCACTGTACGCCACGCTGATCCGATTGGACGACACCCTTCTTGAAGCAGCGGCGGATTTGGGATGCCCACCTTGGAAACAGTTTTTGAAAGTCACCTGGCCGCTCTCGCTACCGGGGGTATTGGCCGGTGCGATGTTGGTGTTTATCCCCGTCATGGGCGAGTTTGTAATCCCGGATCTGTTAGGGGGGCCTGATACCTTGATGATCGGTAAGCTGCTGTGGACCGAGTTCTTCTCCAACAAAGACTGGCCATTAGCGTCGGCACTGGCCGCGGTATTGCTGTGTGTGTTGATCATTCCGTTTGTGGCGCTGCGTCACTTTGAGCGTCGTGCCGAGGAGGGAATCTGATGTGGCGTAAAATGCCGGTCGTGATGACCGTATTACTCTTTGGTTATGCCTTTCTGTATGGGCCGATTGTGAGCTTGATCGTCTACTCCTTTAACGAGGGGCGTTTGGTGACGGTGTGGTCGGGTTTTAGCACTAAGTGGTATGGCGAGCTGTTCCAGAACGATCAAATCTTGGAGGCGGCTTGGCTCAGTGTCAAAATCGCGGCCACCAACGCGACCTTTGCGGTGATCTTAGGGACACTGGCGGCCATGGCTCTCGTGCGTTACAAGCGTTTCAAAGGTCGTGGCGCACTGGAAACCATGGTGACAGCGCCGTTGGTGATGCCAGAGGTGATCATCGGCCTTTCGTTGCTGCTGCTCTTTGTGGCGTTGGAGAAAAGTTTTGGTTGGCCCGCAGGTCGTGGCCAGATGACCATTACCATTGCTCATATCACCTTCTCGATGGCGTACGTCACGGTTGTGGTGCAAAGTCGCTTATCGCACATGGATGTCTCCCTAGAGGAGGCGGCGATGGATTTGGGGGCTAAACCGCTTAAAGTGTTTTGGGCGATTACGCTGCCTTTGATTGCTCCGGCGCTGTTGGCGGGCTGGCTGCTGGCCTTTACGCTTTCGATGGATGACTTGGTCGTAGCAAGCTTTGTGTCAGGCCCAGGGTCGACAACGCTGCCGATGGTGGTGTACTCCAAAGTGCGTTTAGGGATTAGCCCAGAGATCAACGCGTTAGCCACCTTAATTGTGGGTGTCGTGTCCTTTGCGGTCTTGATGGCGGGGTGGATTATGTATCGCTCCGAGAAGCGAACTCAAGCCGAGCAGGCCTCGTAAAAATATTTTTGTGCAGTGCACAAAAAGTCGTTGACTTCCCGGTTAGGTGCTCTACAATGAACTTAAATTGTGCAGTGCAACAAAACCTAACCGGAGTATCTCACATGACTAACATGGATTTTCAAAAACCGCTGGAAACAATGAAATCTCTGATGGCGCTGCAAGCTTCTACGCTGAACAAGTCCATCGAGCTGCAGAAAAAGTCGGGCGAAGAGCTGGCTTCTTTCTTTAAAGGTGAAATGGATAAAGCGAAAGAGCTGAAAACGCCAGAAGACGTTGTTAAGTTCAACATGACCGCTAATAAAGAGTTGTTCGAACTGCTGAAAAGCCAAGGCGAACAGTTCTCTGCTCTGGCCACTCAAGCGAGCCAGTCAGCCATGGATGAAATGCAGAAACTGGCTAAATAAGCCCAACTGCATCATCGTGGAGCCCCGCATTCGTGCGGGGCTTTTTCGTTTAGGCATCAGCCAAACGTGGGTCGGACTCTTTTAAGTGCTCGTGTGTGCGGTGGGTCTCGTAAAACCTAAGTAACGCCGTGTAAGGTTCAAGGTCCAATAGTCCGCGAAATACCGCCCAATCCAATAAGCAGTACAGAGCGATGGAGGGGTAATGCCACTCATCGAAGGCCCCGCGCTCGGCCTCATCATTCAGCACATGCATGGTTTGGCCAATCCGCTCTTTTTGCAGCTTGGCAATCAACAGATCAGGCTCATCGATATTGATCCCCGAGCGGAAACTGATAAACAGCGTGACCAAGGAGTCGTTCACAGCATCGATCAAGGTCAACAGGTTTTCCTGCTCCCAACTGAGCGGCGCATCGTTAAAGGTTGTCGCAAGATAGCGGTGGATTTGGCGTGAATCGAACAGGGTTAAATCTTGGGCAACCAGCACCGGCACTTTCATAATCGGTGTGTATTCGCGCAGGGCGTCACGACCTTCGGGTGTCATGATGCTGACGTTAACAAACTCAACCGGCTTACCTTCGGTGTAAAGGCGAATGCGGCGCACGTAAGGGGATGTTTGAGAACCTACTAGCTGCATGACAGCCTCCTGTCTCGGTGGTTAATGTAGACCCAATTAAGCGTTTCACCCTACCTAGGTTTCGTCCAAGTTACCATCGAAAAGCCATCATTATCTGTTGCGTATTTTTATTGGGGTCAACGGCCATTTTTTATTTACAGCGCTTTAAAAAGCGTGATAATTAGCGATTTTGATCCACCCTATTTTTCCTTCACTTTTTAAGCGTCTTAGTGGGCTCATCATTAGCAGCGCCATCTAAGATCGAGGCTTGAATCATACATGACCGATGTCGACCGATCGGGCAGTACGTCTGCTGCTCCCGAAGTGCCGCGTGCTTTTATCGATCTCTTAAAATCCCTTGTGCGCAGTCCGTGTGTTGTAGGGGCAGAACACTCTTTCTTTCGGGTTTTACAGCGTGAGCTGGAAGAGCGCGGTGCGCGCGTGAGTTGGTACGAAGGGGTGCTGGTTGCGCAAGGTAATGACCCGACCAGCCAGATGTTCTCGGCTCACATCGACCGACACGGTTTGGTGTGCACAGGCCCCAATGAGTTTCAGTATGCGGCGTTTGTGTCTGGCGCGCGCTCGGACCTTTTGGGCAACTCGGTCAGCGAGCAGTTGATGAAAAAGATCGTCCACCGCTTTGCGAATGAGTCGGTGTATGCCTACGAGCCGTGGTCCGGTGCTTACCGAGGTCAAGGCCAAATCGATAACGCGTACATCTGTGAACATCGAAATAACCTGATCTTTGAACTCAGTGGGTTAAACCACTTGGTTGCAGGCACGCCGGTCGCGTTTCAGGATCGTTTGACCGTTACCGAGGATGCGCTGGTTGGGCAGTTGGATAACGTACTGACGGCGGCCGTGTTGGTGTACCTGTTTGAGCTGGGCTTTCAGGGTACGGCGTTTTTTACCGCCCAAGAGGAGGCCGGTAAAAGTTGGCGTTACTTGCTGGAGTGGTTCCGCCGCTTTGGCGCATCGACCAACCAATTAATTGTGGTTGATACCAGCCCGTTTCCGGATTTTGAAGCGGCGTCTCGTCAGCAGTTGGTGTTGCGCTACCGCGATGCCAACGCGGCATTTAATCAGCCGTTGACGGATCGGTTGGCCGAGTTGTGCGGTCAAATGGGCTTGAAGTATTTATTTAAAGATCAGTACGTCGAAGCACTGAATAAAGAAGCCATCGCGCGCGGTGACGAGCCCGCCTCTATCGGTTCGACCGAGATGGGCCGAATCATTGCTTCGTCCAACGGATTGGTGGACGGTACGACATTACAGATCCCAACCTCGGGCTATCACACCATGTCCGAGACTGCGAACAAAGCGGCGGTGGTTGGGTTTATACACGTATTAACGCATTTGTGCGGTCTTGAGTCGACCACCCCCCCTGCAGCACAGGTTTAGGAATGGATATGTTTAAGACATTGATTGTGGTTGACCAAGCGGATGATCTGGCCGGTGCTGAACTGCCGGACATCATCACGTTTGAACAATATTTAGCGGACTACCCAAAAAAGAACGAGCGCAAAACGCGTTTAATCAACTTGTGCGACACCCGTCATTACTTAAGTCGCGGTTATTATTGCTCCTTGTTAGCCGAAGCGCGTCAGCATCGCGTGCTGCCTAGTGTGCGAGCCATTAATGATCTTCGTGAAAGCGATTTAGCGTATCTGTACAGCGTACTGGGTAACCACTTAACGGCGTTAACCGAAGCGGACAACGGCGATTACTGGTTCTTCTTTGGGCAATTTATCGGTGATGCTACCGATAAGTCTGTGGTTGCCGAGATGGGCAAGCGGGTGTTTGAACAGAGCGCCTCCCCGATTTTACGCTTGAGCATTCAGGCCAAAGCCGATCAGCCAGTGAACGTTGAACGTGGTGCGTTAAACCAACTGAGCGAGGATGAGCGCCGTCAGTTTATTGATCAGCTGAATCAGTTTGTGACCGATGTGTGGCGCTCGCCGAAACACCGCAAGCGTTACCGCTGGGACATGGCGTTGCTGGTTAACCCAGAAGAGAAGCAGCCACCGAGTGATAAAGTGGCGATCAGTCGCTTTGTAAAAGCCGCTGAAAAAGTAGGCATACACGCGCATGTCCTTAGCGCGGATGAGTTAGGGCCACTGTCCCAATACGATGCACTGTTTATTCGTGAAACGACGGCGATTGACCACCACACTTACCGCTTGGCGCGTAAAGCCGAAAAAGAGGGGCTGGTGGTGATTGATGATGCCACCTCGATTCTGCGATGCTGCAACAAGGTGTTTTTGCATGATGCGTTTACCTACAACGGCGTACCATCGCCCAAGACCCATGTGGTGATCAACTCCGAAGAGGCGGACTTAGATGGCTTAGAAGCCGAGTTTGGTTACCCAATGGTGTTAAAAATGCCTGAAGGGTCGTTCTCGCGTGGTGTGTATAAGGTGAAAGACCGTGCTGAGTTAAAAGCGCGCTTGGATGAGCTGTTCAGCGAGAGTGCTCTGGTCTTGGTGCAGGAATACCTGTTTACCGAATACGATTGGCGAATCGGCGTACTGAACGGCCGACCGATCTACGCCTGTAAATACATGATGGCGCGAAACCATTGGCAGATCTACAACCACGAATCCAAGCGCTTTAACTCCGGTGGTTTTGAAACCTTACCTACCTTTGAGGTGCCGCGAGCGGTGCTGCAAGCGGCCCTTAAAGCGTGCGATATGATCGGCAACGGTCTGTACGGCGTGGACATTAAACAGCGCGGTAACGATGTGTTTGTGATCGAAGTAAACGATAACCCAAGCATCGATCATAAAGTGGAAGATCTTTACTTGGGTAACGAGCTTTACATGCTGATCATGACGGAGTTTGCGAATCGTCTAGAGAAACGCGGGCGCTGATCACCACGGCCGTGCGCAGTTTGTCACGGCCAAATTGTGACATCGAATCAAACGCCTCACGGGCAATCGGGACATGCTGGCAATCCAGTGGGTCTTTCGATAGATCATCCGGGTCTGGGTCGTGCACGTAGATGCACTCAGGGTCGGTTGCAGTCACCGTTACCCAATGAGGCGCTTTTCGACCATCCAAACGATAAGTACTGATCAAGATCAGCACTGAATCCCCTTGGCTTAACGCCTCATCCAACAAGACTTGTGTCGGTGCTTGGTAGTGAATATCCACATTGGCATCGAACGCTTGGTGATTAAACTGTCGATCCACCAGAGCGATCACCTCTTTTTTCTGAGGCGAGCGCACACCTTCTGTAAAGAGTGGCTCTGCGGTGCTCAACCAGACACTGGCCTCAAAGCCTCGTCGTTTTGCGGCCAAGGCTAGTCCAACCGGGTGACACCCACCGTGACCAGAGGTCATGAAAATGGTGGTGGCCTCGCGCCATATGTCCAGTTCTAGCTCCCGCAATGTGGGCTGCTTAAGCGTTTCGGGCGCTAAGGCTCCCATCGCCATCATCAAGGCGGATGGGCCGCAGGTAAACTCTGTGGTTTGCTGATACCAAGGCGTACTTTTGACCGGACTGTGCTCTGGCCCTTTGCGAATCCTTTTTTGCATACGAAGCGCATCGGAGTGGTCTTCGTAATAGTCATGGTAATGATCAAAACACCAATACCCTAAGGATTCGTACAAAGCGATGGCACGCGCGTTATGTTGGGAAACCTCAAGGCGCATAAAAAAGCGACCGTGCTCAGAAGCGGCAAGCTCCAAAGCTTCGAGCAAAGCGCGACCGTAGCCTTTCGGTTGGCCTGCTTGAATCACCGCTAAAGAGTAGAGGCGCGCAAGTCGGGTGCCTTTATGAAGCAGCACCAAGCCATAACCGATGACGCGCCCTTGCCACTCACACACCAGCATCACTCGGTTCTTTGCTTTTAGCCAATGATGCAAACGACGACGAGAGAGTCGGTCCCCTTGGAAGCTTTTGTTTTCAATGTGATCGAGTGCGTCCAAGTCCTCTTTTTTTGCATCACGGATCACAAGAGTAGAGGATATTTGTGTAGAAGAGGTTGGTGAAATAGGGTCTGAAGAAGCCATGATGAAACCACCAGAAAGGAGGTCTTCATCATGGCGTTAAACGGGGTAAAAATAAAGGGATTACGCCGCCTGTAGCGGACTTTTTCGTAAGCGTCGCAACCACATGATACCTAGGCCAAGCCCCACCAATGGTAAGGTGGCGGGTAAGGGTACAGGCGTGTCGTCATACACCGGTGTTGCTGTGTAGGTGTTTTGAGGGCCTTGAGTATAAGTAACCGAAATGTCGATATTAGTTGGGTCGTTCTCGTCAAAATCTTCGGCGTTTTCGACGCCGACTACACGAAAGACATCGGTGCCTGGGGTGAAATAGTAAGGCACGTTGGCCGGCAATTCGGTTTTGTAGATAAACTCGCTGCCGTTCCACATGTAGATGCCGTATAAGGAACCAATCTCAAGTGAAGGAAGGGTGACGCTTTCAAAAAGGCCTGCCGAACCTAAATCAATGGTGTAATCCACGCCAATAAGGGCGCTGTGGGCAGGGGCGATGCTGGTCATTGCGGTCAACAGGGACAGACTGCAGATTTTAGTGAGTTTTAAAATCTCTGCCTTGTATGAAGAATTAGCCATGGTGGATCTCCCTATACAAAGGCTTTTGTTCATATTCCATTAAGCAAATCATGTGCCTTTCATTGATGAAAGACTACAAATCAGAAACTTAGTCGCAGAGTATAGGGAAAAGTTCACCTGTCAAACAGGTGTTTTAATCATGGGTGTAAAAAAAGAGGACACGACCCACAGGGCAGCGGGTCGTGTTAGCTAGGCGTTTATTTATTGAGCGGGCTGTTCAGCCGAAGTGTCAATGCAGGGGTAGTTTTTCGCAAAGGTGTTATAAATGCTCACTTGCACAGGCTCGTTCGCGACCTCAGGGTTTTGCTCGACATACAGGAGTACCTCTTCAAGCAGCTGTTGCGATTTTTTCCCTTGTGGTAAGCAGATAAAGTTGTGCTTAACCGCGCCTTTGTGCTCCAGCATACGGCCAATCAGGCTGACGCCTTCAATCATACCGCCCACAAAACCCGAGCAAGAACCGGCGTTTAAAGCACGCGAAACGGCTTCTTGTGGTGTTTCTTTACCAGGGGAGGAGTAGAGCCCTTGGCACTTATCATGAAACTCCTGTCCAGTCAGTGCGTAGGATTGGCTGCTGAAAAAGGCCAGCGACAGCGCAGCCACAGGTAGTAGTCCCTTCATGATGGAATCCCTAACGTTGATGAGTTTTGAGCAACCATAGCACAACCCTTTGTGTCGGGTCATGCGCACACTCGGGAACTTGGTTATTGGTTTAATTAATTAACCTGTTAGAAACAATAAATTTTTAACATGAATGATCTCTGTTTATTCTTATCCAAACAGATCAAGTACGAACCGCCTTGAACATAAAACGCATAAATAAAGGGTAATCACCATGAGCAAGTGTCCATTCCATACGACCACAGCCGGTAGCCCGGTTGCCGACAACCAGAACAGTTTAACTGCAGGCCCTAACGGCCCTGTTATGTTGCAAGATTGGCAGTTGTTAGAGAAGTTAGCGCACCAAAACCGCGAGCGCATACCAGAGCGTACCGTTCACGCTAAAGGGTGGGGAGCGTTCGGGACCTTCACGGTGACTCAGGATATTTCCAAATACACCCGCGCTAAGATCTTCTCCGAAGTGGGCAAAAAAACCGACATGCTGGCGCGTTTCTCAACGGTGGCCGGTGAAATGGGCGCAGCTGATGCCGAGCGAGATGTGCGGGGCTTTGCGCTTAAGTTTTACACCGAAGAGGGTAACTGGGATTTGGTCGGTAACAACACGCCGGTGTTCTTTATCCGTGACCCGTTAAAATTCCCCGACTTTATCCACACGCAAAAGCGTCACCCGCGCACCAACTTGCGCTCGCCAACGGCCATGTGGGATTTCTGGTCTTTGTCGCCAGAATCTTTGCACCAAGTGACGATTTTGATGAGTGATCGTGGTTTGCCTACCGATATTCGCCATATGAATGGCTACGGTTCGCACACCTATTCATTTTGGAACAATGATGGCGAGCGTTTCTGGGTTAAGTTCCACTTTAAAACGTTGCAAGGTCATAAGCACTGGACCAACGAAGAAGCCGAGCGTGTTGTCGGTCAAACCCGCGAATCAACTCAGGAAGATCTGTTCGGTTCGATTGAGCAAGGTGAGTACCCACAATGGCGTGTTTGTGTGCAGATCATGCCGGAAACCGATGCCGATAAAACCGCATACAACCCGTTTGATTTAACCAAGGTGTGGCCGCACGGTGATTATCCGTTGATTGAGGTTGGCATCATGGAGCTGAACCGCAACGCTGATAACTACTTTGCTGAAATTGAACAGGCGGCGTTCTCACCATCGAATGCGGTACCTGGGATTGGCTTCTCGCCTGACCGTGTGTTGCAGGCGCGTTTGTTCAGCTATGCCGATGCGCATCGTTACCGTTTGGGTACCCATTACGAAGCGTTACCGGTAAACCAGCCTAAGTGTCCCGTACACCACTACCACAAAGACGGTTCGATGAACTTTTTCGGCCATAAACATGGCAGTGATGATGCGTATTACGAGCCAAGCTCGTTTGGTGGCCCTGTGGAAAACCCGGATGTAAAAGAGCCGCCGCTAAAGATCGATGGCAACATGGATCGCTTTAATCACCGCGAAGGTAACGACGATTTTAGTCAGCCGCGGGCGCTGTTTAACTTGTTCGATGATGCGCAAAAGCAACGCTTGTTCAGCAACATTGCAGCGGCCATGCAAGGCGTACCGGATGAGATTATCGAGCGCCAAATCGCCTTGTTCGAACAGTGCGACCCTGAATACGCCAAAGGCGTGCGCGCTGCACTTGCCAAGGCTTAAAACGATCTCTTACTCAGCATGAGCTGTTGGGGCGCCAAGTGCGCCCCTTTTTTATGTAAAGGCACGCCAAAGGAACTGAGCACAAAATAGGGTATCTTAATCTTTAGATAAAACAGGACCAAAGAGCAGGATGAGCATGAAAAGCACCCCAGTCAGTATTAAAACGGCGGTCGTATTGGGCAGTATCGGGTGCTTTGTAACCCTGCCTGTGTGGGCGGGTATTCAGACGTTAACGATCAGCGGAAAAACCGTTACCGCGGAGGTGGCCGATGGTTACACGCTGGAGCTGCTCACCACCGACCTTAAATCCCCAAGGATGCTGAGCTTTAATGAGCAAGGGGATCTGTTTATGGGGTCACAAAGTGGTTATGTGTATCGCTTAAGCCCGCCGTATCGATCCAACCCCACCGCGCTATCCGCCACCTTTGATTACCCCCACAGTGTTGCGTTTCGTGGCAAGGATATCTTCATCGCCTCCACCGAAGGGGTGTATAAAGCCCAAGGCGTAAAGGGCAAGCAACTTCAAAATGTACAGCGCATTGCGGATTTGCCCGATGGCAGTGGCCACAGCAGCCGTACCGTACGAGTTGGTCCTGATAAGCGTATCTATGTTGTCCTTGGTATTACCGGAAACTGCAGCGATGAGTACATCGGTAAAGGCTACTCTTTCGATAAGCAGCGCGGCGGAGTCACGTCGCCCGCCCTCGCTTGTCAAAGTCTCATTTAATCCAGATACCTTTGGGCAAGTGGAACCATTGGTAACAGGTTTTCAAAGTGCGAAAGGGGTTCGTTGGTCGCGCCCAGCGGGTGTGGCGGTTGGCCCAGATGGCTTTATCTACTTTACCAGCGATGGCCCAGAGTCGGCGTTGTACCGTTTGAAGCCTACACAGCCATGATCTAAATAAGTTGCCTTACAAGTCAAAAACATCCCTAGAGTGTGTGTTAACTGATACACTTCAATGATTCGCACGCTGTAAACACATAGACTATCTTTTATACAGCCCCGCACCAGTAGGATGGGTGCGGTGTGTGCGATTTCGGTCATTAAGCAGGGCCCAGAATACGGCGCATGGAACGGGAACTTATTCGCAAGACAAGTAAAATCACGCATTTGGTGATCGCCATCTGCCTGTTTATCTTCTTGGATTGCTTCATTCTAGGTATCAATTTCTACTTAACTCACCAGCTTGAGCGGGACGCGCTCGCCATCAATATCGCCGGTCGTGAGCGGATGTTGACCCAACGAATGGCCAAAGTGACCTATCAGTTGGAAGTCGAGCCCGCCCTTGTCATTGAAGAACAGCTCAAAGAGGAGCTGTTTGAAGCCCATCATTTATTTACCTCGACCCTCGATAGCTTTGAAAAAAGCGGTTATGTGATCGACAGCGAAGGGAGTGTTCAACCCTTCAAAAAAGTGACGGATGAGCTGGCACTGCAGTTCGTGATCAACACAAAGGAGTTGTTTACCCCTTGGTCAGAGCAGATCAAAGCGCTGCGTGACGGTCAGATCATTGATTATACGAAAATGCGACTTTTGGCCGAGCAATCCAACCTGCCCATGCTGGAGCAAGTGAATTTGCTGACCTCCCGGATGGAGGCGCTATCGGGGCAAAAAACGCAGATGATTCGCTTGATTCAAGGGGTGGCTCTGCTGTTGGCGTTTGTAAACTTTGTGGTGATCATCCGGCTGTTCTTAAGTCGCTCCCGACAGGCGCAAATTCAGATCGATAACTTTTTAGACCTTCTCGATAACGCCTCCACAGCTATGATTGTGGTCGATGATGATAACCGCATCGTATTGGCAAACAAGATGAGCCAAGAGTTATTTGGTTATCCGGCGCATCTTTTCTTGATGACGGGGATCGATAATCTGATCCGTAAAGAGCGTGGTAACAGTTACGGTGTGCGCCGCAATGGCAGTGTGTTCCAGATTGATTTAACCATGCGCCCCTTCCTAATGCAGGATAAAGCCCTTACGGTGATCACCGTGCTGGACATCAGTAAGCACACCAGCGAGCAACAGCGCTTGGCGCATCTGGCCAATCACGACACGCTCACAGGCTTGGTCAATCGACGGGCGTTTTTTGACCGTTTGGATATGGAAATTCTAAGGACGCGCCGATCTGGCCTTCTACTGGGGATCTACTTTTTAGATCTGGATCGATTCAAACAGATCAACGATACCCAAGGTCACGGGGGTGGGGATGAGTTGCTTAAACAAGTGGCTAAGCGTTTGGTTGGGTGTGTGCGCGAAACCGATACCGTGGCGCGTTTTGCCGGTGATGAGTTTGTGATCATGGTGCACGATGTCCACCACAAACATGAATTCGAGAAGGTGCGCGCTAAGCTTATCGAGCTGTTTGCCTCGCCATTTTACCTACGTGATACCGAGCACAACATCGGTTGCAGTGTGGGCTTATCCATCTATCCGTTGGACGGCACTGACGCCACCAAACTGATCGAAAAAGCCGACGAAAGGATGTATCAGGATAAACAAATCGCCGAAAGGGGTATACACTGAACATCAAATAACCTTGCTGTAGATCAGGACCGATCATGTCATCTGAACGCTTTCCCTATTATCAACCCATCATTGAAACGTCCACAGGCCGCATTGCAGGTTACGAAGCTCTGGCCAGAATGAAAGACGATTCCGGGGAGGTCGTCTCGGTCGGTAATGCCTTTAAAGATCAGCTTTATCCACTGCTGGAACGCATCGAATGGGATCGGGAGATCCGCCGTCAAAGCATGGAAAAGCTCGATCACTTACCCGAACACACCTTTATCAGCATCAATATCTCCCCTGAGTGGGTGCAGTATTTGGATGAGTCCGATGCCGTTCCGACCCTAGAGATGATTAAAGAAGCGGGTGTTGAACCGTCGCGCGTAATTATTGAGCTTACGGAATCCGAAGGGGAAATCGATCGCCTTATTTCGCTGGTGGGCAAATACCGCGATTTAGGGATGCAGATTGCATTGGATGATTTTGGTTTGGGCTTCTCCCAGTTGGATCGAATCGCCATCCTAAAACCCGATTACGTGAAGCTCAATATTCAGGATCTGCGCAGCGGTTTAGGTGAGCAGCGCAGTATCTCGTTGGTGCAGCAACTAAGTGCCATCGCATCGCGCTTGGGTAGTAAGGTGATGTGCAAAGGGGTCGAGACGGAAGATGATTTCTTCTTGGCGCTCAGTTGCCAAGCGGTGTATACCCAAGGTTACCTGTTCTCTGAAGCGACCGAAAATCTGATGACGCCCGAGACCACGATCAACAAGGTGGGGCACCAGCTCAATCTGTATCGTGATATGGCCACCGAGATGATCGCCCGTAATCACTGGCGTGCCGATAAAGCCAAAGCCGAACTCTTAAGCCTTCGCGAAGTGCTGCGCACTACCCCAACCAACGAAGAGTTGATCCAGTTTGTGCCCAGCGAGTATTTCCTGCGTTACTACATCTGCGATGTTGCCGGGAATCAAATCTCCCCTAACTTTGAAAACAGCGAGCGCGGGTGGATTATCAACGATGCGCCCATTGGCTCTAACTGGAGTTGGCGCCCGTATTTCTTTGAGCTACTAGGCTCAAGCGACTTGCACAACCGAGTGGTGTTTTCAGCACCGTACCAAGATATCCACAGCGGTAAGCAAGCTCAAACGGCAGTGATGTCGATTGATGCCAAGCGGATTCTTCTGGCCGATTTGCTGGACACTCAGCGCTCTGATGATGCGTTGGCCGGGTTCAGTGCGATGCCAGCGACCTGGGTGCCGGGTTTGGAAAGTGAATAAATCGTTAACATGACAACTCCCACTATCGGCTTTATTGGCGTTGGGCACTTAGCCAGTTACGTAATAGCGGGCTTACGATCTGCGGGCATTGATAACCCCATCATCCTATCGCCGCGGGGGGCACAACAGAGCCAACGTTTGAGCGATCATTACCAATGCTCGATTGCAACTGATAACCAAGCGGTGGTGGATCAAAGCGATGTGGTGTTTCTTGCAGTAAGGCCCGATGATCTTGGTGCGGTAGCCGAAAACCTTACTTTCACGCCTCGGCATTTGTTCGTGTCCTGTTTGGCGGGCGTGTCGTTAGATCAACTCTCTGAGCGCTTTGCGCCTGCGAGCGTTGTTCGCACCTTACCCTTGGCCACGGCTGAGTTTCACGAGGGGGTTGTTCCTCTGTACCCAGCTCATACCAAGGCTCACACATTGCTGTCCGCTTTAGGCAAAGTGGTTACCTACGATACCGAAGCGGCGTTTGAACTGTCCTCGGTGGCGGCTTGCATGAATGGCTGGTTGTACGCGTGGATGGGGCAGATGAGCGACTGGTTTACCGAGCAAGGAATGGATGCCGATGAAGCGCGAGATCTCACTTTTGAGATTGCAAAGGGCTCATTCCCGTTAGCCTACGAAAATGGATCTGTACGATCAGATGGATAAGATCCCCTTCGATAAGCTGGATCAGTTTTTCAAAACGCATCTGGTTTAAAGCCGCCATCGCCGCTGCGAATCATGCAGCGGCTACTCCTCAATAATTCGAAACCTCGATCAAGTTGCCATCGGGGTCGCGGAAATAAAACGGCAGTATGGGGTCTTGAGATCAAAAAAGCCGACGCAAAGGTCGGCTTGTTCAAAGCGGCGTTAATCGATCGCTTTATGGGTTCATGCAGTTGTCGTAGTAGGTCACGGTTGCAGGCCAGTCGGAGAAGATCCCGATGACGCCCACCTCTTTTGCAAGTACATCGACCAGAGTCATGACATCGCCTTCACGATCAATCACACCTTTGCCGCCTTTGACTGGTGGGTTGTCGCTGTTCAGGGATTGGTAGTACCAACCGCCGCCTTCGTTCAGCTCGCCAGAGCGCTCCAGTGACCATGCGATCAGCTTAAGGCCAGCTTTTTTCGCTTCTTTGGCGTACAGCGAGGGTACGATTTTGTCGTTCTCGACATCGACCAACATCCACAATGGCGGTGCCAGCACTTGTACGCCTTGGTCTTTCAGCTCCTGCATGCTGGGCTTCCACGTGGATGGATCACGAAAATCCATGCCTGCGGTTTCATCTCGGTCATCCAAATACACACCTTGCTGACCAAAATCCGCTTCGTGCTCGATCCAGTATTTAACATCTTCAAGGTTAAACGACTGTGGCCACACTTGATCCGCGGGTACGCCAGCGGCTTTGTACTCATCGATCATCTTCTGTGCATAGTCACCCTGCGACATGCCATCAAACGGCATATCCACGCTTGCGCCTTTAAGCTCTGGGGTCATTTGTACGCCTAGGGCTTTGAACAGCTCGATGCTCTCTTTGTGGGTCATCAAGGTGCCGCGGCTGCTGTAGCGGTCGGTTCGCCAAGCAGGTGTCGCATCCATGTACTCAGCAACGCTGGTGGCGTTCGGGTTGCCCGCATCCATTTTGCCCTCTAGGGTTTGGAACTCAGCCAAGGTGATGTCACTGGTACAGCACTGCACTTGGGCGGGCTGGACCAACTCGCCTTTGTCGTTAAATTTGGCTGGCTCAAATGGCACAGAGCATTTCTCGGCCAAAGGGGTCGCCAAAATATTGGTAGTGGTGTGCAGATCGCACTGGGAGTGACGGCAAACCAGCTCTTTGTCCTTGGTAAAGGTTACATCACACTCGATAACACCTGCACCCATGCGAGCGGCCGCCATGTAAGACTCTTTGGTGTGTTCTGGGAACTGCATCGGGGCGCCACGGTGACCAATCGAAAGTGTGGACTTTTTAAACGGCCCCTCCTGACACGAGAGCAGTTTCTCTTTGAGTGGGCCTTCTTCTAAATCGTCGGCCAAAAAGTAAGGGCGTGGGCCAAGCTGCACGTTTTCGACCGGTTTGATTCCGGCAGCCGCCATCGATTGTGGGGCAGCAGAGGCGATTAAAAGGCCTAGCAGAGGCACAGTAAGCGAGCGGTTCATCGTATTTCCTTATGCATTTATGAGTGGCACTGAATGAGATCAGGCGCGAGTGTAGGGCATTCAGATGACAGCTTGTTGAGTCTTGTGTGACAGCGAGACGGGACTCACATCTTTGGCCGGGATCGGTTGTTATCCAAAATACGGTCAAACGTATCCGGTTCGAACAACGCCAGATTAACGTATTCGTAAAATAAGGTCTGCCAATGTTGACCACCGTGGGTACGAAACTGATCTAAGGCGACCAACAGCATCTTGGAGGCGGCGCGAAGCTCCTTGTCTTGGCCCTCGCCGTAGTGCTGGGTCAAGGTTTTGAACAGTTGCTCGGCTTGCTCAAGCGGTGTCGGGCCTGTGTGGATCGGCTCTTCATTAGTGTTCCATTGAAACGAAACGACCATCGTTCGGACTCCGTGGTTGTGTGTAAAAACTAACGCTCTACAGCGGTAGGTTGGTTAGCAGGCTCATACGCGCTGTTGAGCAAAGCGATCACTCGTTTAACCAACGCGCCGCGTTTAAAGTAGATCTGAAGGCTGTTGCGACGGTAACGCGCAATGTCGGTGCTGATAAAATACGCATGGGCATTTTCCGGGGTCAGCACAAAGGGTGGGTAACCATTGCGTTGCAGCACGTAGCTCATCAGCAAGGTGCCGGTACGGTGATTCCCCTCAATAAAGAGCTGAGGCTGCAGCAGGGTTTGAACGTACAATTCGGCGGCTTGCTGAATCGGGTCTTTCACCAGTAAGCGCTGATAAAACTCCATCAGCTCCTGTACACCACCTTGCGGTGCATCGTAAAAATGGCGCTCGGTATTCTTGATCTGAACGCGATGTTGTTCGCGCTCTGGACTGTCGATGGCGCCATATAAGACGGTCAGGTTGATCTCTAATAAGGCGTTGGAGTGCCCCATCGAGAAGAGATCGATCTCCTCTTCCAAGAATCGATTGATCAATCGATAACCGGCCAGTAAGTGTGAGATCACATCGTCGGTGGGCAAGGCGTGGCAACCCAGCTCCTCTAAGCCGTCGATGGCCAAGAAGTGCTGGGTAGCCAACAGCTGGCTTTTGACCGCTGAAAGATCAGCTAAATTCGCCGCTGACATACTGTTTGGTCAACTCGGCGGCTGGGTCTTCAAAGATCTGCTGTGTGAGGCCCATCTCCACCAAGTAACCGGTGCGGCCACCTTGGGAGATATCCACACCAAAGAAGCAGGTGTTGTCCGCTACACGCATCGCTTGCTGCATGTTGTGCGTCACAATCGCGACCGTGTAGTCTTCGCGCAGCTGCAGCATCAGCTCTTCGATTTGGCGGGTTGCAATTGGGTCGAGTGCTGAACACGGCTCATCCATCAAAAGCACATCGGGTTCGGTTGCAATGGCGCGCGCAATGCACAAGCGCTGTTGCTGACCACCGGAAAGCGACAAGCCGCTGTGTTTGAGTTTGTCTTTCACCTCGGTCCAGAGCGCTGCACCTTCTAAGGCTTTTTGAACGCGCTCCTCAACATCGCCCTTAAAGCGGTTAAGGCGTAAACCAAACGCGACGTTATCAAAGATGCTCATCGAAAATGGGTTAGGTTGTTGAAACACCATGCCGATGTAACGACGCACAATCACAGGGTCCACGTGTTTGGCGTAGATATCTTTGCCGTGGTAGTTGACTGTGCCGTGCAAACGGAAGCTTTTGATCAAATCGTTCATGCGGTTAAGGCTGCGTAACACGGTACTTTTGCCGCAACCGGATGGGCCGATGAAACCTGTGATCTTGCCTTTTTCGATCGGGATACGGCTGTTGTTGACCGCCAGAAACTGACCGTAGTAGATCTTATCGATGTTGCAGTCGATGACGACATCATCTTGCGGCAGAAAGTGTGCAGCGTTCATCGCATTGCTCTGGGTAAAGTGTTCGGTCTCATGGGCCAGTTGTACGGCAGATACGCTCATGGGGGCTCCTTAAACTTTGGGCTGGCCGAGTAGGCGAGCCAGAATATTGATCAGCAGTACCATCACCACCAAGGTGAGCGAAGCCGCCCAGGCAAGCTGGATCTGATTATCAAATGGCATGGCTGAGAAGTTGTAAATCAAGATGGAGAGCGATGCAGTAGGCTCAAACACCTCGGATAGGTAGTAGCTGCTAAAGAGCGCGGTAAATAGCAGCGGCGCTGATTCGCCCGCAGCCCCCGCAATCGCTAGCAATACACCGGTCATGATGCCCGGTAAGCCCGTTGGCAGTACCACTTTAAAAATCACCTGGGTCTGTGTGCAGCCCATACCGTATGCGGCATCTTTCATGCGCTGTGGTACTTGCGCCATCGCCTCTTCGGCGGCCAGCAATACCGTTGGTAGCATTAAAACCGCCAAGGCCACACCACCGGCCAAGGCCGAGTAACCAAAGCTGATGACCAGCACCGCATAGGTGAAGACGCCTGCCAAAATAGAGGGAAAGCCCGTTAAGGTTTTGGCCAAAAAGCGCGATGTGCTGGCCAGTTTGCTGCCTGGGCCTAAAATCGCCAAATAGATGGCAGCAAAGATGCCCACAGGCACGCTGATTAAGCTTGCGATACTGACCATCACCAGCGTACCGACAATGGCGTTACCAAACCCGCCGCCCATCTCGAACGCCGTTGGTGGGGTTGCGGTCAGGGCTTCCCAATCCAAACGAGCACCGCCTTCGACGATCAGCATGTAGATCACCGACAGCAAGGGCACGCTGGCAAGCAAGGCTGCGAACCACGTGAGGCCGGTTAAGGTCGCGTTTTTTAACGCGCGAGGTTCAAACAACTCGCGCTCAAGGTTGGGTACTTTGGTTTCAGGCAAGGGGAGGGCGTCCGTACGGCCGCTGATCTCTGGTAGCTCTTTCATTTTTTACCCTCAAACTTACGCATGGTCATCTGTTGAATGCCAAGGCCCAACACGTTAACGATAAAGGTGATCGCCAACAGCACCATGGCCGCGTACATCAAGGCTTGCACCTCGATACCGCCCGCTTCCGGGAAGTTAGAGGCCAGTAAAGAGGCTAAGGTATTGGCTGGGGAGAACAGCGATAAACTGATTTGATTGCTATTACCGATCAACATCGCCAGTGCCATGGTTTCGCCCAAAGCACGGCCAAATCCGAGCACTAAGGCCGCTAAGATGCCGGAGGAGGCGGTCGGTAAAATGACTTTTAAAATGGCTTCCCACTTTGTGGTGCCCATGCCGTACGCAGCTTCTTTAACTTTGTACGGGATGCGACGAAACGCATCGACCGAAATCGCCGCAACGGTGGGCAGAATCATAATGGCCAGCACCAAGGCCGCCGGTGCAATGCCTGGGCCGCTTAGGTCCGTACCAAAGAGTGGGATAAAACCAAGCTCGGTGTGTAGGTAATCGGCGATTGGGCGCAGCATTGGGATCAACACATAGATGCCCCAAAGACCGTACACCACGGATGGGATCGCCGCTAACAGCTCTATGATGGTGCGAAACACCACCGCAAAATTAGCGGGGATAAAATCTTGGGTTAAAAAGAGGGCAATCGCGATGCCCAATAAACCGCCCATCACAAGGGCTAAAAAAGAACTGTACAGCGTGCCCCAAATCTCTGGCAGTACGCCAAATTCACCGGTGTTGACGTTCCATGTGGTGCCGGTCACAAAGCCTAAGCCGTGCGCTTGAAACGCCGGAAGCGCCTCTTTACCGATCTGCCACAAAATGAATGCGACCAAGACCAAAATCAGGGAGGCGCATGTCCATGCGAGTGAGCGAAACAGCGTATCGATGGAGTAATCGAGCTGACTAGGCGGTGCCGAAATGGGGCTTTTGGTCGGCACGTTAGAAAATGGATTACGAATCATGCTTATCCCTGCCAGTAAGAAAGACAGCCGACCGAGGGCCGGCTGCTAAGGTCATTATTGGATCATCTGAGCCGCAGCGCGGACTTTCTCGATTACATTCTCAGGAAGAGGGATGTAACCCAGTGCGTCAGCACTCTTTTGACCTTCGGTTAGGCAGTATTCGATCAGATCACGCAGGACTTTGGCCTTCTCGTCATCTTGATCTTTGTACAGCAGCATCCATGTGAAGGTTGCGATTGGGTACGCATCTTCACCGGCTGGATCATTGACCCATGCGATCAGGTTAGGCACATCGCTGTTTGGCAGGTTGCCCGCTGGGAACTCAGCGCTGGCCAAGGCCGCCGCACCGGATTCAGAACCTGGCATCACAAACTTACCGGATTTGTTTTCCAGCATCGCTGTTTTGGCTTTGGTCAGCTTCGCATAGCCATACTCGATGTAACCGATGGCGCCTGGGGTTTGTTTGATGGTGGCTGTGATGCCGTCGTTTTTCGGTGCTTTTACGAATTTAGCGCTGCCAGGCCATTGAGGCGACTTGGCTTGACCGATGGTGTCTTTAAAGTCAGCGTTGATTTCAGACAGGTGGCCTGTGAACACGTAAGTCGTACCAGACGAGTCAGAGCGAACCACTACGGTGATCGGCTCATCCGGAAGTTCAACACCCGGGTTGGCTTTGGCGATGGCTGGGTCGTTCCATTGAGTGATCTTGCCCGCGAAGATCTCTGGGTATACATCGCGTGGCAGTTTTAGCTCATCAACACCGTCTAAGTTGTAAGCCAATACCACTTCGCCAGCGGTCATTGGCAGCAGGATGGCACCACGCTTCACTTGCGCCATCTCTTCGTCTTTCATTGCCGCATCGCTGGCGGCAAAATCCACCGTTTCGTTGATGAAATCTTGGATACCTGCGCCACTGCCTTTGGCTTGGTAATCAATACGCACACCGTCGGTTTGCTGGCTAAAATCCTTAAACCATTTTGAGTAAAGCGGGAACGGGAAGCTGGCACCTGAACCGATCAACTTAACGTCGTCGGCCGAAGCTACAGAGGAAACAGTCAAAGTAGTGGCACACAGTCCTGCGCAGACGAGGCTCACCGTTTTTTTCATTAATCGAGATACAGACACAGTACCGCTCCTTGTCTAACGGTTGCTTGGAAAGTACCCGAACGGTAGAAGCTGGAAATGACAGTTGTGTGAATCTTTTGTGTCTATTGTGTGATCTAAAAATAAAGTTGAGGCAGTTCAATAAGTTAGATATTAGGGCGTTTCAGGTGACAATCCGTTGTCAATTTATCCCTTTTTACGACTCACTTAGCAGTTCAGGTAGAAACGTGACTAAGTTAGGCCAAACGGTGATGATCAAGGCCGCGACGCACATCAAAGCAAAGAAGGGGAAGGCCGCAACCGCGACGCGCCCCATGCTTTCGCCAGTAAGGCCTTGAAGCACAAAGAGGTTAAACCCGACCGGCGGGGTGATCTGGCCAAGCTCCACCATGATCACCAAAAAGATACCGAACCAGATCGGGTCAAACCCCGCCTGCAGTACCAGTGGCAACATGATGGGCAGTGCCATCACAGTGATCGAGATCCCATCCAGAAAGAGACCCAAGATCACAAAGAACACCGCCAAAATCAGAATCAAGGCGCCGGGCGATAAGTTCAGATCCGCAATGACGGCGGCAAGCTCTTGCGGAATGTGTAAATAACCAACGGCGGTGGATAACAGGGCAGCACACACCAAAATGCTACACACAATCACACTACTGATCACGGTGGCGTTGAGTGCTTCCTTAAACAGCGTAAAGGTCAACTGCCGCTCCACCAACAGCAGCAAGAGCGCTGCCGCTACCCCAACGGCGGCCGCCTCGGATGGGGTGGCGATGCCGGAGTAGATCGAGCCGATCACAATCCCAATCAACAACAATACTGGGCTTAATAAGCGCAGCGAGGTCAGCAGCGATTGTGTTGGGCCGGATGGCGTGCACGGTGCTTTTTCCGGGTGTAAGGAGGCTTGCAGCATCAAGTACCCGATGTACAAGGCGGCGACAATTAAGCCTGGAATCACACCGGCCATAAAGAGTTTACTGATGGAAACCTCGGCCTGAACCCCGTAAACGATCATCACAATCGAAGGTGGGATCAACAACCCAAGGCTACCCGCGCCTGCCAGCGAGCCGATGGACAGAGTACGGTCGTACCCGCGGTTGGCGAGTTCCTGCGTAGTGATCTTACCGATGGTCGCGGTGGTGGCGGCACTTGAACCACTGACCGCCGCAAAGAGGGTGCAGCCAAGCACATTGGTGTGCAAAATCCCGCCTGGGATTTTATTCGCAAAGGGCTCTAAGCCTTTGAATAAGCGCTCGGAGATATCCGAGCGAAAGATCAGCTCCCCCATCAAGATAAACAAGGGGATGGCCGAGAGCTCCCACGAGTTACCCGCACGAAACAGAATCTTACTTAAGATCACGCCCACACGGTGAAAACTAAAATCCCCCAACATCACCAGTGACCCCATGGCCACCAACATAAGGCCTGCGAAGATCCACGTACCGGCCCCAAGCACCACGAAAATCAACCCCATCACGCCCAGCATCATCCAGAGACTATCCATGCTTGGTTCCTTGAGTGCACAGCACCAATAAACGACTGATAAGGGTGAGGCACAAGACAATCATGCCAACGAGCACCATCCCCTGCGGAATCCAAAGGGGCGTTTCGGTCATGGTTTGGCTGACGGTGTTTCGATCAAAACTGCGTATCACGCTGATCGACCAGTACCAAGTAAAGAAGCCAAACGCGGCTAACGTTGCCAAGGTGGTTAGGATATCCAACCCATGGGCGATAGGCTTTGGTAGGCGCTCCAGCAGCAAGGTGACCCGAATCAATCCATCTTGGCTTAAGGCGTACCCTAAGCCCAAAAAGGTCATGGTTGCGACGGCATAGCCGATGAACTCATCGAGCACATAGGTGGATTCGCTAAAAAAGCGAAGCACAATCTCCAAGAGAATGTGCCCCACCATATAGACAATCAACACACCGGCTAACGCGCCAGCGAGTTGATTGATGCGATGCATAAGACGTTCAAACAGCAAGGCCATAAGCTCGCCTTATTGAGTGGCTTTGTTGAAAGCGTCCATGATGGCTTGGCCATCTTCGCCGGTGGCTTCAAGCCACTCAGCCACTGCCGGTTGCGCGGATTTAGTCAGTAAGTCAGACAGTTCTGGCGACATTTTGGTGTGCAAGGTGATGCCATGCTCTTTGATGGTGTCGTAGTTTTTCGCGACGCGTGTGCGTACCTCTTGCCAGTTGTGCTCGTCGGTTTTCTTAGCTGCTTCCAAGACCGCTTTTTGGGTGGCCTCATCCAAGCCTTCGAACACCTCTTTATTCATGTGGACCATGTTAAGTGGCACCGCGTATTGGATCTCAGAAAAGTGCCCCAAGTTCTCCCAAAAGCTTCCGGTAACGCCGGACTCGGCTGAGGTCAGCACCGCTTCAATGCCGCCTGTGGATAACTGGGGTACGACATCCGCCCAAGATAGATTCACAGGCGCAGCACCCGCTTCTTTAAAGGTGATGGTGCCGTTTTTATCATAGGTACGCATTTTTAGATCGGCCAACTCGGCGGTGGTGGTTACCGCATCTTTCGACCAAATACCGCTGGCAGGCCAAGGCGATGCATACAGGAGAATCTGATTGTTATCTTCAAACACCGCCTCATAGTAAGGGCGGGCGATGGTGTAGAGGGTAAACGCCTCGTCTACGTCATCGGCCACAAACGGCAGCGACGATAAAAGAAAGATCGAATCCACCCCGGCCAGCGTGCCGGCTAAGGTATCGGCGATTTGAACCGCCTCATCCGCCACAGCATAAAAGTGGTCGGCTGATTTAAAACCCAAAGAGCCACTGGTGTGCAGCGTGATCTCCACCTCGCCATTGGTTAGGGCTTTGACCTGCTCAATAAAGAACGCATCGCCTTCGGCGTGAATCGAGGTGGGCGGGTATTCGTTAGAGAAGTCCATCTTGGTTTCAGCGAGAACCTGATACGGCATCATAAACGTGCCGGTGGCCGCCGCGACCGCCATTGCTGTTTTAAAACCAAGTGCTTTGGATAACGTCCGCCAAGCCATGTGCTTCTCCTTAAAGGTCGGGTGAATCTTTAGCTGACCTGAAAACGAGAACGCGTGCTTATCTGTTTAGACGTCTTAGATGCCTAGATGCGACTTAAGTCGAGGATATGGTTAGAAAAATGCAGGAAAACCAGCAGAGAACAGAGTCTCTGCTGGTGGATAAGCGTATATGCTTGCGGTTACGCTGCCGCTTGTTCAGCCACTTGGCATCGAGCGAAGGCTTTTAACACGCCCTGCAAAATAGCGGCTGAGGTGTCTTCCCCGGTGGTGACGCTGCAGTAAGTTTCGCCGTCAATCTCCAAGGCCACACAGGCTTGTGCTTGGGCATCGGTGCCTTCGGTTAGCGCGCTTTCATCCAGCTGTTTAACACGGATGCTCACACCAAATTTACGCTCCAGCGCTTGAACTAACGCTTCAACAGCACCGCTGCCTTCGCCGCTCAGGGGGGGCTGTACCGCCGGAATACGGAAGGTGCCTGCGACTTTGCCGTTGTCGGTATGCAGATCATAACCGCTCAGGGTCCAGTCTTGGGCCAACTCGTTACAGTGTTTCTCGAACAGGGATTTGATCTCCAACGAGGTGATCTCTGCACCGCTGTTCTCGGTGGCTTTTTGCACCACACGGCTGATTTCGGCGTGCATCCATTTTGGCAAGCTGATGCCGTAATCGCGCTCCAAGACCAAGGCCACACCGCCTTTACCGCTTTGGCTATTGATACGCACAACCGCTTCGTAATCACGGCCAATGTCGCGTGGGTCGATGGGCAAGTAAGCCACTTCCCAGTGCGGTAAGTTGTGGGTTTCGTGGTACTGCATGGATTTACGGATCGCATCTTGGTGACTGCCCGAAAACGCCGTGTACACCAGCTCGCCAGCCCAAGGGTGACGCGCAGCAACCGGCAGCTCGGTGCAGTATTCCACCACATCAATGATCTCGCGGATGTCCGAGAAATCCAACTCAGGGTCAACGCCTTGCGAGTACAGGTTCATGCCCATGGTCACAATGTCCATGTTACCGGTACGCTCGCCATTGCCCAGCAAGGTGCCTTCGATGCGATCGGCACCGGCCATGACGCCAAGCTCGGCGGCCGCTACACCGCAACCGCGGTCGTTGTGGGTGTGCAAGCTGATCGAAATTTTCTCGCGCTGGGCAACGTTACGGCAGAAGTACTCGATTTGATCGGCGTAGACGTTGGGTGTGGACATCTCCACCGTCGCGGGCAAGTTGATGATCACGCGGCGGCCGTTTTCTGGCTGCCATTCTTGGATCACGGCATTACACACTTCCACCGCGTAATCGAGTTCGGTTCCGGTAAAGCTCTCTGGCGAGTACTGGAATGACCATTCGGTTTCTGGGTTTTGTTCGGCGTATTCACGCACCCAACGCGCACCCTGTACGGCGATGTTTTTGATGCCGTCGCGGTCCAAACCAAACACTTGCTCACGTTGCACTGTGGAGGTTGAGTTGTACACGTGCACCACCGCTTGTTTCGCGCCTTTTAAGGCTTCGTACGAGCGGGCGATTAAGTCTTCACGGGCTTGGGTCAGGATTTGAATCGAGACATCCGCCGGGATCAAATCTTCTTCGATCAACTTACGGACAAAATCAAAATCCGGCTGCGAGGCCGAAGGAAAACCCACTTCGATCTCTTTAAAGCCCAGCTTAACCAAGAGCTTGAACAGTCGCGTTTTCTTTTCAACAGACATCGGGTTGATCAGCGCCTGGTTGCCATCACGTAGGTCTACGCTGCACCAGTCAGGTGCTTGTGTGATGACTTGATCTGGCCAAGTGCGGTCAGTCAGGCGAAGCGGAGCAAAAGCTTTGTATTTGCGATGATCAAACATGATCGATTCCTGATGTAAAAGAAAACGGTTATTGGCAAGGAAACCACCCCAACGCAGAAAGACCGGGTGGATCTGACAGGTTGGTCTGACCGGGTAAGTCAGCAACGAAGCCCAATGGCGTGAGTGACCATTGTTTTCGCCCCTTAGGGTATAAAGCAGCAGGCTTAAGGGGTGTCTCCACTGATTGAAAAGTCTACGCCGGTTGGTGCGCAAAAGGGTTGCGAAATACACCCTGTATTGGGTTTTGTGCGCAATTAAATCTATTGAAATGTTGAATAGTGTTGTGGAATATTGCGTATAACCCTTTTAGTGAGAAAATTATCGTGGATTTAGACCGTTTTGATTTAAAAATATTGCACGAGCTACAACTGGATGGTGCCTTGTCCAACCAAGACTTAGCCGACCGCATAGGTTTAACGGCCGCGCCTTGCTCGCGCCGGGTTAAACAGCTGCAAGACAAAGGCTTTATTGATCGCTACGTAGCACGCGTTAACGAGCGCAAAGTGGGTCTTAATCTGATCGCGATTTTGCACATCAGCATGGATAAACACATCCCCGAGCGATTCGAAGCGTTTGAACAAGCGGTGGCGGAGCTTCCCGAGGTGATGGAGTGCTTTTTGATCACCGGTCACGATGCGGATTACCAATTAAAAGTGGCCGTGGCGGACATGGACAGCTATCACGACATCCTATTGGGCAAGATCACCCGTATAAAAGGGGTGACAGGGGTTAATTCCTCGTTTGTGTTGCGCAAAGTGGTGGACACCACGGCGGTACCGCTGCACTACTTAAATACCTAAAGGCGTTGATTTAAATCAGGTATTCGATTTGCATGATTTAGATCAACTAGCCAAAGGGTAAAGCGTCTTAAAGTGAAGGTGTTAAAGCGACTTTACAGGATAGCTCAATGAGTTTAACGGCAGGTTTACTGGATGGCGTCTGGTTGTGGTCAGTGCATCTGATCTTTGCATTCGGTTTTGGCTTGGCCTGCGTCAAAGCGCCATGGCGTGTGTTGTTGAATACTCGTGCTTTGCAGCATCTTTTTTTTGGCGTGACCGTGATTCTGATGCTGCTCTGGAGCATGCGGGCGGGGATCTCCCCAGGGCTCAGCATTCACTTTTTGGGCCTTACGGTGCTGACACTGATACTTGGGTGGGATTTGGCCATTTTGTCGGCCACCTTGGTACTGCTGGCAATGACCGTCATCGGCAAAGAGAGTTGGGATGGTTTTACCGTTAACGGCTTGTGTCTGATTTTGCTGCCTGCATTGGTAACGCACTGGATTCGCCTGACCGTTGAACACTACCTACCGAAAAACTTTTTTGTGTACCTCTTTGGGTGTGGCTTTTTAGGGGCGGGGGTTGTTGTGGCGCTGTCAGGGCTGTGTATGGTGATGTTTTTGTGGCTGGATGGCGTCTACCCGTGGGCCAAAATCCACCACGAGTACATCAACTACTTGCCGCTGATTATGTTTCCAGAAGCCCTATTAAACGGCATTCTGCTCACCGGTGTGATGGTGTTTTACCCCGATTGGATTCGCACCTTTGACGCAAAAGCCTACATCGATGATCAGTAGTAAGAAGGCCCTATAACTCAATGCCTGACCGGACGTTTAGCCAGCTTTCGCTGAAGCGTCCTTCTGTGCATGCCGAGTGCACGAGCGGTAGCAGACACATTACCTTCGTGATCAGCCAACACTTTATTGATGTGCTCCCACTCCAGGCGGTTAACGGACATCGGGTTTTCGGCGACATCAATGCACTCATCGCCAGACTCGCTTTGAGCAAGCGCGGCGATGATCTCATCGGCGTTCGCGGGTTTGGGAAGATACTGGGTGGCACCAAGCTTCACCGCTTCCACGGCCGTGCTGATGCTGGCATAGCCGGTTAAGATCACAATCCGCATGGCGGGGTTGGCTTCTTTTAAGATCGGCAGCACGGTCAGCCCGCTGGCGCCTTCCATTTTGAGATCCACCGTTGCGTAGTCGGGTAGCCACTCAGTTAACACCGCTGGGACGGCTTCAGCGCTTTGGCAGGTGCGTACCTCAAACCCACGGCGGGAGAGGGTGCGTGAAAGCACTTGGCAAAAGGTGGGGTCATCATCCACCACTAAGAAGCGTTCGGTAGGCGTGTTGGGTTCAGTTGTGTTCATGGAACTCTTTCCGGTTTAAACGCACTTCGGTGATGGTGCCTTTGTGGCGATCGGACGCGTTATACAGACGCACATCGCCATCGTATCGTGCGATGGTCGTGGTGGTCAGAAACAAGCCAATGCCCAATCCGCCGCCTTTCGTGGTGATGAAAGGTTGGCCTAGTTGATCCATCTTATCCATCGGAAGGCCCGGGCCAAAATCGCGAATCCGCAACCATAGGGCATCTTCATCCCAATTTACGTGGATTTGGATCTCCTTGGGGTTGGCATCCGCCGCGTTATTAAAGAGGTTTAATAACGCCTGCTTAAGGGAGGTGGTCAGCAGTAATTGTGGCGCAGGCGTTGGCGGGTGCTCAAAGGTGTAGGTTACCTCGGGGCGCTCAAGCGTCCAGTCGTGGATCACCTCTTTAACGCCTTCGATGAGGGATACGATGCGTGCGTTTTGGTGCTCTTCGGACACCGTACGTGCCATCGTTTTGAGTTTGTCTGAACACAAATCCACTTGCTGCTGGAGAAGACGCACATCCTCCTTGACCGCAGTATCCAACTGGCTATCCAGTGACAGTTCGTGCAATAACACGCGCATGGTGGCCAAAGGCGTGTTGAGCTCGTGGGCGGTGCCTGCCGCCAGGGTGGCGAGCGACAAAATCTGCTGATCGCGCACCGATTGCTCCCGTTGTGCTTGTAGGGCTTGCTCGTGCTCGGCGATGGATCGATTCATCGCCAGAATAAAGTAGGTCACGATGATGACCGTTAATGTGAAGTTGAGCCACATCCCCAAGGTGTGCAGATTAAAAAAGTCGTGCGCTAAATGACTTTGTCCATCGTGGGGAGAGAGCATCGCCCGCGCATCTAGATCCGACATGGGTAATGGTACATAGTTACGCAGCAGTAGGGCATAGAGCAGCATCACCCCCACCGCAATGGCCCAGCTAAAGCGGGTGCTGAGTGTCATCACACTGATGATGACGGGCACCAAAAGTAGCGAAATAAACGGGTTGGTTCCGCCGCCGGTTTGGTACAGCAAAAACGCATAGATGGTGACATCCGCCATTAACTGAGCGCCCAACTCCACAGCGGTCACCGGTAAGGCCACGCGAAGGCGTACGTAAGTCACCAAGTTTAATACCGCTAACAAGCCAAGCGCACTGGTGGCAGGCCAAGGGGAGTGCTCCCAAGAGAGGTAGCGCACGGTAAACAGCAAAATAATGGCTTGGGCCAGCAGAATAACAAAGCGGATGTAGGTTAGCTGCAGTAACGATTGTTGGTAAGCGGATACAAACTCTTTAACCGGCACAGGCTGAGCACCCTCGACTAAAAAGGGCAGTATACCGAATTTCGCTGGCCGACCGCAGCGACGATTTGCCGCATTCACAATCTCTTAACAGCACTGTAATGGACAAGATGTAGGATCTTTCGACTTTTTTTAAGGGACGGAAACCATGAATCTTAAAAACGTAGCGGGCATTTGCTCTGTGGTTGTATTGGTTGGTTGTGGCAATGAATCTTCTGATCAACAAACGCCTTCTGAAACGATTTTATCCAGTACCACCGCGACAGAAACAAGTTATGACGACATCGCTGATTCCGCTATTTGGCAGCACCCAACAGATTCCAGTAAGAATGTACTAATTGCATCGCTGGAGGGTGATGGAGTAGCCGTATTTGACGCTCAAGGAACCGAGCTTTGGCGAAATGAGGGGTATGAGTCGATAGGGGGCGATGTGAGGTATGGTCTCAGCGATAGTAACGGTAACCGCATCGATATTGCGGCTCTGGCTTTACCGAATGAGTCGGCACTTGCCTTCTTCAACGTAAGTTCGGATGAAACCCCTTTAGTTGAACTGGGCTACTGGACGCTTCCTGTAGAACCGGCGGGTGTATGTTTATATAAAAACCCGACCACAGGACAGATCACTGCAACTACCTTCAGTGAGTCTGGAGAAGTGTACCAATACAAGTTGTCATACGATGGAGTAAATATCACCAGCGCAGTCACTGATAACCAAGGTTTACCTATATCCGTTAGGACCGTTTCCGTTGGAGGAGAGCTAAGTGCATGTGCCGTCGATGATATTACAGGTACTCTATTTTTGGCTGAGCAAAATCTTGGCATTTGGGCTTACGGCGCGGATCCCGAAAATGTAAAAGAACGAGCTTTAGTTGATGGCGTTGAGCCTTTAGGCGCCCTTATCGAGATTGAAGGTATGGACCTTGTCCATGATGAAACGGGTGATGGCGTTTTGTTAGTTGGTGATGAAGGTGCTGGTCTACTGGGCTATCGCTTATCAGACTATACACTTATTCTCCAAAGCACTATCGAAGGCTTTGATGAGGTTAAAAGTTTATCGGCCTCTTCCGAAGAGCTATGGATAGCCAATACGGAGCTTGATGCTCCGGTTTATGAGCGTTTGAGCCAATCAGATGTTATTCAGCGAATTCAAGAGCAAGGATATACGTTAGCCTCGTTTATCGATCCAAGAGATTTGGATGTTGACGGGGTCCGTTTAGTTGCTGCAACAGCCGAAACTGATCAAGTTGCTGATGATGGTGATGCGGCCGATGACCCTGCGTTTTGGCTTAATGAATCCTCCGCGCAAGATAGTTTAATCATTGCGACCAATAAACAAGGTGGTCTGATGGCTTATAACCTTGATGGTGAGGAGGTCCAGTACTTAGAAAATGGAATGCCCAACAACGTTGATATTCGACAGAATTTAATAAAGCCCAATGGTGAGCGTATTTCTGTAGCAGCGGTTTCTAACCGCGAGTTAAACACCGTAGCACTTTACACCATTCAAGCAGCCAGCAATGGTCAAGATCCAATACAAGAGTTACCTGCTGAAGGAAGCTTTGTGCATTCAGGAGCGGCAGAACTAATTTCTACCGTAGACGAGGTATATGGCCTATGCATGTATCAAAGTGAAGATGGTACGCCTTATGTATTTGTGAATGGCAAAAATGGCACAACAGAGCAGTGGAAGCTGACCTTAACGAATACTGGTGCACAAGGGGATATTGTCAGAACCCTTCAAGTAAATAGTCAACCAGAGGGCTGTGTTGCTGATGATGAAAACGGCATTCTTTACTTGGGGGAAGAGGATGTTGGTATATGGGCGTTTGATGCTCATGAAACAGGATTAACAGAGCCAACGAATATAGCGTCTGTTGATGGTGAAGTTCTTGTTGCTGACGTTGAGGGTCTTACCTTATTCGACAATGGAAGCGAAAAATATTTGATTGCATCAAGCCAAGGTAATAACACTTATGTGGTCTTTGATGTTCATGATGAGTACAACGTATTAGGTACATTCGCCGTTGTAGGAGATGATGAAATTGGTGTTGACGGTGCTTCGGATACTGACGGTATCCACATTGTATCTACCAATTTGGGCCCTGATTATCCGCAGGGAATGTTTATTGCCCAAGACTGGTACAACATTGATAACGAATACCAAGTTGAAAATCAGAACTTTAAGATGGTGAGCTGGCAAGCGATTAAAGAAGCACTCGGCCTATAATTTCGGTTGGGCTTAATTTATCCTATTCGAAAAAAGCCATCTTATTCATAAGGTGGCTTTCTATAGCTGATGTACCCAATGGTCCAAAAAGGCGAAGCCGAGCGCGCACTTAAAGTGTGTATCACCGCTTACCTGTTTGGTGGTTAGTTCAGCGCTGTGATTCTATTTTTCTTTTTGCCGATTCTGGCGGACTTTGCGATTAAATTCTACTTTTGAGCACCATTAATTTTCGGGGGGATTACCGTGGTCGATGCGGTTTTCTTAGCAGGTGCTTTTCTTGATCGACTCGTCTTAGCGGCGGTTGTTTTAGAAGCAGTGGTCGACTTTGCGGCTAAGATAGCATCTTCTTTAACGCTCGGTTTTTCGGGAGTCTTTTTAGAGGTATTTGGTTTCGAATCCTCTGCAAACTCTTGAATGAACGACTTAATGACTGGCGCGACTTCCTGCCTAAAACGTCGACCGTTAAAGATGCCGTAGTGCCCAACTTCGGGCTGTTCGTAATGCTTTTTACGGCTTTTCGGGATGTTGGATAACACATCGTGCGCGGCTTTGGTTTGGCCGTTGCCCGTGATATCGTCGTTTTCCCCTTCAATCGTCAACAGTGCCGGTGCTTTCACCGCTTTGGTGTTGATCTGCTTGCCTTCAAACATCATGTTGCCCTTGGGCAGTCGATGCTCCAAAAATACTTTACGAATCGTATCGAGGTAGAACTCCGCCGGTAGGTCCATCACCGCAAGGTATTCGTTATAGAAGGTGCGGTGCGCTTCGGCGCTGTCGCCATCACCTTTGATTAAATCGCCAAAGAATTTGAAGTGCTTATTGATGTGGTTATCCATGTTCATGCTCATAAAGCCGGATAATTGCACAAACCCAGGGTACACCTTTTGACCAGCCCCTGGAAAATCCCCCGGCACTGTGCTGATGACTTTGGTTTCAAACCACTCAAGGTCCTTACCGGAGGCGTAGTCGTTAACCTCGGTAGGGTTTAAGCGGGTATCAATCGGGCCGCCCATCAAGGTTACCGTCTTGGGTAGGTTTGGGTTGTTGCGCTCGGACATGATGGTGAGCGCAACAATGGCCGGTACGCTTGGCTGGCACACCGCAATCACGTGGGTGTCTGGGCCAAGGTGTTCCATAAATTCGATCAGGTAGCGTACGTAGTCGTCAAAGCTAAAGCCGCCCTCACGGGTCGGGACATCACGCGCGTTTTGCCAATCGGTGATGTACACCTCGTGGTCGGGCAGGAAATTCTCGACGGTGCCACGAAGCAAGGTGGCATAGTGGCCCGACATCGGCGCAACCATCAATACCTTGGGGTGGTTAAATTTACCGCTTCGGCGAAAGTGCAGCAGGTCACAAAAGGGCAGCGAGTGTACAACCTCTTCACGGACACCGATGGTCTCGCCATCGATGACCGTCTCATGCAAACCAAATTCGGGTTTTTCATAGTTATCGGTGCAGCGTTCAATCAGCTCTAACACGGCCAAAGCCGTGTTGGTCATCACATTAAATCGGTAGGGCAGCATCCAAGGCAGCTTAATCTGTTTGCTGCACGCTTGTGCCCATAAGTGAATCGGTTGTACCGATTGGTTGATCGCATGATGTAGGTGATACAGCATTGTAAAACCCCCGTGGCCTCTTATCGTGGATGCTGCTGAAACGTCGTTGTCGTTCTTGTTGCAGTGCAGCAATTTTGATCAGTTTATAGTTAGTTTAGTTCATTCTGCAAGCGATATTCCCAACTTACTGGCGGCAAAACTGATTAAAACTTGAACATTATCCGAGGTCTCTGGCTTTGAGATTCGCTTGGCAAGCCTCCAGTACTTGGTGGCTGAGCGACTCATCATCCAAGGCGCGAGCCAGCGACAATCCACCAATCATCATGACCGCGCGCATTAAGCTTTCTTGCTGAAGGTGCTGCTTATCTAAAGGTTGTTCGGATTGCTCCAGTCGCTCCTCTAAGTAG
Source organism: Neptunomonas sp. ABH4_499 (assembly GCF_056160565.1). Taxonomy (NCBI): domain Bacteria; kingdom Pseudomonadati; phylum Pseudomonadota; class Gammaproteobacteria; order Oceanospirillales; family Oceanospirillaceae; genus Neptunomonas; species Neptunomonas sp. ABH4_499. Next base: position 153,308 of record NZ_JBSWXK010000003.1, on the reverse strand, counting down.
CCGGTAAAACCTTTAAATAACTGGGTGTAGGTGCTTCGTACTTGAGCATCCCGCTGGTTGATGTCCGACACAAGGTAAGCCAGTGGGCAATTAATGGTCATGCCATCTTTGTGTTCTTGGCAAAGGTAGTGCTCAATAAGGGAGTTGAAGGGTGGAGCGCCTGGGGCGTTAGGGTTTAAATAATCCACCATGGATAAGGCTTGAGCTTTAATAGCCTGTGCATACAAATCCGACTTGGATTCAAAATGGTGATAAAACGCTCCACGGGTGAGATCAGCGTGTTTCATCACATCATTAATACCGACATGATCGTACCCATGTTTTAAAAAGAGTTCGGCTGCGCTTTTTAAAATGGCGTCTCGCGTCTGTGCTTTGTGCTCTTTACTCCAAGCCATAATCCAATCCTACTGTGTTGAAGAGATAGCCTATCAATCTTTTAAAATATGTTCTTGATCATATTGTCCTGAGCGTTAACCTGCAACGACAACCTCAAGGATAGGAACAACACCGATGACACCTCAAACTCCATACATCATTGGCCCTGAGTTCAGCACTTTTGTGCGTGCAGCGCGTTTGTACTGCCAATACCACCGCATACCGTACGAGAACGGGTTAACCTACAAAGGAGAAACCGTGCCGTTTCGATACGATCGATCATTGGGGCTTCACCCTCTTGGTAAACTGCCGGTATTGGTACTGGGCTCCAGAGTGCTATTTGAAACGGCGGTCATCTGCCGATATCTGAAATCCATTTATGCTGTAGAAAAGGCTAAAGAGCAGGATCTTTATCAAGCTGCGTTGGTGGATCAGTGGACTCAGTTTGTATCTATTTATGCGTTTGAGATGATCGTTAAAGACTATCTACTGGAGATTAAAAATCCAACAGGTCCCAATGGGCAGGTTAACCTTGAGAGCCTCAAGGCAGCTACCCCAAATGTACTCAATATGGCGGATATTCTTGGAGATCAACTAGGAGATCAATCGTTTTTAACAGGGGATACGTTCAGTGAGGCCGATGCCATACTCATCCCGATATTGGATTACCTACTGCAAACCCCATTGGGTGAAACGGTTGTGAAAGCTCATCCTAATTTGATGAGCTACACGCAGAGGGCTCGTGATGCTGAATGGTCAGAAGGAGTGCTTTGATCGCTAAGCGATCATGACGCACACGGCCCCCATAACAATACAAATCAACCCCAGAACGTCCTTTTTACCGAGCTTTTCTTTAAACCACAGAACAGAGATCATCAAGGTGAAAAGGACTTCGACTTGCCCCAAGGTTTTCACCATCGCAGCCGTTTCCAAGCTCATAGCCGTAAACCACCCGAGTGACCCTAAACAGCTGAACAAACTGATGATCAATACCTGTTTTGGGCGGCTCCAAAGGGCTTTTAACGTGCTTGGGCTTTTGATCATGAGCCACACTAGCAAGATCAGGGTTTGCAGGGCGATCACAAACAGTAGCACCCATGCCGCACTGTAAGGGAAGGGAAGCTCAAGTATTAAGCTTCCCTCACGTACCCAGAGCACGGTTAAGGCAAAGCATAAGCCGCTGCCAAGCCCAGTCGCCACGGTAGATAGAGACAAGTCTTTAATACTGCCAGGGTTACTCATCAACCAGACAGCTATGCCGCCGACCAACACACCAAACCATGCCAAGGGCGATAGCGGGGCCGAGAAAAACAGCGCCCCTAAAATCGCAGCAATCACCGCCTCACTCTTTGCAAGCCCCACACCAATCGCGTAGTTGCGCAAATGAAAGAGCCTTACCATTAACACGGTCGCAAAAATTTGAGCCACCGACGCAAGTAAAATGTACAGACCAAACTGCCCACTTAAATGGGGCATCTCAACCGGCTTATAAGCATACAACGCAATCAGGTAGAGCGCCGTCATGGGGCTGGCATACAAGAAGCGGGCAAGGGTAACCCCTGCGGTATCGACATCTTTACTCAGTTGTTTTTGAAAGGCGTTACGGAACGACTGCATAAACGCAGCAAAGAGGGTAAACGGAATCCAAAGACCCATGATCTATCCTAGGTAAGGCCGATTAGGCGAAGATTGGGACGCCTATCTTAATCGAAAAGCGAGCGCCTAGAAGAGGGTTTACCAGAACGCTGTGTTGAGCGCTTAGCCGAAGCGCCTTTACTGCTTGGGTTTTGCGCTGGTTTTTGGTCAGTCGCTGGGCGTTTTTTGCCCGATGCTTTTCCCTTACTCGCGGTTTTGCCTCTGGCCAATTGGGTTTTATTGGACGAATCGTTTTTTCGCGCCGTTTTGCGGCCGGGTTTCTGGGCGGGTTTTTGAGTGCTTTTAACCGCTGCCGCTTTGCGTTGACTGGCTTTCGGTAAAACACCCGAATCCAACACTGGGATTGGCTCGGCGTGCAGGGATTGCTGAGTTAATGCTTCAATCGCTTGGAGAAAGCGCTTCTCATCTGGTGCAACAAAGGAGATCGCCAAGCCTTTTTGTCCAGCACGGCCGGTGCGGCCAATACGGTGAACGTAAGCGTCGGCTTGGTTTGGAATATCGTAATTGATCACTTGCGGAAGCGATTCAATGTCCAAACCACGGGCGGCCACATCGGTGGCAACCAGCACCCGAACGCGCTTGCCCACAAAGCTGGCTAAGGCTTCATTTCGCTCCCGCTGAAGCTTGTCGCCGTGCAGTGCTGTGGCGCTGATGCCCTCTTGGTTTAGGTAATCGCATACTTGATCGGCACGTCGTTTGGTGCGGGTAAAGACCAGAGTTTGAGACCAATTAAGCCGCTCAAGAAAATAACAAAGGATATCGGCCTTATCGCGACTGTCCACCGCAAAGGCGCGTTGCTGTACCGTTTTCGCCGCTTGGTTACGTACGCCGGTTTGAATGCGCTCTGGCGCGTTTAAGAGTGACTCGGCCAAGGCATCAATCGAGCTGTTAAACGTGGCCGAAAACAACAGCGTTTGACGCTCGCGAGGTAAAAAGCTCAGTATGGCTTTGATGTCCGGCAAAAAGCCCAAATCCAACATGCGGTCGGCTTCATCAAACACCAGGGTCGACAGTGACTCCATCGACAGTTTTTTCTGTTTGAGCATCTCCAATAAGCGCCCAGGGGTGGCGATCAATATGTCCGCGCCACGCTTCATCTTACGAATCTGATTATCAAAGCGGGCGCCGCCGTAAATAGAGACAACGCGCATGCCAAGTGCCATCCCATATTCCAAAAGATTGTCCCCCACTTGGATGGCCAGCTCTCGGGTGGGCACAAGGACTAATGCTCGAATCGGGTGGTACTGACCGTCGGTTGGGGCCTCTTTGAGTCGCTCAATGATGGGTAAGCCAAACGCCGCGGTTTTTCCGCTACCGGTTTCGGCCTCGGCCATCAGGTCTTTGCCCTCTAAAATCAGTGGGATCGCCTTTTCCTGAATCGGTGTGGCACGTTGATAACCCATTTCAGCGAGCGTGAATTGAAGTTCTGGGCACAAAGAGAGTTCGGCGAAGGTCGTCATGATATTGATCAACTAACTAAAGGGCTGGCTATAAAGCGGGAATAAGAGGGTAAGTGTGGCTGAACATACAACCTGTGTACAGCGCTTCTCACATTCGTGTTGAAATGTTGTTGACAGAATGATCGAAAACACGCTTAATCGAGGATCGGTGCCGTAATTGATCGGCATTTTTCAATCAAATATTCCCTTTTAGAAGACGAACAGCAGATAGCATCATGTTGAAAGCGTTTAACAAACCTTTTACATCCAATGTGGCTTCGATGAATCATCATCGAATTCGCATGATGGTGCCTGTCCGCGAGCAGTAATCTTCTTCACTGGCCGCGGAGTCTTCGCGGTCATTTTGTTTTCCCCCGTAAAATACCCGAAGTCTCCCCGTCAGCAAAAGGACTCACTGACAAGGAGAAACAGCAATGACCTTTTTACCTTTGATTGCCAGGTTGTATCGCAAGCTTAACGAGTACCTAGACAAGCAGTATACCTACGAGTCTATGGAGCACCTTGATGATCGCTTATTGAAAGACATCGGTTTTATTCGTCAAAACGGTCAGCTGACGTCATTACAAAATGTAAACACGGCTCAACAAGGGCTCGATACACCGATTGTTCAGCAAAAGGCGACCACTCAGAGTGTTACTTTGGATCTCACGTTACGTAAGCCCCCCTGTGAGTAGCGATGCCGCAGCGCAGGTTAGGCTGATCCTATAACCTGCGCAGCGGCTTTTTCAGATTCACTTGCTTGGTTGGGTAAAGCGCACCAAAATAAAGCCACATCAAACGACACTCTAGGGAGCAAAATGTGTTTGTGATTGAACCTTGGCATTGGCTGGTCTTAGCGATGCTACTGATGGTGGCCGAGATTGTTATTCCAAGCTTTACCATTTTCTGGTTTGGGTTGGGTGGTTTGATTGTTTCGGCATTGCTGTGGATCTTCCCTGATCTTGGCTTAAATTTGCAGCTGCTTATCTGGGCTATTTCGTCCATCGTCTTTACGGCGCTCTGGTTCTTGTTGATTGGTCCCTTAATCAAAGACAAAACCAAAGCGGGCATGGCGAAAGAGGCGATCGCTGGCGAAGTCGGCCAAGTGATTAAGCGTCCCTCCGGGCAAAACCGTGGGGTCGTACGTTTTACAACGCCCCTTTTGGGAGACTATGAATGGTATTTTCCTTGCGGTCGTCATTATTACCATCTTTTCGGGCGTTAAAATCGTTCCGAAAGGGTATAAATTTGTCATTCAGCGCTTGGGTAAATACTCACGCACGTTAGGGCCAGGTCTTAAAATCATCATCCCTTACATCGATAAAGTGGCGTACAGCGTCACGACCAAAGACATTGTGATGGATATTCCATCCCAAGAGGTCATCACCAAAGATAACGCTGTGATCATTGCGAATGCAGTGGCGTACATCAACATCGTATCCCCTGAAAAAGCGGTATACGGCGTTGAAGATTATGAGGTGGCGATTCAAAACTTAGTGCAAACCTCTTTGCGCTCCATCATTGGTGAAATGGGCTTAGATGATGCGCTTTCCTCCCGTGATCAGATTAAATCGAAGCTGAAATCAGCCATCTCGGATGATATTTCCGATTGGGGGATTACGCTTAAAACGGTTGAAATCCAAGACATTACCCCTTCTGGCACCATGCAGCAGGCGATGGAGGAGCAAGCGGCGGCTGAGCGTCAACGTCGTGCCCGTGTTACCCGAGCAGACGGTGAAAAGTCGGCCGCTATCCTAGAAGCAGAAGGGCGTCTTGAGGCTTCACGTCGTGATGCGGAAGCCCAAGTGGTGTTGGCTGAAGCGAGCCAAGCGGCGATCGAAAAGGTGACCTCGGCCATTCAAGGTAATGAGCTACCTGTGTATTACATCTTGGGTGAAAAATACGTAGAGGCCTTAACCGAGATAGCCCAGTCGGATAACTCGAAAACCGTGGTACTACCGGCGGATCTACCCGCCGCACTGCGGGGAATGATGGGTCGATAACTGTTCAGAGATTGTTCATGGCTCACAGTGAGAATAGGGATATCCCTACTCAAATCATAAAGGATGTCACTGTGAGCTTTGCCAAGGAATTTAAAGAATTTGCCGTCAAAGGCAACGTGGTCGACATGGCTGTCGGTATCATTATCGGTGCCGCGTTCGGTAAAATTGTTGCCTCGTTTGTAGGCGATATCGTGATGCCGCCGATTGGTATGCTACTAGGCGGAGTCAACTTCACCGACCTTGCGGTTGTGTTACAGCCGGCTCAAGGCGAAACCGAAGCAGTACTGCTAAAATACGGTAAGTTTATCCAAACGCTGATCGACTTTTTGATCATTACTCTAGCTGTGTTTGTGGCGGTAAAAGTAATGAATTCCATGAAGCGTAAAGAGGAAGAGGCTCCGGCTGAACCAGAGAAAGAGCCAGAACCGACTAAAGAAGAATTGCTCTTGACCGAGATTCGAGACCTCTTAAAGAAATAGTCTAAATTGCTACTAAAGTCGCAAATACCCATAAGTGTTTTGCAACTTTTTAACTAAAAAGTTGTGCTTTTTGTACACCTTTTTTTTATCCTTAACGAGATGGATGTGATCGAAAAATCCCCCTGTATCCGTAAATGTTGTCTGGATGATCAGGACATATGCATAGGGTGTTTTAGAACCCTAGCAGAAATCACAGGCTGGCAAGCCAGCTCTGAGGTTCAAAAGCGCGCCATTATTGCCGAATGTAAGTTACGAAAACAGCGCGCCCAAACGCGGCAATAAACACAATATAAAGGGGATGGCTCAACGGATATGAGTTTGATTAAGACAGGGATACGCCGATTCCTTCAACGGCCCTCACTTTCAGCGTCTTGTGTGGCACTTTCTGTATTTTTCGTATCAGCGTTGTTCATTGGTCACGAAGAGCGTCAAATGCAGCTTACCGAGCAGCTGCGCCTTCAATCTCAACTTAAGGTGTTAAAGGCGGACTTCGAAAAAGAGGTCGAATCGACACTCACCGCCGTAAAAGGTTTTAAATCGGCCTTACTGTCGCATCAAACGCTGGAAGACGAAGAGGTAAAACTGCTGATGCAGGATTTGCTGAAAGTTTCAGACAGTATATCAACCGTCGTCGTGACCGAGCACCTAGAACCGCTTTGGTCTGCACCTGATGTTCAGGCCTTTCAACGCGCGCAGTCCATTTTAAATAACCCCACTCAGTTTGCTTTGATCAAATCGGCTTTTGAGCGCTTAAAACCTGAGGTGCTGTTACCGCCATCACACCGTGCTACCAAGCCCGATGAAGTTTATCTGATCTACCCTTTCTTTAATGAGCGCACCGAAAAGCCGGGTTTGCTATTTCTGACCCTAGGTATACGTACCTTTAGATCACTGATCGAAGATTCAGCGTTGGAATTAAACTCTTTGATCGCGATGGGTGAATACGTAGGCCCAGAGCAGTCTCCCGTGGCTTTTTTGGGTAACCCTTTAGCGGTAAAAGACAGCGCTGTCATAGAGCCTTTGTCCGTATTTGGTACGCAGTGGTTTCTTGCTGCTTCCAGCTTAAGCGAGTCGCAAACTCAGGTTCAACGACGCTGGTTCTTGTGGTTGATGTCGTTCTTGGTGACCGCTGTGTTTGGCGGTTTGGCCTACTGGTTAATCGCGATTTACAACGACAAAGTCAAAGCGATTCACACCGCGAACTATCGCGCCAACTTTGATGCCTTGACCAGCCTTCCTAATCGTTACCACTTTAGCCAGCGTTTGAGTGGTTTGATCACAGAGATGAAGCGTGAAGAGCAAGAGTTTGCGATGTTCTTCATCGATATCGATCACTTCAAACAGATTAATGACACCTCTGGCCACAGTGTAGGCGATGAATTACTGATTCAGTTCTCACAGCGTTTGCGTCAATCAGCGCGGGACAGTGACATTGTGGCTCGTCTAGCCGGTGACGAGTTCATCGTGGTGCTGCGGAACATCAGTGATGTTATTCAAGCGGATTTGCTGGCCGAAAAAATGCAAAAACGCCTATCGCAGCCCTTCTTTATTGGGTCTCGTCAGTACTTGATGACCGCCAGTATGGGCATTGCCTTGTTCCCGATGGACGGTGATAACGCCGAGACGCTCCTGCAGCATGCCGACCAAGCCATGTATGCGGCGAAAGGTTCGGGGCGCAACGGTTACTTCTTCTTTAACGAAGATATGCAAGAGCAGGCCGAGTACTTCCTGGATGTGCATAACGATATCCTAAAAGGGTTGGAGCGGAATGAGTTTTTCTTAGAATACCAGCCCATCTTAAGTTTGAAAGATAACCTGATTCACCACTGCGAAGCGCTTCTGCGTTGGAATCATCCGACCAAAGGGCTTTTGTATCCTGATTACTTTATCTCGGTGGCGGAGCGCACGGGCGCTATTCGTGCTTTGGGGAATTGGGTCTTAAGCCAAGCGTGTAAAGATATCCGCACCTTCGCCGAGGAGGGGGTGGACTTGCAGATCTCGATTAACCGGTCGGTTTCGGAGTTCCATTCGAGTCAGTCGCTGGAAAGCTGGAAAGGGATCTTCAAAGTGAACGGCGTTTCGCCGGATCGCATTATTTTTGAGATTACCGAATCACTCTTCATGGATGAGCACCCATCACGCGTTAATGTGGTTAATGCTCTGCAAAAAATGGGTGTCCAGTTTGCCATTGATGATTTTGGTACTGGTTACTCGGCACTCAATTACCTGCGCAGTTATCCGGCCCAGTATCTGAAAATCGATAAAAGCTTTATCTCGGATCTACTGATTGATGACCAAGACAGGACGCTGGTGGAAGTGATCATCAAAATGGGAATGACATTGGGCATTCACGTGATCGCAGAAGGGGTTGAAAACGATGATCAGGTACAGACCTTAAAGGCGTTTGGTTGTGAGTATGTTCAAGGCTTTTGGTTGGCTAAAGCGATGCCGCTGGATCGCGTTATCGCTTTTTGCCAATCATCAGACAGTGTGCCAACGCCGCCTCACTCCCTGACGTTAAAGTAGACCGGCTATTCGCTGGTCTTCTTTTTAAACGGCGCAAAGCCGTGATCCACTACCTTTTCGGCGGCAGGACGTGATGGCTTACCCGCACGCGCTTTATGTTTGGCCTTAGGCTTGTTGCTCTTGGCAGCGTTTTTACCGGTCGTGGTTTTTTTCTTCTTATTACCAACCGCCTTACCTGACGCTTTGGTTTTCTTAGGCCCTGTAAAGCTGCCTTCTAAACCCTTGATGGTGCGTCGCTCAAAAGCGGCTTTGAGATAACGCTCAATACCGACCATCAGGTTCCACTCAGGTGGCGCTACCAAAGAGATCGCAAGGCCTTGATTGCCTGCGCGCCCAGTACGGCCTACGCGGTGGGTATGTTCGTCGCCTTTACGAGCCATCTCATAGTTGATCACCAAGTCGACACCTTCGACATCCAAGCCACGAGCAGCGACTTCGGTAGCGACCAGCACATTGATTTTGCCCTGCTTCAATAAGCCGATGACATGCTTGCGTTGCTCCTGAGTGAGATCACCTTGGATCACCCCAGCTCGGATCTTGTGGTAGCGAAGATAGCCATTTAACCGTGCCGCCTGAACTTTGGTGTTCACAAACACGATTGCTTTATCAAATGTTTCGTTGTTCAAAAGCCATAAAGCTTGCTTATCTTTTAAGTCGTTATCTGCAGCAGGGATGACCTGCTGTGTGATATTCGCGTGGCTAGAGCGTCGGCTACTGAGCGTTAACGTAACAGGCTCTTGTAGGGATGATGCGATCACAGACGACATCCCTTTATGACCAAGGGTGGCCGAGAACAAAAGAGACTGTCGGCCTGCGGGAAGCTCGCCTAGAATGCGCTCCATATCCTCTTGGAAGCCCATTTCCAACATACGATCTGCTTCGTCTAAAACGAGCACTTCGACATCCGCCAAGCTGATGGAGCTTTTATCCAAATGCTCGACCAAACGACCGGGTGTGGCAATTAAGATTTCTGGGTTTTTGCGAAGGCGCGCCGCTTGTGGCTTGAATGGTTCGCCACCGCATACGGTATCGCTGGTAATAAAGGTGAACTGGGAAAACTTCACCAGCTCTTTTTGAATCTGTAGGGCCAACTCACGCGTTGGTGCCAAAATCAGTGCGCGTGCTTGAGCGTTTGGCTTTTCCTGCGCTTTGAGTTTTTGCAACAGCGGCAGACTGAACGCTAAGGTTTTTCCGCTGCCGGTTTCGGCGGTGACCAAGAGGTCCTTGCCCTCAAGGGCCAGTGGTAACGTTTTTTCTTGTACCTCGGTTGGTTGAGTGAAGGACAACGTATCAAGGGCTTTGAGCAAGCGCTCATCAAGTGGAAAATCGCTAAACACAGGAATCTCTCGGGTTAATTAACGCGTGAACGTAAAGGGGGATAACGCAAAGCTGAATGCTATCAGATTTCGTTAAGAACAGGGATGATTAAGAGACAAAAACAGAAACGGAGCCATAAGGCTCCGCTTAAACACAATCAATGATGATCAGTAGTGGATCGCGCGTGGTAGCTCTTTAGCCTGAGTCACCCAGCCTTCAACTTGGCTTGCGCTTGGCATTTGCTGGACAAACGATTTCTCATCGTTGATTTCAACCATTTTAGCGTGCAAGTTTGCGCCATTGCGTTGGGCAAGCTCTGGTACGGTATCAACGCCTGCAAGCTCTAACAGGTCTGCGTACGCAGTGCTAACACCCTTAATGCGCGCAAGATCAGCGCGGTTTAACCATTCCAGCAGCTCTTTCTCATCAAGGCCTGTTGAAGAGGCGATCTCTTTGCGGCTTTTCTTGTCGCCGCACATCTCGAGCATTTTCTCCTGAGTCGTTACACCTGCACCTTTTAGTGTTTCTGCTTGAGCGTCAGACAGACCCTTGATATCAGTAAGCTTTGCCATGCTGTTTCTCCGGTTGATTGGTTTTTGACTGATTGTAGTTGCTTAAGCTGAACAACAGCGAAATATTCGTCGCTGGTTTGGAACTGATGTCTGCATAGTATGTCTTCTTCTGATCGAGTACCACCATGATCGTTTCATCGAAGCGTTAACGTGGTGGGTCCACCTTGGCCGAATGCGATGTATTGATGCGAAACAATGGCGTCTCGGCGAATGTCCGAATTGCGCTGATGATTCAACTGCCGCCCGATACCGGCTTTTTTGAGTGCGTTGGATTCGATGACCCGTTGAGTTAGTTGTTGAATAAATTCGGTGTCGAAAAAGTCTGGAATGATGCCGTAGCCGTGTTGATAAATGGCTTCCGTGATGTTTGCCAGCTGCTCTTCAGAGAGGGCGTTCGTCTGCAATATGTGTGTCCAAAAAGAGGCATTTATCTGCCAGGAAGGGAAAAAGTGAAAGGCTTATATCATGAAATTATAAAAATACTCCACAAATAGTGTAGGTTTATTGTACAGTTTGTGACCGATGTGGCCGTTAAAGCATGTATACATCGTTAAATATCGTCGAATTACCTCGATCCATTTGGGTTAGACCAATCTAGGGTGAAGAAAAAAGAGACTTCAAAGCATGCCTGTAAAGCCGTGGTTAGTGTGTAGCTGTTTAAGTGCCGTATTGTTTTTAGTTGGGTGTTCTGCACCAAAGCGTCCAGTCATCGTGCAGGATTCTTATGCCGTCGGGGAAGAACTGACGCCACAAGAGTCTTTTAATGACCGAATTTTAAAGCATTTTGCCAAATGGCAGGGGGTTCCTTACCGTTTGGGTGGTAATACCATGTCGGGGATCGACTGCTCGGCGTTTGTACAAGTCACGTTTCGTGATGTGTTTAATATGAAGTTGCCAAGAACAACCCTAGGTCAAGCTGAGGTTGGCGCTGATATTGATAAGGATGATCTGGCCGAAGGGGATTTGGTGCTGTTTAAAATGTCCCGTCGTACCCGTCATGTGGGCATCTACATGGGTAATGGGCATTTTATGCATGCATCCACCAGCAACGGTGTGATGATTTCTGAGCTGAACAACCCTTACTGGAAACGTCATTACTGGAAATCGGTTCGTCCATCACTGGTGCTAGCCGCACAATAAGAGTATCTGGTCAGATACTCATCACTTTCTTCAAGTGCCCATGGTGCAAGGCCTAGAAGGGCATTTGAAGAGGTTATCCACAGCTTTCCCCAAGCCTTATCCGAAAAAAATGTGTAAAAGGATTAAATTTTTTTCAAAATAGTATTGATAATAATTCTCATTTTGATTAATCTTAAATGGCTCGCAAGTCATATCGGGATTTACTTAATGAACGATATGCTTCACCCAATTATCTGGTAAACCTTATCAGGTGATTACACGGTTCTTGTCATTGTTTGGGCTTACCTTTGGGTAAGCCCTTTTTTTTGTTTGGTCGCCTTAAAAGGCAACCAAACGTTCATTTTCGAAACCGTTAAGACGACTTCTTAGTGGTTGATTCCACTTTCTTTTTGGATTTCTCACTCGCGGTGGACTTCTGGCTGCTGACTTTTGTGCTGCTTTTTGTCGCTTTTTCAACCGATTGAGTTGCCGATGTTTTCGTAGAGCTCACTTTGGCTTTCTCAGTGCTGGATTTAGCCGTTTTGCTGCTGGTCTTAGCGGCGTCGGATAAGCTCTTCTTTTTCGCTTTTGTTCGGCAATGAGCCTTCACTTGTACGCCATCGCTTCGCTTATACCCTTTGACCCAATAACAGCTATTGCTGTTGCTGGAGCAGCTCGATTCGGACATTCCTTTGCACGATTGAGCACTCGCGTGGCCAGATAAGATCAAAGTAGAGGCCAACGCCAAAGAGAGGGTGATTTTTTTCATCATCGTTTTTTCCTTTCCGATTTTTTAACAACGATTCGGTCAGTACCCGAAACGGGGATGCATTAAAGCGAATAGTGGATGAATCTAAGTTGAATCGTCTAATTAGGGACTTCACTGACAAAACCATAATTAGCTTATGGTTTTAACTTAAGAAATGGCGCATTTGGTCGCTAAGAGTTCTGATGACTTTGGAGAGTTCACGATGCAGTTGAAAAGTTTACGTGCCAAGAGCTCGATACCCCCCCTGCGATCTTGGTCATTACCCTGATTTTTACTTTGGTGATGTCGGTTAAAATTATCTCAATCATGCTGGATTCGATTCAAGGTTCCTCTTTGCGCGTTAACGAAATGTCGACTCAGACGGCACAAGCGACCACAGAGCAGAGCAGTGTGGCCGATGAGATCAGCAGAAGCCTTAATGGTCTAAACCAGCAATCACTGAACGCCTCTAAGGTGGCTGAAAACTGCTTATCCATCTCGACCAGGATTAAAGAGCAAGTTAACCAGCTTGAATCGGTTACCCGGCGTTTCAGAGTTTAAGCTTCGGTGTTCAGCTCCAGATAGAAGAAGCCTTCGGGCTTCTTTTTTGATGATAGGTCAACAGAGGTGAGTCTTTTCGTTATACTGGCCGACTTTTATCATCAAGGAAGATGGTTATGCGATGTTGCCCATCCCGTTTGCTCGTCCTTACGGCGTTTTTAAGTGCTTCTTTATCCTCTCCATTATTAGCCGAACCTTCGGTTTATCGGTTTTCTGTACCTAAAGGGTATTACGGCAGTGTCTGGGGGATGGTGGACAGCAAAGGCCATTTGGTTGGGGAGCTAAACTACCAGCGATTGGTCGCCTCATCCCACGGTAACCCGGATGTTAAGCGATATGTTGCTCACCTCCCCAACCAGCAATACCGTTATTTAGATGCTAAAGGGCAACCTCTGGTTGAGAGCGACTTTGAGGCTGCTAAAACCTTTACTGATGAAGGGCTGGCGCGTTATCAACAAGGCGCTTTATGGGGGTACATCAACTTAGAAGGCAAGTCGGTTATTCCGGCTGCTTATCAATATGCCTCTTACTTTTCACACGGTTTAGCGGCGGTTAAGAAGAACGGTACATATGCCTACATCGATACACAGGAAAACGTGGTCATCGCAGGGCCTTTTCAAGAAGCCGAGGCGTTTTCGGCATCGGGCCTTGCGGCGGTAAAACCGGTTGGGGAAGCTCTGTTTGGCTACATCAACCGAACAGGTGAGTGGGTGATCGAGCCTCAATTTATTGAGGCCAAGCCGTTTAATGAAGACGGTATCGCCGCGGTCGAAATACCCAATACGGCGTCGGAGCTTAAAAATTTGTGGCATTTTTTTAATGGCGATCTTAAAAATGTGAAATCTGATACCCCATGGGGAGCCATTGATGAGCAAGGGCAATGGCTGATCAAACCTGTTTTTAAAGGCTTATCAAGCTTTACAAACGGGCTGGCTGTCGCTGAAACCACTGATGGGCATTGGATTGTTAATACAAAAGGGGAGCCGCTTGAGAGAAGCTACACCCGAGAAGTCCGCTTTTATCCACACTGCAATTTGCTTAAGTCCGAGATCGACCCAGAGCTGTATGATTTTGATTTGGCCGGTTATGAGGAGCCCAATGGTGCCTCCATCAGTTGGTTGGCCAGTTTGAACGAACACTGCCAAGGAATTGCTCGATTGAATAAGCAGTGGGGCATTTGGGATCAGAAAAACTCAAACTTTACTCCGTTCCCAGATCGCTACAACGAGCCGCTGCGCCGTGATTACCTATGGGGGCGTATCGATGATGCGTTGTTGATCCCCATGGTAAGACAGGATCACGTGCTTGAATACATTACCCTTGAGGGTAGAGCGCTTTTCTCGCTTAAAAATGACGATAATGGGTATTTGATAGCGGTTAGCCCAGAGGGGAATGTGCTTTGGAAAACCCCCTTTCAGGAAGAGGATTACTTTCCCTTTCGGTTAGAGCCGGATAACGACGCGATTGGTTTTGATGAAGCATGGTTATCCAACCCTGATTCACTCCTAGATGCACTGTCTAAGTCGACAGCGCGCCTCTTTGATCCCAGCGCATGGGATGGAGAATCTCTTTTCATCAATGCTTGGTCAGAAGAGGATAAAGAGGCGTTGGGCGATGAGGGCTATCCGTTTGGCCAAGTGATCTTATTGGCTGAAGAGCGAATCACAGAAACTGATATCGCTGGGTTTCCATATAAAGAGCAAGAGGAGCGCATCCATGCCATCTACAATCAAATGGCTAAGGTGTTCATCACACGTTTAGGTCATCCGTTATCGCAAGAGAATGGTGAGGCGATATGGGATACGTGGGACAGTGTGTCGAAGGTATGGCAAAAGGATGGTCATTATGTGGTCTTACAGCACTCCAAAATTTGGGGAGACAGCGAAACGATGGAAACCCTACTGCTGATTAAGATGAGTGAAGAGCAAATGACGGCTTACCGTGATGCTTATTGATGTTTAGGTGTGAGTATTACGGTGCTTTAGCACGGTTTGATTGTTAAACACCTCAAGATCAGCGAAAATAAGCAGCAATTAACGTTTTCTCTTAAACGGTGTGCCAATGAGCACGCCGTTTGTCGATCCAGTTTAAAGTGAAGTCTCATGTCCAATAGCGCTGTTCATAACGAAGTGGCGAAACGTCGCACCTTTGCCATCATTTCCCACCCGGATGCGGGTAAAACCACGATTACCGAGAAGCTATTGCTGCTGGGTAACTTGATCCAAAAAGCCGGTACCGTTAAAGGCAAGAAAAGCGATCGCCATGCGACATCCGACTGGATGACGATGGAGCAAGACCGCGGTATCTCGATTACGTCATCCGTGATGCAGTTTTACTGGAACGAGCGTGTTGTAAACCTGCTCGACACCCCAGGTCACGAAGACTTCTCGGAAGATACCTACCGCACACTGACTGCCGTGGACTCAGCCCTGATGGTGGTTGATGGTGCGAAAGGTGTCGAGGACCGCACCATTAAACTGATGGACGTATGTCGTTTGCGTGATACGCCGATCTTCTCGTTTGTGAACAAGATGGACCGCGATATCCGTGATCCGATTGAGCTGCTGGACGAGATTGAAGAAGTCCTCAAAATTGCGGCCGCGCCGATTAGCTGGCCGATTGGCATGGGTAAGTTCTTTAAAGGTGTGTATAACTTATACACCGACACGATTCATGTATTTAAAGCCGGCCAAAACGCGGTTGTACCAGAAGATATCCAGATCAAAGGCTTGGACTCAGATGAAGCAAAAGCACTGCTGGAAGATGAGTACGACGATTTCGTTGAAGAGATCGAGCTGGTGCGCGGCGCGACACACGAGTTTGATTCCGAAGCCTTCCTAAGTGGTCAGCAAACACCGGTCTTTTTCGGTACTGCGTTAGCCAACTTTGGTGTGCGCGAAATGCTTGATAACTTTGTTGAGTGGGCGCCTTCACCGATTGATCGTGCCACCGAAACGCGTACGGTTGAATCAGATGAGGAGAAGTTCTCGGGCTTTATCTTCAAGATCCAAGCGAACATGGACCCAAAACACCGCGACCGTATCGCCTTTATGCGGGTGTGTTCGGGTAAATACTCGCGCGGTATGAAAATGAAGCACGTGCGCATCGGTAAAGACATCAAAATTGCGGATGCGGTGACCTTCCTAGCGGGGGATCGCGAAAACGTGGAAGAAGCGTGGTCGGGTGACATCATCGGCTTGCACAACCACGGTACCATCCAGATTGGCGATACCTTTACCGAAGGCGAAGCGCTTAAATTTACCGGTATTCCGCACTTTGCGCCGGAGCTGTTCAAGAAAGTACGCCCGAAAGATCCACTTAAAATGAAGCAGCTGCAAAAAGGGCTTCAGCAGTTGTCGGAAGAGGGCGCGGTGCAGTTGTTCCAGCCGATGCGTAACAACGACTTGGTATTGGGCGCGGTCGGTCAGCTGCAGTTTGAGGTGGTTATGTTCCGCCTGCAGGATGAATACAAGGTGGATTGCTTGTACGAGCCTGTGTCGGTTCAAACCGCGCGTTGGGTTGAGTGTTCTGATAACAAGATGCTCGAAGATTTCCGTAAGAAAGCCTACGACAACCTATCGGTCGATGGCGGTGGTTTGCTGACGTATCTTGCACCAACACGCGTGAATTTAAGCCTCACCGAAGAGCGTTGGCCGGATGTCCAGTTCCGAGCGACTCGCGAACACTGATCCGGTGTTGTCTGGCCTCATCGATACGCATTGCCATCTGGATTTCAGTGCGTTCGATGAAGACCGTGAGGCGTTACTCTCCAAAGCGCGTGCGCTCGGTTTTGAGCGCATCGTTATCCCAGGCACAGTGGCTCGGGATTTTCCCAAAATACGGGCACTGGCCGATCAATTCCCTTTGATTCGGATGGCTGTCGGGTTACATCCCTATTTTCTTGATCAACATCATTCATCGGACTTAACTCAGGTTGAGTCGATGTTGTCTTGTCCCTCTGTGATTGCGGTTGGGGAGTGCGGTCTTGATTTCTTCGAAGCGGATCATCAAAGCGATAAGCAGTGGACCTTATTTGACGCTCAGGTTGAGCTTGCCATGCATTATCGTAAGCCCTTGATTGTTCATAATCGAAAAGCCCACGACCAGATGGCAAGCTACCTACTTAAGAAGCGTTTTGATCAAGGCGGGGTTATTCACGCCTTTACCGGCAGTGTGCAACAAGCCAAACGTTATCTGGATTTAGGCTTTTGTTTGGGTATAGGTGGTTCAATTACCTATCCAAGAGCTCAAAAGGTCCAGCGTATGGTGAAAGCCTTACCTAAAGAGGCGATCGTCTTTGAAACCGATGCACCGGATATGCCTTTGTTTGGCCACCAAGGGGAGCGAAACAATCCCCTTAAGGTGATCGAAGTGATCAATGCCTTAGCGGCGTTAACCGCTCTCACGGCGGATGAGTGGGTCGAGCAAGGTCGGCGTAATGCGTACCGGGTACTACCGGGGCTTAAGCCTTAGTTGTTGTGATAACCCATAAAAAAGCAGGCCGAAGCCTGCTGCTTTAAATTCTCATGAAGGCCTCATGAAGCCCTTATGAATGTATCGCCGTTTTAGGCGTTCGGCTTATGAGTAAAGTCGCTGAATGGGTTTTCAACATCAATATCGACGTTGTGTGCATAACCTGGGAAATGAATCGCTTTGTCCGTGATGGTTAAATCGTAACCTTCCAGTACTTGGTGGTCGTACAGGTAAGTTGGACGGGCGAGTCCCAAGGTTGCTTGCTGGTCATAAGCGGCCGCTTTCTCGCGCGTGTGTTCGCGTTTCGCTTTCCAGCCGGACACGGCTGAAGCTCCGTGTTTATGCGCCAACCAAGCTTCCACGATGTGAGGTGCAATCACGGGCGCACTGGCGTTGTTACCCCCAAACCCTTTGGAGTTTAGGATAACGCTGTCCATTCCCTCGGTACCGACATCGGTATCTTGGATGGCCAAGTTCAGATTGCTGGTGTACACATCATCGGCGATGTTGGGTGTCATACGGATACCCGGGATGATGCCGTGTGCCCAAGTTCCCAATGAGAAGGCCAATTGATCGCCCGCCGCAGTCCCTTGCGAGTGGCCGATAAAGCACTTAATGGCGCTGACGGTCCAATCTTGAATACCAAAGGCTTTGGCCGTTTCGTTGATCACGTGGGATTCCGTCACGCGGTTTTGCGGTGTACTGGTGCCGTGTGCCTGCACATAGGAGCGTGTCCTAAGCGATTCTTCACCCATCATGGCGCGAATTAAAGACGCAGACTTCGCCATGGTGATGTAGTTGCCCACACCTGGCGCCGAGATTGATTTCTTGTGGCCATCGGCATTAACAAACACATCTGGCACAGCACCGTATACTTCGGCACCCAATTCAAGCGCTAAGTCATCGCTCATCAGCATAACGAACTGGCTGGCTTCGGCAATGGTGAAGCCACAGTTATCACCAAAGGGGCGACATGCGCTTTGGTAGTGTTCTTTGGTCAGTGCATCGACGTTGTTCAAAGCTAAAAGGTCTTTGTCTTCGGCCAAGGCGCCCATTGCACGGAAACCTTCGATCACTTCGGGGATCACTGGGGCATCACTGCCGCCCACTAAGACCACCTTGCGGCGGCCCGTGCGGATATCATCCACAGCGCTTCGAAGGTTGTATAAGAAGGTAGCGCACGCACCGAGTGAGCCACCCGTGCTACCGACATTGCCAAGTAAGTAAGCGTTTACAAAATCGGCAGGCATCTGAGCGTAACCCAGTGGCATCTGCTTGGAGGTGGTGCGCTTACCAAGCGCTGGGTATTTGGTTAACCCGCCAAACCCTAAATCATCCAGCTGGCCGATCGAGTTGCTGGCGTAGACCGCAACTTGATCCGGTGCCACCTTGCTCATGATCTCGGTAAAGTCGATACCGGTGGAGCTCACGGCGTCAGAGGCCGCGTAAACGGTCATCTGAATGTTGCGCGGGTGGTTGCGCGATTGGTACAGATCATCAGGCTTAAACCCAGAAGGCAGTTGACCAGCTGACTGAACCTGCGCGGTTTTGGTGTCCGGAAGAATCGCTTCCAATGTTTCTTGTACCGTTACTTGCACGATGTGCGCATTAACGGACTCGACCTGCCAGTTCTCAGGCACCACCGTAGGCATTTGGCGCTTTTTCAGCGTGAACTGAATCGGCTGTTCCAGTTGCAACGAGGCCTGCTTATTGAACATGACATGATCTACATCGAAGCACTCAGGCTCGATGCGTCGGATCAGGGTGTGATCCAGAATTTGATCCAAAATAGACGATAGCAAATCGTCCAGAGGGTGTGACTCTCCGTGAGCATTCAGATAATTGCCGTCTTGGTACTGTGCCAATCCCATTAACGTCGCCAAGCTCAATAATGTTTGCTGGCGGTCCTGATGGCTTAAGTGATCGAGGATCAGGCGTCGATACCCGTGATGAAACGAGCTACGACCGGCTGGGCTGATACCGCCAAAACCGACGATCAAGGGTAAATGTGACAAAAGGAAACTCCTCGGTTGAGTCTCAAATACAGCGGTGAAAACGGGGATTACCCGTCCTATGTAAAAATGTAGTGTATAACGGGCTATTTTAGCTACTCGCCCCGCTGCTTGCCAGTGATCAGAGGGGTAAATCCGTTAAGTTTCAGAGGATTTTAATGTTTCCAATTTGAAGAAAACCTGAACCATTCGTATCGGAATGTTGTCTTGGTAAACAGAGCGTGAACCTTGAGAGTCTGTGATCAGAAGCTGTTTATTTTTAACTCAATAAGAGTAGTCTAAACACTGATTACACATCATTCGTTCAGGAACCAAACAATAATTGACGGAGGTGTCATGAAAAAATTAGCCGCCACATTAGCTGTCGCGACATTGGTCACCGGTTGTAGCACATTAGACCCATACTCCCGCGAGGAGAAAACCAGCAACGCGACCAAGGGCGCGGGCATTGGTGCCGTGGCCGGTGCTGTTTTAGGCGCTGCCGTTTCAAGTAAAAAAGATCGTGGACGTGGTGCTTTGATTGGTGCAGCGGTCGGTGGTGCAACCGGTGGCGGTATCGGTTATTACATGGACCAGCAAGAGATGCTGCTTCGTCAAGAGCTTGAAGGTACAGGCGTTGGTGTGGAACGTTCGGGTAATGACATTCGATTGATCATGCCGGGCAATATTACCTTTGCGACCAACTCGTTTAACGTAGCCAGTGACTTTCAGCCTGTGTTGAACTCCGTGATTAAAGTGTTCCAAAAGTTTAAGGATACGGCGATCAGTGTGGATGGGTTCACAGACAGCTCTGGCTCGTTTGAGTACAACCAAACCTTGTCCGAAAAACGTGCTGCAAGTGTGGCGAATTATTTAGCGACCGGTGGGATAACAGCAACCCGTATCAGTACACACGGTTATGGTGAGCGTTATCCGGTAGCGGATAATGCAACAGACGCAGGGCGCGCCTTAAACCGTCGGGTTGAGATCAACATCCGCGGCACCCAAGGGTAACGGATGTTGTATCTGAAGCAGCGGAGTCATCCGCTGCTGACTTACGCTTGAGCGTCTAGGGAATCAAACTTACCCAGCAGGCGCTTCAAGTTATCTTCTGTCGTTTGGCGCTCAGCTTCCAAACCTTCTTTGGCTTCTTTAAGCTCCGTCACTTCCATGCGAAGTAACTCTACTTCTTCGATCAAATTTTCGATTTTATTTTCTAACTGACTGAACAGTTCGTTTTGCATGATGAATCCTTGGTGTATTGCGACTAAAAAACGGGTGATGAGGCGCAGATTATAGAGCCGCCAAAGCACATGTAAACCGCTTATTGCACGATCACGAGATCATCACTCTGAATATTGTATTCAGTCACGTGACCATTCACCGTGCCGTGCGCTGACATCGTCTGAACCGCATCAATAGTCAGAGTCAGTGGGGTCGCAATCAGTTCCGTGGTCGGTTCCGCTGTTGGGTTAAAATAGATGTTCTTTCGGTACACGGTCATAGTGTCGCCCGATTGAAGGCCGCTGTTTTGGCCTGCATTAATCCAGATCTGATCGTTCATCGCCTTATCAATAGAGGCCATAAACGGTTGGCATTTAAGCTCAGAGACAATGTCATCGCGCATGGTGTCGATTAACGTACTCACCGCTTGGCCGTAATCGGTTTTGTAAAACGCTGGTGTATCAAAACCGGTTCTAAAAGATTGATCCAAAGGCCATTTGCCCTGAGTGTGGTATTGGTTTTGATACACCAGACCGCCACTGAAGGCATCGTGCACGAAAAGATCCACGACAAAGTGGCGCTGATGTTTATCGCTTTTGTAATCCAGCTTGTTGTAAGTGTCTTTTAGCCAGTCGGTTTCACGAAGGGCTTGGGGGGAAGTCATGCTGAGATCACGAATCACACCCGAGACAATGTACTGCACATCCAGTGACGAGGTGTGCGATAAGGTTTGAGTTAAGGCACCGGTGTTCAATCGAAGTGTGGAAGCGGTTTCGGGGTCGGCAAACATTTGGTACTGACCGGCATTTAATGCACGAATGCCCCGTGCTTCTCGGCTGCGCTCAGTGAATACGGTCGCTAATCGGCTTTGAATCTGAGAAAGCGCGCCTAAATTGGTTTGTGATGGGTCCGTCATTGCAAAGGCGGTAAAGGCAACGGTTTTCTTAAGGTTGTTGGGTGCGTTGCCACTTGGGCACATGCTTTCGGGAATGACTTCGGCTTTAATCCGAACCCATAAGTAATCGCCTTTTAAGGTTTCATCGACCACCTCGACCTGTTTTACAACCCCAAGTGACGCAACGCTAAGCTCATCACGCGAGAGCACGCCGTTCTCGATCTCTTGAGTGGTGGACACGTAAGCGGCCACTTGCAGCAGCGCTTGTTCCTTGGCTGAGTCGATCGCTCGGGCGCGCGCGGCTTTGACATCTCCGTTCACCAAAAGGGATTGGCCGGTGGCTTCGACCCATGTCCCTGCTAATACAGTAGGGGATAATAAGATCAACAGCAGAGATTGAAAAATGCAAAATGTACGAAAAAGCCTCAACATGCGTCCTTCCTGACCGATATAGGTAATAAGGTTATCGCGGTAGATCACCGTGACTTTAATATAACGATCGGATAAAAACGATGAAAATCAGGACATTTCCGTTTTCAGCATTGCGTTTTACGGCGCTCTTGGGGGCTGTCATGTTCTTTGTTGGTTGTGCAAAGCAGGAACAAACCGTGCTGGATGTGGATCAGCTCACCCCCGCGGCTAGCCAACGCATTGTGGATAAAGCCATTGAACGGGCTCGTTTGGAAGCAATTGCCAGCACCGTTCCAACGGACCTTGTGACAGATCAATTCACCGATATGGACCCGGTCAGTGAAGCGGTGGATCAGATGGCCAATCAGCTGATCAGTGGTCTGACACTGAATCGAGTCAAGCGCTTCCCGATTGCGGTATTGCCCTTTGCGTCTTTGCGCAACAGCGTGCCGGATGATCTGTTTGGAGAGCGTATCTCCGAAAACTTTATCTTTCCGATGCAGCAACGCGGTTACAACTTGGTGGATTATCGAGCCGTCAGCTTGGCTACAACCTTCAAGTCGCCTGTGTCTCGCCAAAACATGTCGGCGCTTCGTAATCAGTACAAAATCTATTTTGTCTTGACCGGAACCTACGCAAAATACGAAGACGGTGTAGTGATGAACGCCCGTATCTTGGATACCACCACCCGACAAGTATTAGCGAGTGCTCAAACGCACATCCCGAATCGTCGCTTAGAGGGACGATTGCCGGGTTATGACCCTGTTCGAGCTTTAAGAAACGGGTATATTATCGAAAACGGATCCGGCCCAATAGGAATGGAATGATGATGGCTTTGTGTGTGCGCTCGAAGACCCTAAGTGTGGTGAAACCCATTTTGGCCGTGCTGTGTGCGTGGCTGTTAACCGGATGCGACACGATTCGAATTACAACCAATGAGTTGATCGATGCGCTGCCCGATGCAACCTTTGTGAATGAAGAACCCAACGGCAAGCCGAACTATGTTCAGGCCACAGGTTACGCGCCGATCAGTCTTCAGCCTGGTGCAACTCGCCAGCAAAAAGTCATAACCGCCATGCGTGCCTCGAAGCTGCGCGCCTATCAAGAGCTTGCTGGGGTGGTTCATGGTCAATATGTGTACGGAACGACCACGGTCGAGGATATGGTGATCCAGAATGATCGTTTTAAATCGGCGGTGGCAGGGATAGTCAGAGGGGCGCGTGTGGTGAAAACGTATCCGGTTCAGGATGACACCTATGCGACCACGCTTGAGGTGGATATGAACCAGCTGCAGCAAGCGTGGATTTTATCTCAGCAATAAAGGCTTATTGACCTTTGTTGAAGGCGTCCAGCTGTTCCTGAGTCGCTTCTTTTTGGTATTTGTTTTTCCATTCGCTGTAAGGCTCGCCGTAGATGACTTCGCGAGCCGCTTCGTAATCCATTTCGAGTCCCTTCTCTTCAGCGGCGGCTTTGTACCACTTAGATAAGCAGTTGCGGCAAAAACCCGCTAGGTTCATCAGGTCGATGTTTTGAACATCTTTGCGCTCATCTAGGTGTTTAACCAAGCGACGAAACGCAGCGGCTTCCAGTTCAGTTTGTGTTGCTTTATCCATGATCGATCCTGTTATTCTTGTCAGGGTTAGTGAATGTGCTCATCCAGCTCTTTGCACACCCGCTTTTGTAAGGTTTCGCAAAGGGCTGGGTCGCTGATGGGCAAACCTTCCGAATCGGTCAGGAAGAAAAAGTCTTCCACCAGTTCACCAATGCTGGAGATCTTGGCCTTACGTACCGAGATCTCAAGCTCCGAGAAGATACGGCCAATCCGTGCCAGTAGGCCAGGGCGGTCGGGTGAGCGCACTTCCATGACCGTAAGTTGAGTATTTGGGTCGTTACTCAAATTGACTCGGGTTGGGGAGGCAAAGGCCTTCATCTGACGAGGCACACGGCGATGAATGATCTCAGGGAAGTCCGCTGGGTCGTCCAGCTCTTCAATGAGTCGGTCACGAATGCTGGCCAAATACGTCGGG
This sequence comes from Neptunomonas sp. ABH4_499, assembly GCF_056160565.1. Classification (NCBI taxonomy): domain Bacteria; kingdom Pseudomonadati; phylum Pseudomonadota; class Gammaproteobacteria; order Oceanospirillales; family Oceanospirillaceae; genus Neptunomonas; species Neptunomonas sp. ABH4_499. The sequence goes on along the minus strand of NZ_JBSWXK010000003.1, from coordinate 129,492 downwards.
TTTTCAGACAGTGGCTCATTCTCATCGGTCAGTACGGTAAAGGTGTTCAGTGTTTTACCGTCGTCGGTCACGATGATGCGTGCATCTTGGATGTTCAGGGCCAGTTGGTCGAGCGTAGCCACCGTTGCTGCAAAGAGGTTATTAGTGTCTTCGGTATAGATGAAGATCTCAGTCGCCCCCTCGTACACTCGGTACGAGGTTTTCTGGATCAGTACCAAGGGCAAAATACTGGGCAGATGCTCTAGAATCGATTGAGTGTGCCACGCGATGTTTTTGGCATCTTCCCGTAAAAAGTAATCATCCCCTAATGTGGACCAAAGCTCGGTGGCCGATTCTGAGCGCACACCAGAGCGATTCAGGATCATTAAGGCTTCATGTTGAACCTGCTCGATACGATCTTCTTTGTTGCCTGGGTTCTCAAGGCCACGACGAAGGGCGCGTTTGGTTTCCATATAGAGTTGACGCAAGAGTGTCGCGCGCCAGCTGTTCCACAGTGAGTGGTTGGTGGCGTTGATGTCAGCGACGGTCAAGACATACAGGTAATCCAGATGGACGCCGTCCTGCACTTGCTTGGCAAACGTGTGGATCACTTCTGGGTCGGATAGGTCTTTGCGTTGCGCGGTCATCGACATCAGTAAGTGATTGTGTACCAACCAAGAAACCAGATGTGAATCCCACTTACCCAGATGATGCTGTTCGCAAAACGCCAGTGCATCCACGGCCCCAAGTTCGGAATGATCGCCACCGCGGCCTTTGCCGATGTCGTGGAACAGTCCGGCCAGATACAAGAGCTCAATTTTTGGAATCTGGTTAACTAAACGGTAGGCGATGGGGAACTGCTCCATGTGATCCCGATGGCGAAACTGTCGCATCTTCTGGATCACTTTCAAAGTGTGAGCATCCACCGTATATATGTGGAACAGGTCGTGCTGCATCTGACCAACAATTTGCCCAAACTCTGGTACATATCGACCGAGAATGCCGTAACGGTTCATGCGTTTAAGTTCGGTGGACACGCCATTTGGGGACTTTAACAACTCCATAAACAGCGAGGTGTTACGGATATCGTTACGAAACTCATCATCAATGAGGTGGCGATGATCACGAATCAAGCGAATCGTCGAGGCGCGAACCCCTTTGATATCGTCGTTCTGAGCAAGCAGTACAAAGGCTTCCATCAAGGCAAACGGGTGGTGCTCGAATACTGAATCGTACGTCGCTTCAAGGTAATCGTTGTGGATGCGAAAGCGTTTGTTGATCGGCTTTAAAATCTGCTCATCATGAATGCGTAGGATAGCTTCATCGAAGTACTGCAGCAGCATGTCGTTGAACTCGGCCATGGCCATCGCAACGCGATAATACTTGCTCATGAACTGCTCAACGGCCAGTGAGCCATCTTTGTCGGCGTACCCAAAAAACTCCGCTAAGGCGCGCTGGTGGTCAAACAGTAGGCGGTCTTCTTTGCGCTTGGTGATCATGTGAAGCGCGTAGCGCACTGTCCACAAATAGAGCTCGCCTTTGTTCAGTGTCTCAAGCTCGGACTCGGTTAAAAAACCATGATCGACCAAATCGCGGATGTAGGTGGCACCAAAGTGACGTTTGGCGACCCAACCAATGGTTTGCAGGTCACGAAGTCCACCTGGGGAGTTTTTGAGGTTGGGTTCTAGGTTGTACTCGGTGTTGTTGGTTTTTTCGTGGCGGTGCTGTTGTTCTTGATATTTAGCGAGGAAGAACTCTTTATCAGTCCAAGCACCTTCTGAGGTAACTCGATCGTACATCTCTTGATGCAAAGATGGCTCACCCCACAGTGGGCGGGACTCGATCAAGTTGGTGGCGATGGTGATGTCTTCGCGGGCTTCGGCGTAGCAGTCATCAATGGTGCGAACGCTTGAGCCGATCTCCAGCTGGATATCCCAAAGTAAAGTGAGAAACCCGCTGATGCTCTCTTCGTAGTCGGCTGGACTTACACTCTTAAAGAGCAGAAGGATATCCACATCTGAATGAGGATGAAGCTCACCGCGGCCATAGCCACCGACGGCAATCAACGAGACGTGATCTTGGCTTGGCCATTCAAACCGGGCCCATGCTGCGCGAAGAATGATGTCGATCGCGGCAGCACGGCCGTACACCAATTGACGAATGTCATGACCGTCTTTAAAAAGCCGGTTCATTTCATTCGTGACGGAGCGGATTGTGTCTTTAAAAACAGTAACGGCGGGTTCGTCGTTTAACAGGCGCTGTTCGAAAGCGTTAACATCCATAAATTCATGAATGTCCACAAGGTGCTCCAATGGTGTACTCATTTAATACCTACTGCTTAAAAGGTTTCGTTCGTACGTAGCGTTAACACTTCGTAACCGGTTTCGGTTACCAAAATGGTGTGTTCCCACTGTGCTGACAGGCGACGGTCAGCAGTTGTGACGGTCCAGCCATCTTTGTTGCTCAGTTTCACCTGACGCTTACCGGCGTTGATCATCGGCTCGATCGTGAAGATCATACCTGCTTGCAACTCGACACCGGTACCCGCGCGGCCATAGTGCAGAACTTGAGGCTCTTCATGGAAGCCTGCGCCAATGCCGTGTCCGCAATATTCGCGAACAACCGAGTAGTGATTCGATTCTGCGTATTGTTGGATGACTTGACCGATATCGCCCAAGAAAGCGCCGGGTTTTACTAACTCGATGCCTTTGATCATGCACTCACGCGTGATTTTCATCAATCGCTCAGCGTGCGCAGCGACTTTACCAACGCCAAACATAGCGCTGGTGTCGCCGTGGTAGCCGTCTTTAATTACCGTGATGTCGATGTTGACGATGTCGCCATTTTTAAGCGGCTTGTCATCCGGAATGCCGTGGCACACAACGTGGTTGATCGATGTGCAGATCGATTTTGGAAAACCGTGGTAGTTCAAAGGAGCAGGGATGGCATCGTGCTCCAAAATATAGTCGTGACAAATCTGATTCAATTCGTTGGTAGTCACACCCGGCTTTACGTGTGGCTCAATCATTTCCAGTACGTCGGCGGCTAAGCGGCCAGCCACGCGCATCTTTTCGATCTCTTCCGGGGTTTTGATGATGACAGACATAACAATCCTATCGCTCGGCTATTTCAAACCGGCTTAATTTTTAAAAGTCGTAGTACTACGGCGCAATTGTATCGAATTATCGCCAGTTCGCGAAGGTTGACCTTCAATTTTGTCTGGCCTTGTGGTATAAATCGCGCTCCCGAATTGCCGTTGCAAATCGGAGAACATTCCACACACATATCGACACGGTAGCCGGGTGCCGCTTTGCGGTTGGTTATTGGGATATGTGGAGGTTAAACCCAACTTATATACAGGATTGCTATCATGGCACAAGTTACAATGCGCGACCTGCTGAAAGCAGGCGTTCACTTTGGTCACCAAACTCGTTACTGGAACCCAAAAATGTCTCAATACATTTTTGGTGCTCGTAACAAGATTCATATCATCAACCTTGAGCACACTCTGCCAGCTCTGAACAACGCACTGGACGTTGTTAAAGGTATGGCTCAGAACAAGAACAAAATCTTGTTCGTAGGTACAAAGCGTGCTGCCAGCAAAATCGTTCAAGAAGAAGCAGCTCGCGTGAGCATGCCTTTCGTGAACCACCGCTGGTTGGGTGGTATGCTGACCAACTACAAAACTATCCGTCAATCTATCCGTCGCCTGCGTGATCTGGAAACAGCTGCACAGGACGGTACGTTCGCTAAGCTGACTAAAAAAGAAGCGTTGATGCGTCAACGTGAAATGGAAAAGCTTGAGCGTTCTATCGGCGGTATCAAGGATATGGGCGGTCTGCCTGACGCGCTGTTCGTAATCGACGTAGATCACGAGCGTATCGCAATCAACGAAGCTAACAAACTGGGCATCCCTGTTATCGGTATCGTTGATACTAACAGCAACCCAGACGGCGTTGATTACGTAATTCCAGGTAACGACGACGCTCTGCGTGCGATTCAAATCTACGTACAGTCAGTTGCTACTGCTTGTGCAGAAGGTCTGGAAGCCGCTGGCGGTAAAAGTGAGTTTGTTGAAGTAGAAGCAGCAGCGGCAGAGTAATCACACTGTCAACTGTTTTGACTATTGTCTACAAAGTCGAACAGAAGGGGAGCCGCGCTCCCCTTTTTTGAATTTAGATTGAACGCGAAAGCAAGAGGAAATTGAAATGTCAGGTGTATCAGCGAAGCTGGTTAAAGAACTGCGCGACCGCACAGGTCTGGGTATGCTGGAGTGTAAAAAAGCTCTGGCTGACGCCAATGGCGATATTGAGCTGGCGATTGAAGAGCTGCGTAAATCTTCTGGTATGAAGGCAGCTAAAAAAGCGGGTCGTACAGCGGCAGATGGTGTGGTTGTTGTACGTACTGCTGACGACAACTCTTACGGCGTAATCGTTGAGATTAACTCTGAAACTGACTTCGTTGCTCGCGACGAAGGCTTCTTGGCGTTTGCTGGCAAAGTAGCGGATGCTGCTTTCGCTGCGAAAAACGACGATGTTGCTGCTTTGATGGCAGGCGATCTGGAATCTGCGCGTGAAGCGCTGGTTCAGAAAATCGGTGAAAACATCGGCGTTCGTCGTATCTCTGTTCTGGAAGGCGAAGCGGTAGGTGCATACGTGCACAGCAACAACCGTATTGCTGTTCTGGTTGCAGTTAAAGGTGCTTCTGCTGAAGTGGCTCGCGATGTTGCGATGCATGTTGCTGCCGTTAACCCACAAGTGGTTGCTAAAGAAGACATGCCAGAAGAAGTGATCACTAAAGAGAAAGAGATCATCCTGGCTCAGCCAGATATGGCAAGCAAGCCTGCTGAAATCGCAGAGAAAATGGTTGTTGGTCGTATCAACAAATTCCTGGCTGAAAACAGCCTGCTGGAACAAGCTTTCGTTAAAAACCCAGATCAAAAAGTGGGTGACATGGTGAAAGCGGCTGGCGGTGAAGTCGTTACTTTCGTACGTCTAGAAGTAGGCGAAGGTATCGAAGTTGAGCAAGTAGATTTTGCTGCTGAAGTTGCTGCGCAACTGAACAACAAGTAAAACTCGCTCATGTGTGTGCGTGCTGTGATACAGTACGCACACATTATCCATTGTCTTCCCAACGCCAGTGCGGAGAGATAACAGTATGCCTGCCGATACGAAAAAACACGCCCAGTACAAACGAATTCTTTTAAAACTCAGCGGTGAAGCCCTACAAGGCGATGAAGATTTTGGTATAGATCCCAAAGTGCTGAATCGCATGGCGCTTGAAATTGGTCAATTACGTGGCATTGGTGTACAAGTAGGTATCGTAATCGGTGGTGGTAACCTGTTCCGAGGCGCAGCACTCAGTGCCGCCGGTATGGACCGTGTTACAGGTGACCATATGGGTATGTTGGCCACCGTCATGAACTCCTTAGCGCTACGTGATGCGCTGGAGCGTTCCAATATTCCTACTCGTGTTATGTCGGCTATCCCCATGAGTGGGGTGGTGGATCATTACGATCGACGTAATGCGATGCGTTATTTAAACCAAGGTGATGTCGTCATCTTTTCAGCGGGTACCGGTAACCCCTTCTTTACAACGGATTCTGCGGCGTGTTTGCGTGGTATCGAGATTGAAGCCGACGTTGTATTGAAAGCCACTAAAGTGGATGGTGTTTACACCGCCGATCCTATGAAGGACCCTACCGCTAAACGCTACCTGCATTTGACGTACGATGAAGCCATTGAAAAACAACTTGGCGTGATGGATCTAACTGCGATCTGTCTGACACGCGACCACAGTATGCCGCTTCGCGTATTCAATATGAATCGCCCAGGTGCTCTGGTTAACTTGCTCGTCGGTGGCGACGAAGGCACCCTGATTGACGGCGAAGCCCAAGGAGAAAAATATGCTGAATGAGATTACACAAGAAGCTGACAGCCGTATGAAAAAGAGCTGTGAGTCTTTGGTTGAAACCTTTAAAAAGATTCGTACAGGTCGTGCGCATCCAAGCATTTTAGATTCAGTGCAAGTGAACTACTACGGTTCTGATGTACCTCTGTCTCAAGTCAGTAACATCTCTGTAGAAGATGCGCGTACTCTGATGATCTCTCCATGGGAGAAAAACTTAGTACCGGACATTGAAAAAGCGATTTACAAGTCTGACCTGGGTCTGAACCCAGCGACGACGGGTGGCGTTATTCGTGTACCTATGCCGCCTTTGACGGAAGAAACTCGTAAAGGTTACATCCGTCAGGCGCGCGCTGAAGCTGAAACAGCACGTGTATCGGTACGTAATATCCGTCGTGACGCTAACAGCCAGATCAAAGATCTTCTCAAAGAAAAGGAGATCTCTGAAGACGAAGAGCGTCGTGGTCAGGACACCGTCCAGAAGCTAACGGATAAGTACGTAGCTGAAGTGGATGCGTTGCTTGAAAAGAAAGAAACCGATTTGATGGAAATCTAATCCTCATCGCGGGTCATGGACGACCGTCCATGGCTCGCTGAAGCATATCTATGTCTGTACACGCGAAACTCAATATCCCGCCGGAAAAGGTTCTTCCTAAGCACATTGCGATTATCATGGACGGTAATAACCGTTGGGCGAAGCAACGTAAGTTGCCAAGCTTAGCGGGTCATAAAGCCGGGGTTGATAGCGTTAGAAGCGTCATAGAAGGCTGCGTCGAATTTGGCGTCGAGTCCTTAACGCTGTTTGCCTTTAGCAGTGAAAACTGGAAGCGTCCTGAGCTTGAAGTGAAAGGTCTGATGGATCTATTCATGTTGGCTCTGGACCGAGAGGCAAAAAAGCTGCATAAGAATAATATTCGTTTGAACGTGATTGGAGACAAGCGTCGTTTCAGCGAATCCCTTCAGGCAAAAATTCAGAAAGTTGAAGATCTGACCAAAGACAACACCTTGCTGACCCTTAATGTGGCTGCGAACTACGGTGGTCGTTGGGATATCATGCAGGCGGCGCAGCGTTTTGCGTCGGAGTGTGTTGAAGGCCGATTTGCGCCATCAGATCTGACAGAAGAGTTATTGGATTCTTACATTCAGTTGCATGGCCAGCCCGCGCCGGATTTGTGTATCCGCACCGCGGGTGAAAGTCGCATCAGTAATTTTCTGATTTGGCAGATGGCTTACACTGAGTTCTACTTTGTTGACGATTTTTGGCCTGAGTTTAATAAGAACTCACTGGGTGAGTCGATTCGCGATTTTTGCACACGCGAACGCCGCTTTGGTAAAACCAGTGAGCAGGTAGAGGCCGAGGCCCGTGCTTAAACAACGTATAGCAACCGCTTTAGTTTTAATTCCCCTCGCATTAGCGGGGATTTTTTTATTACCCGTTCATTATTTTGCTCTTTTTGTGGGCGCGGTTATGGTGCTGGCATCGACCGAATGGTTGGCGCTCAGTAGCTGTTCGACACAGTCTTGGGCGAAAACCCTGTTCGCGTTAGTGACGGGTGTGGTAATTGCTGGTTTTGGGCTTATTGAGCCGGTTGCCTCTTTGTCGCTATCTCTTCTGTCGATCTCCATTGCTGTATGGCTGATGGCTCTTTATTGGGTGTTGCGCTACCCCGAGGAAGGGGCGTGGTCGTTCAAGCCTGTGCGACTCCTAATTGGTTTGATTTTGTTTGTATCGACCTGGTTAAGCCTTGTGGGTATCAAGAGCCTCTCCTTTGGTGATGGTTGGTTGCTGCTGCTGTGTTTGATTGTATGGGGGGCCGACAGCGGTGCTTATTTTGCTGGGAAGCGCTTTGGTAAAACCAAGCTTGCGCCGAACGTGAGCCCGGGTAAAACCCGCGAAGGTTTGATCGGTGGCCTAGCAACTGTCGTATTGATTACATTGATTTTTTCGAGGTTCAATGAACTGTCGGGAGTCGCAACAGTCTATTTGCTGATCTTAGCTGTGTTGACGTCTTTGGTGTCGGTCTTAGGTGATCTTTTTGAAAGCCTGTTAAAGCGCCACACCGGTTTAAAAGACAGTGGTAATCTGCTGCCAGGTCATGGCGGTGTGTTGGATCGTATTGATAGTCTTTTGGCAGCAACCCCTCTGTTCTATTTGGGCTTGCTGATGATGCCAATTATCTGAGGTGCTTATGGGCTTCATTTACACCGTATTAGCGACACTGGTTACATTGGGTATCCTAGTGACCATCCATGAATGGGGTCATTATTGGGTAGCGCGCCGTTGTGGCGTTAAGGTGCTGCGTTTTTCGGTGGGCTTTGGTAAGGCCATTTGGTCGCGTACTGGTAAAGACGGTACGGTGTATGCGGTGGCAGCGATCCCGTTAGGCGGTTATGTCAAAATGCTGGATGAGCGCGAAGCGCCCGTTCCAGATGCTTTAAAAGACCAAGCTTTTAACAATAAACCTGTCGGTCAGCGCATGGCCATCGTGGCCGCAGGCCCCATAGTAAACTTGGTGTTTGCCGTATTTGCGTACTGGCTGATGTTCTTGGTGGGTGTCAGTACGGTTGCCCCGATCGTAGGTGGCTTAGCACCTAACAGTGTGGCTGAACGAGCAATGATCCCAATCGGGTCGGAGATTGTATCCGTTGATGGTCAACCAGCGCGCAGTTGGGAAGAGGTCAACCTTGCTTTAGCATCCCATATTGGTGAAAGCGGTCCCGTTCATTTAGGTGTGATTCCAGAAGGGCGTCACACCGAACAGCAGATCTCCCTGCAGTTGGATAATTGGGGTGTTGATTTAGAGAACGAAACCCCACTGACCGCCATGGGGATTCAGCCTTATCGTCCCGAAGTGAAACCTGTGATTGGTCAGTTGGTCGATGGCGGAGCCGCACAAGCGCAAGGTCTTATGGTGGGTGATCAGATCACCGCCGTTAACGGTGAACCGGTTACTGAGTGGACCGCATTGGTCCAACAGATTCAAAGCTCGCCTAATCAAGCGTTAATGCTCACTGTGGAACGTGATGGTCATACTGTTGAGATGTCCATAACGCCCAATGAGCGGATGGTGAATGATCAGCGCCAAGGTTACATTGGTGCGGGTGTTCAAATGCCGACTTGGCCAGAGTCGATGCAGCGTACTCTTCAGTACGGTGTGTTCGATGCGATCCCCCAAGCGGTGACAAAAACTTGGAACATGATCACATTAACCTTGGATTCGATCTGGAAAATGATCGAGGGGGCGATCTCAGTAAAAAACTTGAGTGGCCCGATCACCATTGCTAAAGTGGCCGGGGCTTCTGCGGCCTCTGGGTTTGAGCCCTTTATAAGTTTCTTGGCGTATCTGAGCATCAGCTTAGGTGTGCTTAATTTGCTGCCTATTCCAGTATTGGATGGCGGTCATTTGCTTTTTTACACGCTGGAGTGGCTACGAGGCCGACCAGTCAGCGAGCGCGTCCAGGATATCGGGCTGCGTTTTGGTATGGCTGCACTGTTGTCATTGATGACGCTTGCTTTAGTAAACGATGTGATGCGGCTCTGAGAAACCCTCAGAGTCATTTAGTTGGATGATGTTGGATGAATAAACAATGGGGATGGGCTTTGGGCTTGGCGATGATGTCGTCAGTGGCTCAGGCTGCACTGGCGCCTTTTCAGGTTAAAGACATTCGTCTTGAAGGTGTTCAGCAAGTGGAACCGGGTATCGTATTCCGTAATTTTCCAATTGCGACAGGCGATCGAGTCACTGAATCGGCTATTCAAGATGCGGTCAGAGCTCTGTTCAAGTCTGGTTATTTCGACGACATCAATGTAGCGCGCGACGGCGACTATTTGGTTTTAAAGGTCAAAGAGCGCCCTGCGGTTAGCCGTATTCGCCTTAACGGTAACAAGGTTGTTAAAGATGAAGACCTGCTGAAAGGTCTTAAACAATCAGGCCTTCAAGAAGGTGATGTCTTTAAACGCTCAACTTTGGATCAGATTCGCTTAGATTTGATTCGCTTGTACGTGAGTCAAGGTCGTTACGGTGCTTCGATTGAAACCGAGGTCGAAGAGTTACCAAGCAACCGTGTTGCTCTGGACATCAACATCAAAGAGGGCAGTGTTGCTTCGATTCAGCACATCAACATTATTGGCAACACTGTCTTTGAAGATGAAGATCTTAAAGATCTGTTTGCACTAAAACTGCCAAGCTTCTGGTCGTTCTACACGAAAGATGACCGTTACGCGCGTGAGAAATTATCCGGTGACTTAGAGCGTCTTCGCTCTTACTACATGGATCGTGGTTACATTAACTTCTCGATTGATTCGACTCAGGTTTCGATCACTCCTGATAAGAAAAATGTATTCATTACCGTGAACGTCACTGAAGGTGATCAATATAAGCTGCGTGACATCAATTTAGCTGGTGATTTGGTCGTTCCGGAAGCCGAGCTGACTGAGCTGGTCGATATGAAAGAGGGCGAGACCTTCTCTCGTAAGGCCATGACGGATGCGCAAAAAGCGTTGACAGACCGCCTAGGCGAAGCCGGTTACCTGTTTGCGAATGTAAGCCCTGTGCCGGAGCTTCACGCTGAAGATAACTCTGTATCCCTTAAATTCTATGTGGACCCAGGTAAGAAAACCTATGTTCGCCGCATCAACATTAAGGGTAACAGCCGTACGGCTGACAGCGTTATTCGCCAAGAGATGTATCAGATGGAAGCGGCCATCGCTTCAACCGATAACATCGAAAAGAGTAAACAGCGTCTGGAACGTACCGGTTACTTCAGCTCTGTCAATCTTGAGACAACGCCGGTTGCAGGTACGGATGACCAAGTCGATTTAAACCTATCATTGGAAGAGCAACAATCGGGCCAATTTACGTCCAGTATCGGTTACTCGCAAAGTGACGGCATCATCCTCGATTTTGGTATCGAGCAAGATAACTTCTTCGGTTCCGGTAAGCAGGTTGGCTTTAACATCACACGAAGTGCTGTTCAGCGTGAAGTGAGCTTTAGCTACCTAGACCCCTATTACACAGTCGATGGCGTGAGCCGTGGTTTTGATGTGTTCTACCGCACCAGTGACTTTGAAGAAGACGATGTGAGTAGCTACTCGCTGGATGAATACGGCGGTGGTGTCACGTTTGGTTACCCGATTGATGATTATCAGCGTTTGTCGTTCTCGTTAGGTTTGGAAAACGTATCGATCAATACCAACCCGTATTCACCGGTTGAAGAGATCGAAAGTTACATCGACGAAAACGGTGATGAGTTCTTAAACTTTAAAGCGACCTTTGGCTGGGATAACAACCACCTTAACCGAGGTATCTTCCCAACCAGCGGTTACTCGCACAACGCGGCACTTGAGGTGTCGGTACCTGGCAGTGACTTGAGTTACTACCGTGCGACATATCAATCTAAGTGGTACATCCCGCTGGATGAAGACGAAAGCTGGGCTTTCGGTATGAAAGGTCGTTTAGGTTATGCTGATGCATTGGGTGATAAGAGCTATCCGTTCTTTAAGAACTTCTTTGCAGGTGGCCTAAGAACCATCAAAGGCTTTGATAATAACTCGTTGGGGCCACGTGACTCTAACGGGGACTCATTTGGCGGTAACATCATGATGGTGGGTGGATTGGAATTGGTATTCCCAACCCCATTTACCGAGTCAAACGGCTGGCGTTCGTTGCTGTTCGTTGATGCCGGTAACGTCTTTACCACCGAATGTTACAACTCCTCCTCGAGCGACTCTAACTGTCAGGAAGGGGTGGAATTTGACGAGATTCGTTATTCAGCGGGTGTTGGTTTGAGCTGGCTATCACCGGTTGGATGGCCATTGTCGTTCTCTGTGGGTAAAGCCCTCAACGCTAAACAAGGCGACGATACCCAAACCTTCCAATTCTCATTGGGCCTAAGCTTCTAAATATTGATTGTATAAGGATCGAATTAGTATGAAATCCGTGAAAGTCCTGTTAGCCGTTGTTGCACTGGCATTCGCACCGTTTGCAGCTGCTGAAAAAATTGCCGTGTTGGGTGTACAGGAGGCGTTGTTGACCTCTAAAGCCGCAAACAGCTTCCGTGAGAACCTAAAAAAAGAGCTCAGTGGTGAAGAAGCGAAAGTGGTTGAGCTCGAGAAGCAAGCCAAAGCACTGCAAGATAAAATTCGTCAAAACGGCTCTAAAATGAGCCAAGATGAGCTGAACCAAAGCCGCCTGCAATTCCAAAAAGCGTTTGAAGCGTTCCAAAAGAACGGTCAAGCATTGCAGCAAAAACGCATCGAGCGTGAACAGAAGTTCTTAGAAGAGATGCGTCCGAAACTGGATACCGTGATCCGCCAGATCATCGAGAAAAACGGCTACGAAGTGGTATTAGCAAAGCAAGCGACGGTTTTCTCAGCCAAAGGTGTGGATATCACCAAGCAAGTTGTTGAGCTTCTGAACAAACAGTAATGACCGAGCAGAAAAAAAAAGCCTACACCTTAGGTGAAATTGCATCACTCTTGGGCGGTACCGTCCAAGGGGATGCTAACATCACCATTGAAGGCTTAAACACCTTAGAAAAAGCTATGCCATCCGAGCTTAGCTTTCTTGCTAATCCGAAGTACGCTTCCCAATTATCAAGCTCACACGCCGGTGCGGTTCTGGTCCGAGAAGATCAAGCAAGTAGCGTCAGTGGTGCAGCGCTGGTGGTGGATCATCCATACCGAGCGTTCGCTAAGGCGACCCACCTGTTCGATTGGCGCGCCAGCGTCACAGGTCATATCTCACCTTCGGCCAGCATTGCGCCCACAGCGGTCATCGCAGCGGATGCTTCTATTGCAGCAGGTGTGGTGATTGGTGATCACGTTGAGATCAAATCGGGTGTATCCATTGGTGCGAACTCTGTCATTGAACGCGATTGCATCATAGGCGAGCGCACGCGCTTAGAAGCCAATGTGACGCTTTACCCGAATGTGCATTTGGGACAGCGCTGTTTGATACACTCAAGTGCTGTGATCGGCTCCGATGGGTTTGGGTTTGCGCCCTCAAGTGATGGTTGGATCAAGATCTGCCAGTTAGGCGGTGTTCGCATTGGTAATGATGTGGAGATAGGCGCCAGTACCACGATTGATCGTGGGGCGTTGGATAATACGGTCATTGAGGACGGTGTTAAGCTAGATAATCAGATCCAAATTGCGCATAACGTGGTAATTGGTGCACAAACCGCAATTGCAGGCTGTACGGCTGTCGCAGGAAGCACTAAAATTGGCCGCCATTGTACCATCGCTGGCCAATGTGGCATTACCGGCCATCTGACCATCGCAGATCACACTCATATCACCGCGATGTCTCTGATCAGCAAGTCCATTACCGAACCAGGTGGTGCCTTCTCGTCAGGAACGGGTCAAGAATCTCACCAAACGTGGAAACGCAACGTCGTGCGCTTTCGTCAGTTGGATGAGATGGCAAGGCGAGTTAAACGACTAGAACAACAGATCGACGATATTTCGACAAAAGGTTTTGATGAATGATGGATGTAAAAGAAATCAGGGAATACCTCCCTCACCGCTATCCTTTTTTGCTGGTGGACCGAGTACTGGAATTAAACGCAGGTGAGTCCATAGTTGCCATCAAAAATGTATCGGTGAACGAGCCATTTTTTAACGGCCACTTTCCTGATCATCCTGTTATGCCTGGCGTGCTGATTGTAGAAGCAATGGCGCAGGCGGCTGGCATTCTTGGCTTCAAAACCATGGATAAAAAGCCACAGGACGGCTCAATCTACTACTTCGTTGGTGCGGACGATTTGCGCTTTAAACGCCCTGTCGTACCTGGCGATCAACTGAAGCTTGAAGCTTCTATCATCTCTGAGCGCCGCGGCATCTGGAAATTTGCTGTGAAAGCGACCGTTGATGGTGATACTGTTAGTTCTGCAACCATCCTTTGTGCAGATCGTAAGGTGTAAATGTGATTGATCCACGAGCCATCGTAGAGCTGGGTGCTAAAGTCGCAGACGGCGTGAAAATTGGGCCTTGGAGTTACATAGGTAACGATGTCGAGATCGGTGAAGGCACCGAAATCGCTTCACATACCGTCATTAAAGGCCCAACCGTTATCGGTAAACACAATCGTATTTTCCAGTTTTCCACCATTGGTGAAGAGTGTCAGGATAAAAAATACGCTGGTGAAGCCACTCGTCTAGAGATTGGCGATCACAATGTGTTCCGTGAAGGTTGTACGGTGCATCGTGGGACGGTTCAGGATGAATCCCTGACCAAGATTGGCAGTCATAACCTGTTTATGGTGAACACACACGTGGCTCACGATTGCATGGTGGGCGACAACATCATCATGGCGAATAACGCAGCCATCGCAGGTCACGTTCATGTCGGTGATTATGCCATTTTAGGTGGCTTTACCGCTGTGCATCAGTTCTGCCATATCGGCTCGCACGTTATGTGCGGTGCGGGTACCGTCGTCATTAAAGACGTACCGGATTATGTGATGGCCACGGGTAACCCCGCTTCTCCACATGGTATCAACGCCGAAGGTTTAAAGCGTCGTGGCTTTACGCCAGAAGGCGTGCGCGCCATCCGAAATGCCTACAAAACCATCTATCGTCAAAAATTGACGGTAGAGCAGGCCATCGCTGAGCTTGAGGCCAAAGAGGGTGAGTTTTCAGAGTTAACGGTGATGATTAACTTCCTGAAAAACGCCACCCGCGGCATCATCCGCTGATCACCGGTTAGCTCGTGTCAGATCCTAAGGTGTTGCGAATCGCCATCATCGCCGGGGAAGCCTCCGGCGATATTTTAGGTGGCGGATTAATGCGTGCGCTTAAGCGCAACTTCCCTGAAAACGTTACTGTCCAATTTGAAGGCATCGGTGGTGACCAGATGCTCGCAGAGGGACTTGAGCTGCTAGAGCCGATGGAAAGCCTATCGGTGATGGGGTTGGTTGAGGTGCTGGGGCGTTTGCGCTCGCTGTTAAAGCTGCGTAAAAATCTGATTCAGCGCTGGATAGATCACCCGCCCGATCTTTTTATTGGCATTGATGCACCGGACTTTAACTTGACCGTTGAGCAAAGACTCAAAGCCGCAGGTATTCAAACGGTACACTATGTCAGTCCATCGGTTTGGGCGTGGAAATCCAAACGCATCTTTAAAATTAAAGAGTCAGTGGACTTGCTGTTAACTCTGTTTCCGTTTGAAGAGCGTTACTACGCTGAGACCAAGCAGCGCATCGCTTGTGTAGGGCATCCTTTAGCCCATACGGTTGCCCATGATGACTCGTTATCTCATGCGCGCGACTCGCTTGGATTATCAAAAGAGGATCGCGTTCTGGCGGTGCTGCCGGGCAGTCGAGGCAGTGAGATCAAGTATCTCCTGAAGCCGTTTCTAGAGACCGCTTCGGCCTTAAAAGCACGCTATCCAGAACTGAAAATCGTACTGCCCGCCGCTAACCCAAAGCGGTTTGATGAAATCCAGTCGGTTTTATCATCGGATTTTCCAAGCTTGGAGGTCCAACTCGAGCTTGGGCAGTCGAGAGTGGTGATGGCCGCAAGCGATGTGATCTTAATCGCATCGGGCACGGCAACGCTTGAGGCGACCCTGTTAAAGAAACCGATGGTCGTTGGTTATAAAATGGCGTGGCTGACCTATGCGATCTACTCGCGTATGTTGAAAACGCCGTTTGTGTCCTTGCCAAATATCTTAGCGAACGCACCTTTAGTCCCTGAAATTTTGCAAGATGAGCTGACCGTCGAACGATTGACTAAAGAGCTTTCGCATTGGCTAGACGACGCTGAGGCAAGGCAGGCGCTAGAGCAGCGTTTTACTCAAATCTTTGATGACCTTTATCGCGATTCGGATCAATTAGCGGCGAAGGCCGTCTTATCCTTGATGGCTGAAAAGCACCCTGTTTTTCAGGTATGATGATTGGCCGAAGTCAGTGTGAGGCCGATCAATGCAAACTCTCTCTATGGATTTTTCACAAGCACAACGCATCGCGGGGGTTGATGAGGTCGGTCGCGGCCCACTGGTCGGGAATGTTGTTGCAGCGGCGGTTATCCTAGACCCAGAACGGCCCATCGAAGGCTTGATGGACTCGAAAAAACTGTCCGAAAAAAAGCGAGAAGCCCTCTTTGAGATCATTAAAGAGCGCGCGCTGGCGTGGTGTGTGGCCTCGGCAAGCCCTGCTGAAATTGATCAGCTGAATATTCTTCATGCCAGCATGTTAGCGATGAAACGTGCGGTGGAGGGGCTGTCTATCCAACCCGAGTTTGTCAAAGTCGATGGTAACCGATGCCCTGTTTGGTTGTATCCCTGTGAGGCGATCGTTAAAGGCGATGCTAAAGTGGCCGAAATCAGTGCCGCGTCCATCTTGGCGAAAGTGGTGCGTGACCGGGAAATGGTGGCTTTGCACGAGTCGCATCCGCAATTTGGTTTCGATCAACACAAAGGGTATCCCACCAAGGCACACATGAGTGCCATCGAGCAATGGGGCGTGTTGCCAGAGCACCGTCGTTCTTTTAAACCTGTGGCTAAGGCCATCAACGAGCAGTCGTAACGTTTTACTATGTCTGATACTCCGTTTGTACACCTAAGAGTTCATACCGAATACTCCCTTGTTGATGGGCTTGTGCGCGTTAAAGGTTTGGTTAAAGCCGCCAGTGAAGCGGGTATGCCAGCGGTTGCTATGACCGACCAGATGAACCTGTTTGCGTTGGTAAAATTTTATAAAGCGGCAACGGGTTCTGGCATTAAGCCGATTTGTGGTACCGATGTTCTGGTATTGAATGATGATGACGTCAATGGCGATGAGCCTTACATGATGACGTTACTGGTTCAAACGGGGCAGGGCTACCGGAACTTGATGGAGCTGATCTCTCAAGGGTACGCGGAGGGCCAAAATGTCATCGCCGATCGCGCTATTCTTCGTAAAAGCTGGATAAAAGCTAAATCCGACGGATTGATTGCACTCTCTGGTGCGAAAGGCGGCGAAATCGGCAAAGCGATCTTGGCCGATAAAGGTCAGGCCGATGCCTTGCTCGATGAGTGGATGTCGATCTTTCCGAATCGTTTCTACCTTGAGGTTCAGCGTACCGGGCGTCCGGGTGAGCAAGAGGTGGTTGCCGAAAGCATCCGAATGGGTTTGGCGACCGGTTGCCCATTGGTAGCGACCAACGATGTGATGTTTATCTCGCCCGATGATTTCGATGCCCACGAAGCGCGGGTATGCATCAACCAAGGGCGTATCCTAGATGACCCGAAGCGCCCACGAGATTACTCAGATCAGCAATATTTTAGAACACCTGCTGAAATGGCCGAATTGTTTTCGGACATCCCAAGTGCCATCCAAAATACAATCGAGATCGCAAAACGCTGTAACATCGAGATTGATCTAGGCACTTACTACCTGCCGAAATACCCCATCCCTGAAGGGATGTCGATGGATGAGTTTTTCATCGATGTCTCAGAGCGCGGTCTGGAGGAGCGATTAAAGTTTCTGCTGGATGAAAACGACCCAGACTATGCGCAGAAGCGCCAAGCGTACGAAGATCGCTTAAAGTTTGAGCTCGATATCATCATTCAGATGGGTTTCCCAGGTTACTTCCTGATCGTCATGGACTTCATTCAGTGGGGCAAAGACAACGGTATTCCGGTTGGACCAGGGCGGGGTTCGGGTGCAGGCTCTTTGGTGGCTTATGCGCAAAAGATTACGGACCTTGACCCTCTTGAGTACGACCTACTCTTTGAGCGATTCCTAAACCCTGAACGGGTATCGATGCCCGATTTCGATATCGACTTCTGCATGGATAACCGCGATAAGGTGATCGACTACGTGGCCCGAACTTATGGTCGCGATGCGGTCTCTCAGATCATCACATTCGGTACCATGGCCGCGAAAGCGGTTGTGCGGGATGTGGCGCGGGTACAAGGTAAGTCGTTTGGCTTAGCGGATAAACTCTCGAAACTCATCCCGTTTGAAGTGGGTATGACGCTTGGCAAAGCGATGGAAGTGGAGCCCGCACTCAGTGAGTTTGTAGAGGCCAGCGAAGAAGCCCAAGAGATTATGGAGATGGCCTTCAAACTTGAAGGTGTCACCCGGAACGTTGGTAAACACGCCGGTGGTGTGGTAATCGCGCCGACCAAGCTTACGGACTTCTCGGCGACCTATTGTGATGAGTTAGGTCAAGGCTTGGTTACGCAGTTCGATAAAGGGGATGTCGAGGAAGCGGGCTTGGTTAAGTTCGACTTCTTGGGGCTTCGAACCCTAACCATCATCGATTGGGCATTGAAAACCATCAATGCGATTCGCGCCAAACAAGGGGAAGAGCCGCTCGAAATCGAACGTATCTCTCTTGAAGATAAACCGACCTTTGATTTGCTGCAATCGGCTGAAACCACCGCGGTGTTCCAGCTCGAGTCCAACGGCATGAAGGACTTGGTTCGCCGTCTTTTGCCCTCACGCTTTGAGGATATCGTCGCTCTGGTGGCCTTGTTCCGACCAGGCCCGCTGCAATCGGGCATGGTGGATGACTTCATCAACCGTAAGCACGGTCGAGCGGAGATGGCGTGGCCACATCCAGATTATCAGTTAGACAGTCTGCAGCCGGTGCTTGAACCTACCTACGGGATCATCCTGTACCAAGAGCAGGTCATGCAGATTGCTCAGGTGATGGCAGGTTATACCCTCGGTGGCGCGGACATGCTGCGTCGTGCGATGGGTAAGAAAAAACCGGAGGAGATGGCCAAACAACGTGCGGTCTTCTTGGAAGGGTGCGAAGGCAACAACATCGATCGGGATTTGGCCGGTAACATCTTTGACCTTGTAGAGAAGTTTGCTGGCTACGGCTTTAACAAATCTCACTCGGCGGCATACGCGCTGGTGTCCTACCAGACGGCTTGGCTTAAAGCGCATTACCCAGCGCCCTTTATGGCTGCGGTTATGTCCTCGGATATGCAGAACACCGATAAGGTCGTGATCTTCATTGAAGAGTGCCGAAACATGGGCTTGCCTCCCGTCCCACCGGATGTGTGTGCGGGCGAGTACATGTTTACGGTAAACGATGAAGGGCACATCGTTTACGGCCTAGGGGCCATTAAGGGTGTGGGTGAAGGCCCCATTGATGCGATTGTTCAAGCGCGCCAAGATGGGCAGGGCGACTTTAAAGATCTGTTTGATTTCTGTGAGCGTGTTGGGCCTAAAAACCTCAATAAACGTGTCTTGGAAGCGCTGGTGCGCTCGGGTGCTTTGGATAAGTTAGGCCCCAACCGAGCGGTGCTTTGGGATGCGATCAGTGATGCGCTAAAAGCGGCAGGTCAATCGGCCTCCAACCAAGATGCCGGTATGTTCGACCTCTTTGGTGAGGTTGAAGCTGAAGCGGAACGCGATCCTTACGAGGACTATCTGGACGCTCGCCCTTGGACGGACAAAGAACGCCTCAAAGGCGAGAAAGACACGCTTGGCTTGTACTTGACCGGTCACCCGATCGATGAATACGAGAGGGAGCTTAAACGCGTTGTCTCCAAGAAAATCGTCGAGCTTCAATCGGCGCGTGGTAAGCAGCAGAAAATCGCAGGTCTTATTGTGGATCAGCGCGTTAAGAAGACCAAGCGTGGTGACTCGCTGTGCTTTTTAACCTTGGATGACCGAAGCGCCCGTATCGATGTGACGGTGTATGGTGAATTGTATGATCAAAGCCGCGATTGGGCGGTCAAAGACACCATTGTGGTTATGGAAGGTGAGGTCACTCAAGATGATTATTCGGGTGGGCTTAAGGTTCGCTGTAATAAACTCTTGAGTGTTCCGATGGTGCGAGCTCAGTACGCCAGCAATGTGTTGGTTAAAGCCGATGCTCAACCCCTGACGGGACGCCGATTGAACGCGTTTACCGATCTTCTTCAGCAGTACAAATCCAAAGAGGGTTTGCCATTAACCCTACGTTTTACAAGGGATGATGCCGAAGGGGAGGTTCAATTTGGGCCGCAATGGAATGTCGCCGCCAGTGATGATTTGATCATCGCCCTCAAAGAACACTTTGGTTTTGATAACGTGCAGATTCGATACGGTTAGGCTGGTTAAACGGCCGACAGAGCGTTAGAATGTGCGATTAATTTTTTGCGACATCGAAAGTTAAGCGGAAACGAATCACATGAATCCGAATTACCTGGATTTCGAGCAGCCGATTGCTACTCTGGAAGAGAACATCAAAACGTTGCGCACAGCGCATGAAAACTCTCAGGTCGACATCACTGATGAGCTGGATAACCTGCTCAAAAAGAGTCGTGACTTGACTAAATCGATCTTTTCCAACCTGACTGCTTGGCAGGTGTCTCAGATCTCTCGTCATCCACAGCGTCCTTACACGCTGGATTACATCGACATGATCTTCTCGGACTTCGAAGAGATCCACGGCGATCGTCACTTCGCTGACGATGCCGCAATTGTCGGTGGTATTGCGCGCCTAGATGGCCGTCCAGTGATGATCATTGGTCACCAAAAAGGTCGTGACGTTAAAGAAAAAGTACGTCGCAACTTTGGTATGCCGCGCCCTGAGGGTTACCGCAAAGCGCTGCGTTTAATGGAAATGGCAGAGCGTTTCCAAATGCCTATCCTGACCTTCATTGATACACCGGGTGCTTACCCAGGCATCGACGCTGAAGAGCGTGGTCAAAGTGAAGCGATCGCGTTTAACTTGGCAAAAATGTCCCAGCTGAAAACCCCAATCATCTCGACCGTTGTTGGTGAAGGTGGTTCGGGTGGTGCATTGGCGATTGGTGTGTGTGACGAGCTTCTGATGCTTCAATACTCCACCTATTCTGTTATTTCACCAGAAGGTTGTGCATCTATCCTGTGGAAAAGTGCAGAGCGTCGTGAAGATGCGGCAAAAGCGATGGGTATCACCTCGGAGCGCCTTAATGAGCTGGGTCTTGTTGATCGCGTTGTTGAGGAACCCCTCGGTGGTGCGCACCGTGCTCCAGAGGAGTTGGCTGCAAGCCTGAAAGCTCAGTTGCTTGAAACGCTGGACCGTTTGGATGTGTTGAATCAAGATGAGTTGATCGATCGTCGATACAACCGTCTGATGTCTTATGGCATCAACTCCGCTGAGTGATCAGTTATCTCTAGGCTTAAGTGATCCGCTTAAGCCTGATACTCTACTAAGCCGGTTCCAAAGCCGGCTTTCTGCCCTTTGTGCCAAGGCCCAAGATACAGGCCTACTCCCTCAGGAAGCGGATCAACCCCCTCACTTTGTTGTAGCCTTCAGTGGTGGTTTGGACTCAACGGTTCTGTTGACCTTGCTCGCCCAAAGCGTGCCTGCCCGATACATCAAGGCGATCTACATCGATCATCAATTGCAAGCCGTTTCCCATGATTGGGGTGTTCATTGCCGTGCATTTGCGAAAAGCTTGGGCGTTGAGTGTGAGGTGAAACGCTGTACCCTGAAAGATGCCTCCGAAGCCAGCGCCCGAGCGGCAAGGTTGGCTGCTTTATCGGATGGGTTAGCGAAAAACGCCATCGTCCTGATGGCCCATCACGCTGATGATCAAGCCGAAACTTTGCTGTTCCGACTGGCTAGAGGGACAGGCCCTTCTGGTTTGGGTGGGATTCCGGAGCTTAGAGTGTTTGGGCGTGGTGTGTTGATCCGCCCCTTATTACACGAGCCAAGGGCTCAACTCGAAGCCTTTGCTGACAAGCAGGCGCTTTGCTGGGTGGAGGACCCTACAAACGCGGGCAGTGATTATGATCGGAACTACTTACGGCATCAGCTTTTGCCTCTGCTTAAAGCGCGCTGGCCAAAAGCGATCTCTCAGATGGGGCAGCTGGCGGCGCGAATGCAGGAGCAATCTTCACTTTTGAATGAACTGCTTGATGAAAAGCTCGCGGGGTGTCTCAACCAAGAGGGGGCGCTTTGTATTTCAAACTGGTCCTCCCAAAAAGAGAGTTACCAAGCCCCATTGCTGCGACGCTTTATCGAGCGACAT
Organism: Neptunomonas sp. ABH4_499; assembly: GCF_056160565.1. Classification (NCBI taxonomy): domain Bacteria; kingdom Pseudomonadati; phylum Pseudomonadota; class Gammaproteobacteria; order Oceanospirillales; family Oceanospirillaceae; genus Neptunomonas; species Neptunomonas sp. ABH4_499. The sequence goes on along the minus strand of NZ_JBSWXK010000003.1, from coordinate 107,660 downwards.
ACATATCTGCGTGTCAGTGAAACGGAGAGCGCGAAAGTCGTTGATGAGCTGATGTTTGCCAAAGAGGATGCCCAGCCGGTGATCGCCTTTGGCGCTGTAGAGCTACGCCGTTATCGCGATCATGTCTGGTGTGTAAAAGTCAGCATCCTGAATAAGCACACGACGATAAACTGCTTTGCCTTACCCGTTGTGTCGGTGGTCGCGGGGGATTTTTGCGCGCTGCATCCTTTAGGTGTTTTAACCTTGCAAATGGCGCAATCTGGTTGGATCTACTCCGATAAGGTAACTTTGTGTGAGGATCGCTCAGGTCTTCGGGTAAAAGCCAAAAATCGCCCTGCAAAAACCTTAAAATCCCTGTTTCAAGAAGCAGGGGTGCCGCCTTGGCAACGCGCGGGTTGGCCCATTTTTATGCGTGATGATCAAATCGTGGCCATCCCAAGTCTGGTCCTTGCTGAAGAAGATGAGAGTAACGGTGAAGAAAATCTTCGATTTGCACTGACTTGGCGTCCCTTTTGATTGTCCAATCAAGGGTTTTTTGCTATCCTGTAGCCCCATCTCGATTAACGTTTTTCCCTCACATCTTTAAGCCAATACAGGTTCCACATGACGCGTTACATTTTCGTCACAGGTGGTGTCGTGTCCTCTTTGGGCAAAGGCATCGCATCCGCTTCGCTTGCTGCAATTCTGGAAGCACGCGGTTTGAAAGTCACCATGCTGAAACTCGATCCTTACATCAACGTGGATCCGGGTACGATGAGCCCTTTCCAGCACGGTGAGGTCTTCGTAACCGAGGACGGTGCCGAGACGGATCTGGACTTAGGTCACTACGAGCGCTTCATCCGTACAACGATGACGAAGCGCAACAACTTTACAACCGGTCGCGTTTACCAGCACGTTCTGAACAAAGAGCGTCGTGGTGATTACTTGGGCGGTACTGTGCAGGTGATTCCGCACATTACCGACGAGATTAAGCGTCGTGTTATCGAAGGTGCTGGGGATGCCGATGTCGCATTGGTCGAGATCGGCGGTACTGTGGGGGACATTGAATCCCAGCCGTTCCTAGAAGCCGTTCGTCAAATGAAGGCTGAGCTTGGTTTCTCTCGTGCGATGTTCATGCACCTGACACTGGTGCCTTACATTGCGACAGCCGGTGAGATCAAAACCAAGCCATCTCAGCACTCTGTGAAAGAGCTGCGCTCGATTGGTATTCAGCCAGATATTTTGGTGTGCCGTGCTGAGCAGCCGATCCCTGATTCTTCACGTCGTAAGCTTTCGTTGTTCACCAACGTTGAAGAGCGCGCGGTGATTTCGATGCCGGATGCCGATACCATTTACAACATCCCACGTATGCTGTGCGAACAAGGTTTGGATGATATCGTGGTTGAACGCTTCAACCTAGACGCACCTGCGGCCGATTTGACGGAATGGGCGGATGTTGCTGATGCACACCTGAACCCAGACGGTCACGTTAAGATCGCCATGGTCGGTAAGTACATGGAGCTGCTGGATGCGTACAAATCCTTGATCGAAGCGATCTCGCATGCGGGTATCAAACTGCGTAAGAAAGTTGAGATTGAATACATCGACTCAGAACGCATCGAGCGTGAAGGCGTTGATATCCTTAAAGACGCCTCCGCTATTTTGGTGCCGGGTGGTTTCGGTGAGCGTGGCGTAGAGGGCAAAATTGCGGCCGTTAAATACGCGCGCGAGAACAAAGTCCCTTACTTAGGCATCTGCTTGGGTATGCAGGTTGCCGTGATCGAGTTTGCTCGTCATGTGGCAAACTTGGCCGGTGCAACCTCAACAGAATTCGATAAGTCCGCTGAACACCCTGTGATTGGTCTGATCACTGAGTGGATCACGGAAGATGGCGATAAAGAAGTGCGTAATGAGTCGACCGATTTGGGCGGCACCATGCGCTTGGGTGCTCAGATCTGTCACCTGAAAGAGGGCTCCGTTGCTGCGCGCTCTTACGGTGAAACCGAGATCAAAGAGCGTCACCGTCATCGCTTTGAAGTCAATAACAACTATGTTCCTCTTCTTGAGGAAGCCGGTTTGATCATTTCGGGTCGTTCGGTCGACGGTGAGCTCGTAGAAGTCGTCGAAGTCCCAGATCATCCTTGGTTTGTGGCGTGCCAATTCCACCCGGAATTCACGTCTTCACCGCGCGATGGACATGGATTGTTCCAAGGCTTCATTGAAGCTGCAGTGGCCGAGCAATCTCGCCGCCAGTCCGCGTAATAAAAGAACAACGGTGTTATAGGAAAACTGGAGAGTAATAGAATGGCACAGATCGCCAACATCAAAGCACGTGAAGTGTTGGATTCTCGTGGTAACCCAACGGTTGAAGCGGATGTGATTCTGGCATCCGGCGTTATCGGCACAGCATGTGCCCCGTCTGGGGCGTCTACAGGTTCTCGTGAAGCGTTGGAGCTTCGCGATGGAGACAAATCTCGCTACCTGGGTAAAGGTGTTCTGAAAGCCGTTGCTGCGGTTAACGGTCCTATCCGTGAAGCTCTGACTGGCATGGATGTAACGGATCAGCGCGCGCTGGACAACAAAATGTTGGAACTGGACGGCACTGAAAACAAATCAAACTTTGGTGCGAACGCGATTCTGGCGGTTTCATTGGCAGCTGCAAAAGCGGCGGCGACTGAAAAAGGCATCCCGTTGTACGCGCACATTGCGGACATCAACGGCACGTCTGGCCAATACTCTTTGCCAGTCCCTATGATGAACATCTTAAATGGTGGTGAGCACGCGGATAACAATGTTGATATCCAAGAGTTCATGGTTCAACCAGTAAGCTTCACTAAGTTCTCTGACGCGCTGCGTTGTGGTGCTGAGATCTTCCACGCGCTGAAATCTGTGCTGCAAAGCAAAGGCCTGAACACAGCCGTAGGTGACGAAGGTGGCTTTGCACCTAACCTGGCATCGAACGAAGAAGCCTTGGTTGTCATCAAAGAAGCGATCGCTAAAGCAGGTTACGAGTTGGGTAAAGACATCACTCTGGCTCTGGATTGTGCGTCTTCTGAGTTCTACAAAGACGGTAAGTACGATCTGTCTGGCGAAGGCAAAGTCTTCGATGCCGCCGGTTTTGCGGATTACCTAGCGCAGTTGACTGAAAACTACCCAATCGTATCGATCGAAGACGGTATGGATGAGTCTGACTGGGAAGGTTGGGCTGGTCTGACTCAAAAGATCGGTGACAAAGTACAGCTGGTGGGTGACGACCTGTTCGTAACCAACACTAAAATCCTGAGCCGTGGTATTGAGCAAGGCATCGGTAACTCGATCCTGATCAAGTTCAACCAGATCGGTTCTTTGTCTGAAACGCTGGATGCTATCCAGATGGCGAAAGATGCAGGCTTCACGGCTGTTATCTCTCACCGTTCAGGCGAAACCGAAGACACCACCATCGCTGACTTGGCGGTTGGTACGGCTGCAGGCCAAATCAAAACCGGTTCTTTGTGCCGTTCAGACCGTGTTGCTAAGTACAACCGTCTGCTTCGCATCGAAGAAGAGCTGGGCGAAAAAGCGACCTACAAAGGTCGTTCAGAAATCAAGGGTCAGGCGTAAGTCACACGACCCAATGAAAGGGGGCTTTGGCCCCCTTTTTAGACTCTGAGGAAACTCTGTTGCGTTGGTTTTTAGCACTGTTAATTCTTTTATTGTGTGCGCTTCAGTATCGTCTTTGGTTTGGTGAAGCGAATGTTCGTCAAATCACCGAATTACAAGCTCAGATTGCAGATCAAAAGAAAGAGAACGACCGTCTACAGCTTCGAAATAAGCAGTTAGAGGCCGAAGTCAACGATCTTAAAAAAGGCACCTCAGCGATTGAGGAGCGCGCCCGAAGCGGCCAGGGCATGGTTAAAGAAGGGGAAACCTTCTATCAACTGGTTAACCCCCATCAACGAGAGAGTGAACAGGCTGATGTCCCTGCCGACTGATTACGCATATCTATCATCCCCTCCTGCATCTACGGCCATTATCCGCACCGAACCTGACGATTTCCAAGTGTGCGAGATCCCTCTTTTTGAGCCAGAAGGCGAAGGGGAGCACGTCTTTATTCGGATTCGTAAAACCGGAGAAAACACCGATTGGGTTGCACGACAACTGGCGAATTTTGCTCAGGTGCCGCCTAAGGATGTGAGCTACGCCGGTAAAAAAGACCGTCATGCGGTGACTGAACAATGGTTTTGTGTGCGCTTCCCTGGCACCAGGCTTTTGAATTGGAAGATGTTTAACCGCGATACCATTGAGGTGTTGGACTTTAAACGTCACCCACGAAAGCTGCGTTTAGGTAACCTTGCCGGGAATCGCTTTTCGATTCGCTTGCGCAACTTAACCAACGAAGCGGACTTTTTAAGCCGAGTCGAGCAGGTTAAAAACGGCGTGCCTAACTACTTTGGCGAGCAGCGCTTTGGTCATCACGGTGGCAATTTAGATAAGGGTATTGCGCTGTTAAAAGGGGAATATCAAGAGCGTCAGCGTCACAAAAAAGGCTTGTACATCTCGGCGGTGCGTTCGTGGGTCTTTAATCATCTGATTTCAGAACGTATCCAAAAAGGACTGTTTTCAACCCCGATGGCGGGGGATGTCATGATGTTGAACGGTTCGAACAGTGTTTTTGTGGCAGATCAAGTGGATACAGAGCTTGAAGATCGTCTCAAGAACCGCGATATTTTACTGACCGCGCCTTTGTGGGGACGAGGTCGCTCACTGGTTGACGCTGATGCAAAAGCCTTTGAAGCATCGACGCTTGCCCCGTACGCTGAAATACTCGAACGATTAGAACACCTAGGACTTAATCAGGAGCGACGCGCGGCCGTTTTGTATCCTGAAGGTCTGCGTGTTGAAAAAGAACAAGAAGGTCAGTGGGTTGTGCACTTTTCGCTTCCAGCGGGTGCATTTGCAACCACTGTACTCAGGGAATTGTGCGACGTGAGTCAAGCTGAGGCATCGTAATGAAAACGATCTTAGTGTCAAACGATGACGGTGTGTTTGCACCGGGCATCGCCGCTTTAGAAAAAGCGATGAGCCAAATTGCTAACGCCACCGTGGTGGCCCCAGATCGAAACCGAAGTGGTGCCAGTAATGCACTGACCTTGGATCGTCCTGTAGAAGCACACACACTGGAAAACGGCTTTATTAGCCTGAATGGCACCCCCACCGATTGTGTTCACATGGGCATTTCCGGTTTGTTTGGTGATAAGCCGGACATGGTGGTTTCTGGTATTAATGCTGGGGCAAATTTAGGCGATGATGTGCTGTATTCTGGTACCGTCGCGGCCGCGATGGAAGGGCGTGCTTTGCTCTACCCACCGATTGCGGTATCGCTGGCGAGCCATTACCCCAAGCATTATGAAACGGCGGCAGAGATCGTTAAAACCATCGTCCAGAACATCGCCTCTTTGGAGCTGCCCCCTAGAACCGTTCTTAATGTGAACGTGCCTGACCTTCCTTTGGATGAAATCAAAGGTATTCATCTGACGCGTTTGGGGCACCGAGCGGCTGCAGGGATTCCTGAGGCGGCAACTGACCCTCGCGGTAAGATCCGCTATTGGGTCGCTGGCGCGGGTGATGCCGTTGATAAAGATGAAGGCACTGACTTTTACGCGATCGAACAAGGATTTGTATCGATCACACCCTTACACATAGATATGACACTCTATTCCTCAATGGAGCACCTGGGGGAGTGGTTGGAGAGCTTATCGTGAATGATATTGTGTTTCAGGGCATCGGTATGACCTCACGCCGCACACGCGAGCGGCTCATTAACCGCCTGAAAGAGCAAGGCATTTCCGATGAGTCGGTGTTAGAGGTTATCCTGAATACACCGCGTCATCTCTTTATTGATGAGGCGTTGTCTCATCGAGCGTACGAAGATACCGCTCTGCCGATTGGTTTTAACCAAACGATTTCTCAGCCCTACATCGTCGCCAAAATGACTGAAGAACTGCTCTCCGATGGCCCGCTTAAGCAGGTGCTTGAGATTGGTACAGGGTCTGGATATCAAACAGCGGTGTTGTCTCAGCTGGTGGATAAAGTGTATTCCGCCGAGCGCATTAAACCGCTTCAGGATCGCGCCCGGGAACGTTTTCGTCAGATTGGGCTCAGAAATATTCAGCTTCAACACTCCGATGGTGGAATGGGCTGGCCATCCATGGCGCCTTTTGATGGGATCATCGTGACGGCCGCACCGGATCACGTCCCAGAGGAGTTGCTTCAACAGTTGGCCGTCGGTGGTCGATTATTGATTCCCGTTGGGGGTGATCAGCAGTCACTTCAACGTATTGTGCGTGTGTCAGAAAAGCAGTTTGAAACGCACGTGCTTGAGGACGTTAAATTTGTGCCGTTACTCTCGGGTACGGTTCGCTAAGGATAGAGCGGCGATATAAGCGCCCTACAGGTCATTGATTGAGGTAGTACGTGAGACAACAGCGGAGTCTGGTCGAATATGTTTGGGTGTTAATCAAGGGAATGATGATGGGGGCTGCGGATGCCGTCCCGGGTGTTTCTGGCGGAACCATCGCGTTCATTACCGGCATTTATGAAGAGCTGATTTACAGCATTCGGCAATGCAACCCAGCGGCGTTAGGCATTTTATTCAAACAAGGGCCTAAAGCGTTTTGGCAGCACATTAATGGTAGTTTTCTACTGGCCTTGGTGGCCGGTATCGGGATCAGTATTGTCGCTCTGGCCTCGGCCGTGCTGTACATGCTCAGCAACTATCCCGAGATTCTTTGGGCGTTTTTCTTTGGTCTGATCTTGGCATCAACCTGGTCGATTGCGCGCCACATCCCCACATGGAATGCGACCAACAGCGCTTTGTTCATTGCCGGTGGTCTTATTGCCTATGGGATTACCTCGGTATCACCGACACAGGTTGAAGCGACGCCATTAATGGTGTTGCTCTCAGGATCCATCGCTATTTGCGCCATGATCTTACCGGGCATTTCTGGCTCATTTATCTTGCTGCTACTTGGAATGTACAGCACGGTGTTGATGGCGGTTAAAGCGTTTGATCTGACCATCATCGGTTTGTTCGGGCTCGGAGCTGTGGGCGGATTACTGATGTTTTCCCACGTCCTGCATTGGCTCTTTTCACACTACCGCATTCCGACGCTGGCTGTTATGTCGGGCTTTTTACTTGGCTCATTAAATAAAGTGTGGCCTTGGAAGTACACCACCTCTTACACGGTGGATCGTCATGGTGATCAAATCCCACTGGTGCAAGAGAACATCTCGCCATTCAACTATACTGTGATGACAGGGCATGAAGCGTACTTCGTCTACGCCTTAGCGGCTTTTGCGGTCGGTCTTGTATTGGTATTGTGGATCGATCGAGATCAGAACTGAGTGAGGATATGACGCGACCGACAGCATGGCTCTATCGAGTACTTCCAACACCGATCAAGCCCTATCGCTCTTTGATGGCGATGCTGGTGGTGTTATTAGTGGGGTGCTCCTCAGGTTATGCGCCGGTAACGGACCTTTCCGTTAACCAAAATCGCCGTGTTGAGATTGTACGTGGCGGTCAAGTACAAACCCCCGTCGCCCCTAATGAGTACCGAGTACGCCGAGGGGACACCTTATACTCAATCGCCTTTCGCTATGGTTTAGACTATCGAGCTTTAGCGCGTAACAACAACATTCGTAATAACTACACCATCTATGTAGGTCAGGTGTTAACGTTAAAGGCCTCCCCGACAAGGTCATCCACACAGGTGGCGTCATCTAACACACGCAGTCAGAGCTCCAGTGCCTCATCGTCCTCTAAGGCCTCGTCATCAAAGGCTTCAACGTCGGCGACGGTTTCCCGCTCAAGTACGTCTAGCAGCAAAAGCGCATCCAGTAGCAAGACGCCTGTCAAAGTGGCCAGTGTCCCTAAAACGCAGACGGCCTCTGCTGTGCCAGCCAATACTAAGGTTCAGTGGCGTTGGCCCGCATCCGGTCGGTTATTAAGCCGTTTCTCATCCAAAGGAGACTTAAACCGGGGCATTAACTTAGCCGGTCGTACGGGTGATCCAGTATTTGCAGCTGCATCCGGAAAAGTGGTGTATGCTGGCAATGGCCTTCATGGCTACGGGAATCTAATTATTATTAACCACAATCAGGAATACTTAAGTGCTTACGCCCACAACAGCAAAATTCTCGTGAAAGAGAACGATTTTGTTAAGGTTGGTGGAAAAATTGCCGAAATAGGTAATAGCGGGGCAGTTAGTACCATGCTTCACTTCGAGATTCGCAAGGATGGGAAGCCGGTTGATCCGCTACGGTATTTACCCAACAGGTAAATAATAAAAATATCGGATGCATAAAGGTGACAACTGTGATGGCGACCAGTGATAAGCGAAAGGGTGGCAAAGACGAAATTATCTTCGAGGGTGTCGAGGACGATGTCACCGATATGGAATTTGATGCCGATAACGACAATGATGACGATGATCAGGATGACTCACCCGAGATCCTAAATGGTGGCCGAGGCCGCGGCAGTTTAGCTCATAAAGACCTGATGAACGCCAAGTCGTTGGATGCAACCCAACTCTATTTAAACGAGATTGGTTTCTCCCCTTTGTTATCCGCCGAGGAGGAGGTCTACTACTCCCGTTTGGCACTCAAGGGTGATGAAGCGGCTCGTAAGCGCATGATCGAAAGTAACTTGCGCTTAGTGGTTAAAATTTCCCGACGTTACATCAACCGAGGTCTGACTTTATTGGATCTGGTTGAAGAGGGTAACTTAGGCTTGATTCGTGCGGTCGAAAAGTTCGACCCAGAGCGTGGTTTCCGATTCTCGACCTACGCCACGTGGTGGATTCGTCAAACGATCGAACGTGCGATCATGAACCAAACACGTACGATTCGTCTGCCCATTCATGTGGTTAAAGAGTTGAATGTGTACCTGCGCGCTGCACGTGAACTGTCTCAAAAGCTGGATCATGAGCCATCAGCGGAAGAGATCGCCGATGCAGTCTGCAAACCGGTAGAAACCGTACAGAAGATGCTGGGCCTTAATGAGCGTGTCTCTTCCATTGATGTGCCAATGGGCGACTCTGACAAGCCAGTGATCGAGACCATCGCCGATGTTGATTCGTCTGATCCGGCTATCTTGCTGCAGAAAAACAACATCAGTGGTAACTTGGAAAAGTGGCTGGATATGCTGCCGGAGAAACACTCCGAAGTGCTTTCCCGTCGATTCGGTTTGCGCGGTTACGAGATGAGCACACTTGAAGAGGTGGGTTCCGAGATCGGGTTAACCCGTGAGCGAGTTCGCCAGATTCAAGTGGAAGCGTTACGTAAACTCCGAGACATCGTAGAGAGCAATGGCCTCTCTTCAGAAGACTTACTTCGCTAAGACAAAAGCCGGTTTTTAAACCGGCTTTTGTTTAGGTGACTTTGTTCAATCAACTAGCGCGAAGGCTGGCTTCTTTGATCAAGTAGGTCAGTTTATTCGGCTTGCCGTTCCACTGCTCGGCGTCTTCCATCGGCGCTTTTCGCAGAGGAATGTTATTCCATACCTCACTGAGTTCCGCGTTCAGATCAATGAAAATCTGTTGATCATCTGGCACATCATCATCCAGAAAGATCGCACTGGCGGGGCATTCAGGCTCGCATAGCCCACAATCGATGCACTCATCGGGGTGGATAACCAAAAAGTTATCCCCCTCGTAAAAGCAATCAACCGGACATACTTCGACGCAATCGGTGTATTTACAGCGAATGCAGTTCTGTGTGACGACGTAGGTCATGGTTGACCTCCTGCAGGTTGTTAGAGCTGTTCTTTCATTGAATATAGCAGCTCTAACGCCTGTCTAGGAGTTAAATCATTAGGGTCGATCTCTTTCAGGCGTTCAACCACAGCGTGGGTGGGCGCCGTAAAGAGGTCAGATTGGACCGGAGGCGGCGGTGTTGCCTCCAACACCTGATGTACGGAGTCTGATTCCAACTGATGCAGCTTGGCCTTGGCTTGTTGGATTACATGGTTCGGAACACCCGCAAGCTGAGCGACCTGTAAGCCATAACTTTGACTGGCAGGACCTTCCTGAACCTCGTGCATAAAGACGATAGAGTCGTTGTGCTCAAGGGCGGTCAGGTGCACGTTAAAGACACCTTCTTGTTGTTCTGGTAATGCGGTCAGCTCAAAGTAGTGCGTCGCAAACAACGTAAAGGCTTTAATTTCGCGGGCTAGGTATTCTGCTGCAGACCACGCGAGTGACAGACCATCAAAGGTACTTGTGCCTCGACCCACCTCGTCCATCAAAACTAAGCTGTTTTCGCTGGCATTATGGAGGATGTTGGCGGTTTCGGTCATTTCAACCATAAAGGTTGATCGGCCACCGGCCAAATCATCGGATGAGCCCATACGGGTAAAGATTCGATCCATGATCCCAATGGTGACTTGCTCGGCGGGGACATAGCTTCCGATATGAGACAATAACGCAATCAGTGCCGCTTGACGCATGTAGGTGGATTTACCACCCATGTTCGGACCTGTGATGATCAACATTCGACGCTCCGGGTCCATCGAGAGATCATTACAGACAAACGGCGTATCCAAAACCGATTCGACCACCGGGTGGCGACCTTGAACAATGCTTAATTGCGGCGTTTGCTTAAGACTTGGCGCGCAAAAATGCAAAGTATCGGCCCGCTCGGCGAGCGTGCACAGGGTATCTAGCTCGGCCAGTCCGTGTGCGCAGTCTTGCAGTTGCGGTAAGTGCGTCGCAAGGGTTTCGATCAGCTCATCATAGAGGGCCTTTTCGCGGGCAAGGGCGCGGCTTTTGGCACTGAGCGCTTTATCTTCAAAGGCTTTGAGCTCTGGGGTGATAAATCGCTCGGCGTTTTTCAGTGTTTGACGGCGGATGTACTCCACCGGCGCGTCTTCTGCTTGGCCTTTGCTGATCTCGATAAAGTAGCCGTGGACTCGGTTATATCCCACTTTTAGCGTCGCAATCCCGGTGCGTTCACGCTCTTGTTGTTCAAGCTTAATCAGGTACTCACCGGCGTTTTCGCTAATGTTGCGAAGATCATCAAGTTCGGCATCGTAACCATCGGCAATGACGCCGCCATCTCGAATCACCACCGGTGGATTATCAATGATGGCGCGGGCCAGAAGCTCAGCTTGTTCTGGAAAATCGCTGATCATTGTTGAGAGGTTCGATACCGATTGCGGGCGCTGAGCGTGCTCCAGTAATCCTTGTAGATCCGGTAACTTTGCGAGCGCATCGCGAAGGCGTTCAAGATCGCGTGGACGTGCAGAACCTAGGCCCACACGCGATAGGATTCGCTCGATGTCGCCAATACCCTTTAAGGTGCTGTGTAACGGCTCAAAGCGGTAATCATTAATAAACCACTGAATCGCCTCTTGGCGATCGAGTAGGGTGTTCATATCGCGTAGTGGCTTGTTCAACCAGCGGCGCAGCATACGACTGCCCATTGCGGTTGCTGTGGTATCAAGAACGCTGATTAAGGTGTTATCACGGCCGCCGGATAGGTTTTGATCGATCTCAAGGTTTTTACGAGTGGCCGCATCCAGAATCACGGACTCCGAACGTTGCTCGATCAACAAGCGACGAATGTGCGGCAATGCCGAGCGCTGGGTGTCTTTGGCGTATTGCAGTAAGCAGCCGGCTGCCCCGATGGCTAATGGCATATTCTCAATGCCAAAACCGCCTAAATCTTGGGTGTTAAATTGCTGGCACAGTAAGCGTTCGGCGGTTTCCTGCTCGAAATTCCAAGGCGGCTGCTTACGCAAGCCTTTGCGCTGTGCGAGCAAGCTGTTCAATGGCGTATCGTCGTTGTACAGAATCTCGGCAGGCTTTAGCCGCTCAAGCTCGGCAAAGAGGGCCTCTTGATCGTCCAATTCCATCAAGCTGAATCGGCCGGTACTGATATCCACAAGCGATACCCCAAAACGTTCTTGATGGTGATCTATCGCCATTAAGATGTTATCGCGCGACTCATCCAAAAACGCTTCATCGCTTAGGGTACCCGGTGTGACGATCCGGGCAACTTTACGCTCAACAGGCCCTTTGCTGGTGGCTGGGTCTCCGTATTGCTCGCAGATCACAACCGACTCACCCGCCCGAACGATTTTCGCGATGTAACCCTCGGCCGCGTGGTGAGGGATGCCCGCCATCGGGATGGGGTCGCCCCCTGATTTACCGCGAGCGGTTAATGAAATGTCCAGCAGCGCGGCGGCTTTTTTAGCATCGTCGTAGAACAGCTCGTAAAAATCCCCCATGCGATAGAAGACCAATTGGTGCGGATAATCCGCTTTGATCTTGAAGTACTGTTGCATCATAGGGGTGTGTTGTTGAGACATCTGTGTTGCTCTTTACTCGGCGTTTACGGGCGATCTAAAAGTGCCGCATAGGGTAGCAAACCGGTGAAGGTGGGAACAGAGATAGGGAAAGTTAAGAGTGATATTCATCAGTAAAGAAATAATGTCCGAATGATGCCGCTTTAGTCAGGCGATGTTTTTACCTTACATATCCCCTTACTTTTCATACATTTATTCTATAAAGGAAACTCCTGATCAGCCGATGTAGGTTATTTACAGACTTAGTGTATGCAAATATGAACAGAAACTGAACAATCTTGAAGTTGCTTTTTTGCCGTGAGCGTCTAACTTGATCTATAACAAACACAAATTCGATCTGGCGAACGGATTCTCCTTCAAGGTTTCTCTGAAAATTTCAGGAGCTCTCAATGTTTTTCGGTAATCGGTCTACCCCTGCTAAAGAGAACGTTCGCTCAGCTGCGTCTCAGGTAATTGCAGAACAAGCTGGCTTTATTGATGCGATTAAGCGCAACATTGCAACCATCGAGTTTGAACCGGATGGAACGATTGTCGATGCTAATGCGCTTTTTTTAGGTGCAGTTGGTTACTCATTGGATGAGATCAAAGGCCAACATCACCGTATGTTTTGCCCTCAGGAGGTGTTGAACTCACCTGAGTATCAGAGCTTCTGGGGGGAACTTGGTCGTGGTATTGCTAAAAAAGGTGTCTTCAAACGTAAAAACAAAGCGGGCGAAGAGATGTGGCTAGAAGCCACTTACTTCCCGATTGAAATGAATGGCGAAGTCGTCAAAGTCGTGAAATTTGCCAGCGACATCACGGTGGAACGTAACAAGTTGATGTCTCAGATAGCGCGTCAAGAAGCGTTGAACAAATCGATGGCGGTAATTGAGTTTACCCCGGCAGGCGAAATCTTGACAGCCAACGATAACTTCCTAAGCGCGGTGGGCTTCACCTTGGATGAGATTCGTGGCCAACATCACAAAATGTTTTGTTATGACTCCTTCTACCAAGAAAACCCAAGTTTTTGGTCGAAGCTTGCGGCGGGGCAGTTTCAGGGCGGTCAGTTTGAGCGCAAAAACAAATTCGGCGAGACCTTATGGTTAGAGGCGACCTATAACCCGATCTTTGATCAGAGAGGTAAAGTCTATAAGGTAATTAAGTTTGCCTCGGACATTACTGAGCGGGTGAATCAAGATAAAGCCTTCCGCAACGCGGCCGAGCTAGCAAGTGAAACCTCTGTATCCAATGCGGCGTTAGCCGTCGAGTGTATGGAAATAATGCAAGGAAGTTTGTCTGCTTCACACTCGATTACAAATGAGGTTGATCAAGCCGCAGATCTGATCACGCGTTTGAATCAACAATCCAAAGATATCTCTCAAATTGTAACAACCATCAGTAGCATCGCCGACCAAACCAACTTATTGGCGTTGAATGCGGCGATTGAGGCGGCGCGTGCCGGTGATCATGGCCGAGGGTTTGCCGTGGTTGCGGATGAGGTGCGTCAGCTGGCTGCGCGGACATCGTCTTCAACGATCGAGGTTGAAAACATGGTTAAGATCAACAACGACCTAACAGGGCGTGCAACCAAGAGTATGGACTCTGTGAAGGATCAAGTATCCCACAGTGGCAAGTTTATAGAGGACGCGACCCACAAAATGACGGACATCCAAAAAGGCGCCAACAGTGTGTCGGACATGATTTCGGACTTGTTACGACAACAGAAAAAAATGGAAAATATCTAAACCAAGCTACACGCGAAAAGGCTCGAAAGAGCCTTTTTTAATGCCTATAAATAGCAGGTGGTTTAAGTTTGACCTTTGTTCGGTGATCTAAGCGGTTTAGAGTAAGCTTTTGGCTAACCATGAAAGGTCAAAGATAGGACACATTCGTTTTTGCTCTTGTGCACCAATACTGGTATAGGACCACCCATCTGAGCAGGCTTGTAAATTCATGATGCCGCTTCGATTTGCGCTTTGCAGCTTTTCGGCGGTCACCTCATCAATGCTCATGAGTTTTAGGATAACAACCCCATGCTTCTGATCCATCTCTTTCGCGCTATAGCCCTCGGTTTCAAGAAACAGCTCGTTGGCGCTCAAAATCGTGCCATCTAAATTAAACTCGATGACCGCTTGGTTGTTATTGATGCCCTGAACATAAGCGATGACATCCGTTTCGTTCATGTTGATGGTGGGGACAACTTACTCGTTGGTTGCATTACTCATTGATAAAGCCTGCTCAATTTAAAAACAGTGGTTTATAGAATGAGTTAAGTAGGGGGGGCGATGGTGTCAAACACGCCTGGATGTATGTTTGACAAGCTGAATAGAGAGAAAGAGCCTTTTTAAACAAAAGGCTCTTAAAAACAGATAGGTATCAGATCAGTAAGGGGCTGGGTTTTCCATCTGGGAAAATTGATCCCGTACGGACTCGAGGAATAAATCCCGCGCCCGGTTCGGTTGGGTGCTTTTTTTACTGATGGTCGCAGCGCCCAACGAGTAATGTTTGGTATCAGGGTGCAGCACGCGTAAAACGCCCTGTTCTAAGTAAGGTTGTGCAATATTTTGGGGCAAAAAACCGATGTAGTACCCAGAAAGGAGCATCGCGATGCGAGATTCATAGTGGTACGACACACCAGATGGGTTCATTTCTGAGAGCATTTGATAGATGGCGTCGTGGGGTTTTAAGCCTGCGTGCACTAACGGGGTTGCGTTGATGATCTCTTCGGTCAGTGCTGCTTCCGGCAGGTCAAATAGGGGGCTTTCTTTGGCGCAATATAAGTAGCACTCATCCGTGAACAGGTGAATGTAGTTAAGCCCTTCTAGTTTGCGGTGATAGGGAATCAGCGCAATGTCGAGCTCATCGTTCAGTACCATCAATTCCATGGTGGCCATCTGCTCAACACTGATCACCAATTCGACATCTTCGGCCTTATCGGAAAAGTTGCGGATGATTTCAGGGATCATACACCTAGGATCGGTACTGAAAGTATCGCTAAGCCCCACTTTTAGCTGGCCGCTGGGGTGGTTGCACAGATTATTAACGGTGTTTCGAAACCCTTCGAGCATGTCCAAAAGCTTTTCGGTTTGCTCGTAAATCACGGCCCCTTCTTCGGTTAACGAAAAGCCGCTTCGCCCGCGTTTGCACAAGGTCAAATTAAGGCGGGATTCGAGGTTCGCAATGTGGATGCTGATGGTAGGACGCGAGATATTTAAGCGTGTTTCAGCAGCGGCAAAGCCACCGCAATCGACTACGGTTTTAAAGACCTTTAACTGCTTAATCTCATAGTCGCCTAGCTGGCCCAATGAGAAGGTTTTTTTAGCCGCCATCTTACACTCCAGAGTGGTTTGCACTCACATTAGACTAAAAGATAATGCGGCAAGTTAACCGCAAACATCAGCAAGAAAGATACCAAAAAAACGAGAATCCCCCAAAAAGAGTGGTTTGTGGGAAAATCGGGTTTTTACGTTAGGTGTCATAAACCTTTACGTAGAAGGTATCTAATTTAATAGACCATTTTTTTTTGGAACGATCCAACTCAGCACGCAATTGAACACTATAAAACTAAAACGGAATAGGTACTGAATCATGTTGAAAACAGTCCATAAATTGAAGAAAAAATTGTCTGCCTCTGCATTGGCATTAGCCATGGGTGTAAGTGCGGTAGGTATGACCTCTGTTTCTTCTGAAGTTGAAGCGGCGGAATACAACTGGCGCTTTGGTAACCTGTACGGTCGTGGCACCGCTTTCGGTGAAATCTACGAAGACCTTGCGAAGAACATCGAGAAAAACTCCGATGGTCGTATCGCAGTTCAAGTGCTTTACTCAGGTGAAGGTGTTGGTACAGCAGGTTTGCTCGGTGCAACCAAGTCTGGCCTGATCACTATGGGTGCGCCTTTCCAATCTATGCATGCCGGTGAATTGCCAGCAGGTGTGGTTGAGATCGGTCTGCCAGGCGGTACTGATAACCCAGACGAACTGTACAGCCTGTTCCACGAAAAAGGTTGGGATAAAGTCCTGACTGAAGCTTACGGCTCACAAGGCCTAGTATGGTTGGAGCCTTACATCCAGCCTGCGGTTTACATCATCACTAAGAAGCCAATCAACTCTGTTGAAGATTTCAAAGGCTTGAAGATTCGTGCGCCAGGCGCTTACGGTAAGTTCCTGCGTAACTTGGGCGCCTCTCCAGTGTCTTTGGCATGGAGCGAAATCTACACTTCTCTGGCAACAGGCGTTATCGACGGTTCCATTGGTTCTAACATGATCGATCACCGCGATGGTAACCACGTTGAAGTTGCAAAATACATGTACAAACTGCCACTGGCAGGTGCACAAGTACTGCCAATCATCGTTAACCGTAACGCTTGGAACAAGCTTCCAGATGACCTGAAAAAAGCGGTTAAAGATGCCACCATCACTCACGCCGAAGAGCAGCTGACTAAGTCTAAGCAATGGGAAGCTGAAGCGGTTAAAGAGATGGAAGAAAAAGGTCTTCAGTGGAGCCCAGAACCATCTGACGCTGACAAAAAAGCGTGGGCTGAAGCCGGTGCTTCTTTGTACGACGAGTACTCCGCTCAGGATAAATACAGCAAGCAGCTGATCGATATCCTGAAACAGCAGTAATACTCTCCTGATCTGGATAGCTCCTAGGCATTGCCTCGGAGCTATCTTTCGTTTGAAAGACGGTTCTTTGCAATCTGGCATGCCCCTCTTGCATGCTCACAACGGTTTCTAATAATGATCACTCTCGGCTTAAGACGTCTGTGTCAGGTCATCGACTTTGTCGTTATGGTGGCTGGCAAACTGGCTGGATATTTGATGCCCGCTTTAGCGGCTGTCGTTATCTACGAAGTGTTTTCCCGCTACTTTCTGGGCCGCCCAACCATCTGGGCGTATGACTTATCACTCTTTTTATTCGGGTACATTGCCGCGCTTGGCGGAGCTTACGCTCACCAGAAAAAAGCGCACATCAATGTCGACATCCTTTACTTAAAAGTCTCACCCAATACGCGTCGAGTTTTTAACTTGATCTCCTATGTGTTGGGTATTTTCTTCCTGATTCTCGTTTGCAAAATGAGCTTTGGAAAATACGAAGAGGCGATTGAATACAACTACCGCACCCAAAGTGAGTGGGCGCCGCCGATGTTCCATTTCTGGATCATGATGGTGATTGCGGCCGGTTTGTTCATTGCGCAATTAGGCCGTGACATGGTGTCTGATGTGTATCAGCTGATCACAGGCAATGCTCTGGTTCCAACAAAGGATGACGACACAGATGATTAGTATTGAGTTGTTAACCGGCATCCTGTTGCTCGGTATTCTGATTTTCTTTGCCTTGGGCGCACCCGTTGGTTTGGCCTTGGGCGGTATTGCGATGGCGGTGGGTTATTACACGTGGGGCGATGCTCTGTTTAACGTGATTCCGACCACCGTTGAAGCGACCTATTTTAGCTTTATCTTGTTGGCGATCCCTTTGTACATCTACATGGGGCAGTTGCTGACCAAATCCGGCATTGGCGATGCGATGTTTAAAGCCAGCCAGATGGTGCTGGGTAAAGTGCGTGGCTCTTTGGCGATCAGCGTTATTTTGGTGTGTTCTATGATCGGCGCGATGGTGGGTATCATCGGCGCAGGCATCATGACCTCCGGCAGTATTGCGCTTCGTCCTATGCTAGAACGTGGCTACAACAAGCGTTTGGCGCTGGGTGTCATCATGGCCGGCGGTGGCTTGGGGATCTTAATCCCGCCAAGCATCCCGATGATCATGTTTGCCGCATCCACTCAAAACTCGGTTGGCCGCATGTTCTTGGCGGCGATGGTACCGGCGTTGATCATGGTGGTCTTCCTGATCGCGTACGTGGTTATTCGTTGTCGTCTAAACCCAGAATGGGCACCGATCCGTGAAGAAGATCGTCGCGATATGGCGCTTTCTCCGACCGAGAAGTTCCGTGTTGCGCGTGATGGCTTCCTGTCCATGCTGCTGATCTTCGTGGTGCTGGGTAGCATCATCAGTGGTATCGCAACCCCAACCGAATCCGGTGCTATCGGGGTGTTTGGTGCTCTCTTACTTGCCGTGATCTTTAAACGCTTCAAGGTGGACATGTTCCGCGCGGCCGGTCTGCAAACCGGTATTTTGGTCAGCGTGGCGATGTGGATTATTTTCGGTGCTTCTGTGTTCAGTAACTTCCATCTCTTGATGGGTGTTCAGCAGATGGTGGCAGGCTTTACGCAAAGTTTGGATCTTCCACCGATCATGATCATCATCATGTTCCAGATCATCATGCTGTTGCTTGGCTTCATCATTGACGAGTTCATCATCGTCTTGATGTGCGCGCCGCTGTTTACACCGATCGCCGTATCACTCGGTTACGACCCGATCTGGTTCGGTGTCTTGATGATCATCAACATCTTAATTGCCGTTCAAACACCGCCGTATGGGTTTGCGCTCTTCTACCTGAAAGGGATCGCGCCACCGGAAGTCGGCATGGGCGAAATTTATAAATCGGTAACTCCATTCATCCTGCTGAATTTAACGGTGTTGATCATCTGCATGATCTTCCCTGATTTGGTGTTGTGGTTGCCGAATCTGGTTATGAACAATTAGGCGGAGTAATCTTATGTACAGCAATTTGATTATCGCCGTGGACATGGCTCACCCAGAGCAGATCCCGCACTTGGTGAAAGCCGCTGTGAACTTGTCATCGGACGTCACAACGCCTCATTACCATGTGGTGTATGTGGATGAAACACACATCCACCAAGCGATGTATCCACAAATCGATGAAGCCCAATACAAAGAGGCGCGCAAGGAGCTAAAGCGTAAGCTCAAAGCGGAGATTGCAACGGCTTTACCTGAAGGCGCGGACTTTGAGTGCCACGTTCGTGCAGGTACAGCGCACGAGCAAATCTTGGAAGAGTCTCGTCAGATCAAGGCGGATGCCATTGTGATGATGGCACGTCGTCCAGGGCTTGCAAGTTACTTTGTTGGGTCTAACGCAGAGCGCGTGGTGCGTCATGCGAAGTGCACCGTATTGGTTCTGCGCGGCAACTACTAAGACGTAAGTCTAAGCCAGAACACCTTTAGTTTTAGCGGGATCAACGTAAGCGATCAAACGGTATTACTGATCCCGCGCTTAATATTATCTAACGTTATCGAATCACGCTGCACGCTGCAGCGACCCCGATAATTGGCGGAGAAAAACCAGTGAATTTAACTCTCAAGGATCGTGATCTTTTTAAGACACAAGCGTTCGTTGATGGCCAGTGGATCGACGGCGATCAATCCGAAACTTTTGCGGTGTTAAACCCAGCAACTGGCGAAAAAATTGCCGACGTTGCCAGCATGGGTGCCGACGAAACTCGCCGTGCCATCGAAGCGGCAGAACGTGCTATGCAGTCTTGGAAAGCGTTATCCGCTTCAGCTCGCTCGGCGGTGCTTGAGCGCTGGCATCAGCTGATCCTCGAAAACGTTGAAGATCTGGCGGTCATCATGACGGCAGAGCAGGGTAAAACTCTGGCTGAATCCCGTGGTGAAGTGCAGTATGGCGCATCCTACATCAAATGGTTTGCCGAAGAAGGCAAGCGTGTTTATGGTGATGTTATCCCGACACCACAGACAGATCGTCGCGGTATCGTAATCAAACAGCCTGTTGGTGTGGTTGCGGCGATCACGCCTTGGAATTTCCCGAATGCGATGATCACCCGTAAAGCAGCACCTGCGCTGGTGGTGGGTTGCTCTATCGTATTAAAGCCGGCTGCTGAAACACCGTTGTCTGCGTTGGCATTGGCTGAGTTGGCTCAGCGTGCGGGCTTGCCTGCGGGCCTTTTAAACGTAGTACCAAGTGCGCAGTCTCGTGCGGTAGGCGGCGAGATGACCAGCAACCCAACGGTTAAAAAGCTGACCTTCACAGGTTCGACGCCTGTGGGTAAAACACTGGTGAAACAGTGCGCAGAAACGATGAAGCGTACCTCAATGGAGTTGGGCGGTAACGCACCAATCATCATTTTTGATGATGCTGACCTTGATATCGCGATCAACGGCGCACTGATCTCTAAATTCCGTAACTCAGGTCAAACCTGTATCTGTACCAACCGTATTCTGGTTCAAGAATCCGTACACGATGCGTTTGTAGCGAAGTTAAAAGCGGCGGTTGAAGCCTTCCAGATCGGTAACGGCTTTAACGCAGACAGCACGCACGGTCCTTTGATCAATGCTAAAGCGGTGGACGATGTTCACCAAAAAGTGACCGATGCGGTAGCCGATGGTGCAGAAGTCGTGATCGGTGGTGAGCGCTCTGATTTAGGGGCTTGCTTCTACCCAGCCACCATTTTGACCAATGTCACGAAAGACATGAGCGTTTTCCGTGAAGAGATCTTTGGCCCTGTGGCGCCGATCTTCACGTTCAAAACCGAAGAAGAAGCGATCCAAATGGCGAACGATACTGAGTTCGGCTTGGCCGCTTACGTCTTCACTGAAAACATGGGCCGCATCTGGCGTGTGTCTGAAGGTATCGAATACGGCATGGTTGGCGTAAACGAGACCGCTATCAGCTCCGAAGTTATCCCATTTGGTGGCGTTAAAGAATCCGGTCAGGGGCGCGAAGGGTCGAAGTATGGCCTGGATGATTACCTGGAAATCAAATACATCTGTCTGGGCGGCCTAAACCGTTAATCGGTGGGCGAGGAATTTGAGTATGAGTCACATTATTTATCCAACAACGAACTTTAAAGCCACTGAAACCATGACGCTGGCGCGTGGTGAAGGGGTTTACGTTTACGATAACCAAGGCAAGCAATACATCGAAGGTATGGCGGGTCTGTGGTGCACCTCTTTGGGTTACAACAACAAAGATTTGATTGAAGCGGCGACCTCTCAAATGGGTCAATTGTCTTACTCGCACATGTTCGGCGGTAAAACGCACGAAGTGGGTATGCAACTGTCCGACAAGCTCTCTTCTATGTTGCCTGTAAAAGATGCTCAGATCTTCTTTGGTAACTCCGGCAGTGATGCAAACGACTCTCACGTTAAGATGCTGCGTTACTACTTCAACGCCATCGGTAAGCCAGAGAAGCGCAAAATCATTGCGCGTGAACGCTCTTACCACGGTGTAACACTAGCATCCGCTTGCTTGACTGGCCTTGAAGCGAACCACACCTATTTTGATCTGCCGTTTGATGCGCTGGGTATCTTGCGCACCGATGCGCCTCACTACCTGCGTGGTCGTCTTGATGGCGAAACAGAAGCGCAATTCGTGGACCGTATCACGGGCAACCTTGAAGCTTTAATCCAGCGCGAAGGCCCAGAAACCATCGCTGCGTTTATTGCTGAGCCTATCACGGGCGCAAGCGGCGTGATCGTTCCGCCAGCAGGCTACTACGAAAAGGTTCAAGCGATCCTGAACAAGTACGGCATTCTGTTCTGGGCGGACGAGGTCATCACAGGTTTCGGTCGTACAGGCAGTGACTTTGGCTGTAACAGCATGAACATCGAATCCCCTGATTTGATGACCATGGCTAAACAGTTGTCCTCGGCGTATGTGCCTATTTCAGCGTCGGCTGTTCGTGGTGATATCTACGAAGCGATGATCGATCAAACCACTCAGGTAGGTGTGTTCGGTCACGGTTACACATACTCGTGCCACCCAATGGCTGCGGCGGTTGCACTGAAAACACTGGAAATTTACGAGCGCGATAACCTGTTTAGCCGTGCGGCTGAGCTGGGTGAGTACATGCAGCGTCGTCTGCACGAAACCTTTGATGATCACCCTCTGGTGGGTGAAGTGCGTGGTAAAGGTTTGATCGCGGCTATTGAGCTGGTTGCTAACAAAGAGACCAAGCAAGCCTTCCAAGGCGGTTCAGTGGGCTACTACGCGATGCAGGCGTGTCAGAACCACGGTTTGATCACGCGTGCGGTTGCAGGTTCTGCATTGGCACTGTGCCCACCGCTGATCATTACTGAAGCTCAGATTGATCAAATCATCGACATCATGCGTAAAGCCGTTGATGAAACCCTAGCGTGGGTTACAGCAGAAGGCTTGATTGCAGCCTAATGCCTTGTTTACGAACGATTAAGCTCTAGGCCTATCGTAGGTCATCCCTTGGGCGCAGGTACTGCGCCCTTTTTTTTGCCTGCAAAACACGCCAAAATCGCATCGCTAATTAAAAAGAGATCGATTATGAGCGCTCAAGATTTACCGGTGCTTGTAGGGCGGGCCCTGCTTGCACGCACATGGATGATGGCCACCGCCGAATCCTGTACCGGCGGTATGATCGCCTCGGCGATTACGGACATTGCTGGCAGTTCGGCTTGGTTTGATTCGGGGTTTATCACGTATTCCAATAATGCCAAGCAGTCGATGCTAGGCGTATCCGATCAAGCACTGCATCACCACGGCGCCGTCAGCGAAGCGGTGGTGTTAGAAATGGCGCAAGGGGCGTTGGACAATTCGGCGGCCAACATCAGTGTGGCGGTCAGCGGTATCGCAGGCCCAGGTGGTGGTACGGATGCCAAACCAGTGGGTACAGTGTGGGTGGCGTGGGCAACAGAAAACCTAAATAAAGCCCGTTGTTTTCGCTTCTCTGGAGACCGTGCTCAAGTAAGGGCACAAACCGTAGAGGCGGCCCTGCAAGGCATACTGGATATCCTCAATAATTAAAGGTTGCAATTCGATCACCGAGGTACAATAATACTGTCCATTCATACAGTATTATTGTCACGCAGCGTAAAGGGTTGAATATGGACGATAACAGAAAAAAAGCGCTTGATGCCGCTTTATCACAAATCGAACGTCAATTTGGTAAAGGCGCTGTGATGCGCATGGGCGATCAGCCACGCGAAGCGATTCCGGCTGTATCGACCGGCTCTTTGGGTTTGGATATTGCACTTGGTATCGGCGGCCTGCCATTTGGCCGTATCGTCGAAATCTACGGCCCTGAATCATCGGGTAAAACCACGCTGACCCTGCAAGTGATTGCTCAAGCGCAGCGCCAAGGTAAAACCTGTGCATTCGTTGATGCTGAACACGCATTGGACCCAAGCTACGCTGAAAAACTGGGCGTAAACGTAGACGACTTGCTGGTGTCTCAGCCAGATACGGGTGAGCAAGCACTTGAAATCACAGATATGCTGGTTCGCTCGAATGCGATTGATGTCATCATCGTTGACTCGGTTGCCGCATTGACGCCGAAAGCAGAAATCGAAGGCGAAATGGGTGACTCTCACGTAGGTCTTCAAGCGCGTTTGATGTCACAAGCGCTGCGTAAACTGACGGGTAATGTTAAGCAGTCTAACTGCTTGCTGGTCTTCATTAACCAGATTCGTATGAAGATCGGTGTTATGTTCGGCTCCCCTGAAACCACAACCGGTGGTAACGCGCTGAAATTCTACGCATCGGTTCGTTTGGATATCCGTCGCATCGGTGCGGTGAAGCAGGGCGATGAGGTTGTCGGTAACGAAACCCGGGTTAAAGTGGTGAAGAACAAAGTATCGCCACCGTTCCGCCAGGCCGAATTCGAAATTTTGTACGGCCAAGGTACCAATCAATTGGCTGAAGTGATCGATTTGGGTGTGAAGCAAAAGCTGGTGGATAAAGCCGGTGCTTGGTACTCCTACAAGGGCGATAAAATCGGTCAAGGTAAAGCGAACGCTGCTAAGTACCTAGAAGAGCACCCAGACGTGGCTCAAGAGATTGAAGTGGCTCTGCGCGAAGAGCTACTGAACGTGCCAAAACCGGCCGCTAAAGGCGCGGATCAAGAAGAAGGTCAACTGGAACTGTAAGGTCCAGTCTATTAAAAAGGCGTGCCAATGGGTGCGCCTTTTTTGTATGTTTAAAAAATGATGAAAAAGAGATCCGAACCTAAACCGCTTGAAAGCGAAGCAGAGATCAAATCGGCCCTAATGGGGTACTTGGCAAGGCGTGAATATACCCGTCAGGAGCTCACGGATCGATTATCTGCGCGCTGCGATGCGGTCATGCTCGCAAGCGTTTTAGATCAGTTTGAAGAAGCCGGCTATCAGTCTGATCAGCGTTTTGCCGGTGTTTTGTTACGCTCTAAATCTCAGCAGGGGTATGGCCTTCGCCGTGTACAAATGGATGCTAAGCGCAAGGGGTTGGATAACGCCTTGATGCAAGAGGCGGAAGAGAGCGAAGAGATCGACTGGTTTGAGCTGGCTAAATCGGTGTATCAGCGCAAGTTTTCAGAGCCTTTAGAAAAAGGGGATTATAAAGGTTACCAAAAACGTCAGCGGTTTATGGTGAATCGTGGCTTCTCGTTTGATCAAATTCGTTACGCGATGGAATCCTCTCCCGAGGAATAGCCAAATCCAAAAAAACCTCTGTTTAATCGTGTTAAACAATCGTTGACTGGATTGTTCCCTCCACTTGCTCCATTCTTCTAAAAACCACGTAAATACGCGGGTTTATGACACACTTTTTGAAAAAAATTCGAACAATTTTTAACCGCGATATATACTTGAACCCATTTTTTATGTCATTAGCGCAGTGCTATACAGGGTAACCCTGAATAAAAAACAAGCGCGTTTAACTGTCAGTGGAACCGTACCGCTTTATGAAATACATGACTAGTGCCGAAATTCGCCAGGCGTTCCTGGATTATTTCAATCAACAAGGCCACGAAGTGGTCTCGTCCAGCCCATTGATCCCGGCCAATGATCCGACTCTGCTGTTTACCAATGCCGGTATGGTTCAGTTTAAAGATGTGTTCTTGGGTGACGACAAGCGTCCTTACTCGCGTGCGACAACGGCTCAGCGCTGCGTGCGCGCCGGTGGTAAGCATAACGACCTAGAAAACGTCGGTTACACCGCACGTCACCATACCTTCTTTGAAATGATGGGTAACTTCAGTTTTGGTGATTACTTTAAACAAGACGCCATCCGTTTTGCTTGGACTTTCCTGACCGAAGTGCTGCAGATTCCAAAAGAGAAACTGTGGGTCACCACGCACTACACCGACGATGAAGCGGAAAAGATCTGGAAAGAAGAGGTCGGTGTCGACCCAGAGCGTTTCTCCAAACTGGACGAAGATAACTTCTGGGCCATGGGTGATACAGGCCCTTGTGGTCCATGTACCGAAATTTTCTACGATCACGGCGAAGGCATCTGGGGTGGTCCTCCAGGGAGTCCTGAAGAAGACGGCGACCGTTACATCGAGATTTGGAACGTGGTCTTCATGCAGTACAACCGCTCTGCTGACGGTGAGATGACACCGTTACCGCGTCCATCGGTCGATACCGGTATGGGACTTGAGCGTATTGCGGCCGTGATGCAAAGCGTACACAGCAACTACGAGATTGATCTATTCCAAAACCTGCTGAAAGCCACAGCTGAAGCGGTAGGTACAACCGATCTGGATAACAAGTCGCTTCGTGTTATTGCTGACCACATTCGTTCGACCTCCTTCTTGATCGTGGATGGCGTTACGCCATCGAATGAAGGCCGCGGTTACGTACTGCGCCGTATCATGCGTCGAGCCATTCGCCACGGTAACAAACTGGGCGCTAAAGGCAGTTTCTTCAACACGTTAGTGGCAGCTTTGGTTCAAGAGATGGGCGTTGCTTACCCTGAGTTGGCAGAAAAGCAGGCACAGGTTGAGCGCATCATTGCCAAAGAAGAAGAGCAGTTTGCGAAGACGCTTGATAATGGCATGCGTTTGTTGAACGAAGCGATTGAAGGGCTGGAAGGCTCTGTAATCCCTGGTGAAACCGTTTTCCGTCTGTATGATACCTACGGCTTCCCAGTGGACTTAACGGCGGATGTGGCTCGTGAACAAGAGCTGACTCTGGATATGGATGGCTTTGAAGCGTCTATGGAAGAGCAGCGCCAGCGTGCACGTGCTTCTGGCTCGTTCAGTGTGGATTACAACGACAAGCTTGAGCTTACCGGTACAACCGAATTTACCGGTTACGACTTACTCGAAGATACCTCTGAGATCGTTTCGATCTTCAAAGAGGGTGTCGCTGTCAATGAGCTCGGCGCCGGTGAGCAAGGTGTGATTGTACTGGATCATACGCCGTTTTACGGTGAGTCCGGTGGTCAGGTGGGCGACAAGGGCGTGTTAAGCACTGACTTTGGCCAATTCACCGTTAACGATTGCACGAAAGAGCAGTCAAACCACCTGCACGTGGGCAGCGTAGCCGAAGGTGTTGTGAAAGTAGGTGCAAAAGTGGTCGCAAAAGTCGATATGGCTGCGCGAAATGCAACGGCATTAAACCACTCTGCAACGCACTTATTGCACTCCGCTTTACGTGAAGTGTTAGGTGATCACGTTCAGCAAAAAGGCTCGTTGGTAAACCCAGAGCGTCTGCGTTTTGACTTTGCACACTTTGAAGCGATGACTGCCGATGAAGTCGCACGCGTCGAAGCGATCGTAAACGATCAAATTCGTTTGAACACACCGGTATCCACCGAAGTGATGAACATCGACGATGCTAAAGCCAAAGGCGCAACCGCATTGTTCGGTGAGAAATATGACAGCGAAGTCCGTGTACTGACGATGGGCTCAGAAGGCTTCTCGATTGAGCTGTGTGGCGGAACACACGCTCGCCGCACCGGTGATATCGGATTACTGAAAATCGTCTCTGAAAGCGGTATTGCATCTGGTGTACGTCGAATCGAGGCGGTAACTGGCATAGGTGCCCTTAACTACGTGAACGATGTTGAGCAGTCTCTGAGCAATGTTGCGGCTCTGGTGAAAGGCTCTCGCGATTCGGTTGTGGATAAGGTTCAGACCCTGTCTGATCGTAACCGTCAGCTTGAAAAAGAGCTGGAGCAGCTAAAGGCGAAACTGGCTGCTGCGAAAAGCGGTGACTTGGTCAGCCAGGCTGAAACCATCAACGGTATTCAAGTCCTAGTCGCTCAGCTAGAAGGTATCGAGTCTAAAGCGCTCCGCGATACGATCGATCAGCTGAAAAACAAGCTGGGTTCGGCGGTCGTTGTCTTAGCGACAGCTTCGGATGACAAGGTATCGGTTGCAGCGGGTGTCACTAAGGATCTTATCGGCAAAGTTAAAGCCGGTGACCTAGTGAAAGACTTGACCGCGAAGATCGGCGGTAAGGGCGGCGGTCGTCCTGATTTCGCCCAAGGTGGCGGTACTGATGCGGCTGCACTGCCAGCGGCTCTGGAAGCGGTAAAAGCGAGCGTTTCAAGCCTGTAAATTACAGGCGAAGGGAGAGTAGAAAACGTATGGCACTGTATGTTCAAAAATACGGCGGCACATCAGTTGGTTCGGTCGAGCGCATTACAGCCGTCGCTGAAAAAGTAAAACGCTTTAAAGATGAGGGCCACGACGTTGTCGTTGTGGTCTCGGCCATGAGCGGCGAGACCAATCGGTTGATTGGTCTTGCGAACGACATTACTGAGTCCCCGTCAGCGCGTGAGATGGATGTGCTTGTCTCCACTGGGGAGCAAGTCACCATTGCCTTACTCAGTATGGCGCTTGAAAAGCAGGGCGTACCTGCGCGCTCTTATACCGGCAGTCAGGTTCGGATTTTAACCGACAGCGCTTTTATGAAAGCCCGCATTCAGGACATCGATGTACAGAACATGCGCACGGACTTAGAAGCCGGTCGCGTGGTCGTTGTTGCTGGATTTCAAGGGGTAGATGAACTTGGCAATATCACGACCTTAGGTCGTGGTGGCTCAGATACCACGGGTGTCGCGTTGGCTGCAGCGCTTAAAGCGGACGAATGCCAAATCTACACTGATGTGGATGGCGTATACACGACAGACCCTCGGGTTGTAGAGGACGCAACGCGACTGGAAAAAATCACCTTTGAAGAGATGCTCGAAATGGCAAGCTTAGGTTCAAAGGTGCTGCAGATTCGTTCTGTCGAATTTGCTGGGAAATACAAAGTGCCACTGCGCGTCCTATCCAGCTTTAAGGATGGCCCAGGCACACTGATTACAACAGAGGATGATGATACTGTGGAAAAACCCGTTATCTCAGGCATCGCATTTAACCGTGACGAAGCAAAGTTGACCATTATGGGTGTTCCTGACGTTCCTGGTGTGGCTTCGCGCATCCTAGGGCCTGTGAGCGACGCTAATATCGAAGTGGATATGATCGTCCAGAACATCGCAGCGGATCAAACCACCGATTT
This sequence comes from Neptunomonas sp. ABH4_499, assembly GCF_056160565.1. Classification (NCBI taxonomy): domain Bacteria; kingdom Pseudomonadati; phylum Pseudomonadota; class Gammaproteobacteria; order Oceanospirillales; family Oceanospirillaceae; genus Neptunomonas; species Neptunomonas sp. ABH4_499. Next base: position 79,239 of record NZ_JBSWXK010000003.1, on the reverse strand, counting down.
TACCTTTACAGTTCACAGAAATGACTATACTAAAGCGGAAGCGATTCTGAATCAGATTGCTAACGAGTTAGGCGCACGTGAAGTTGTTGGAAACAACAAGATCGCAAAGGTGTCTATAGTGGGTGTAGGGATGCGATCTCACGCCGGTGTAGCCAGCAAAATGTTTGCGGCACTTGCCAATGAGAACATTAACATTCAGATGATCTCCACCAGTGAGATTAAGGTTTCGGTTGTGATCGCCGAAAAATATCTGGAGTTAGCAGTAAGATCACTGCATTCCGCGTTTGATTTGGGCAAAGTTGACACAGTCAGTGAATGACGGCTTGTCGGATTTCGTCTATGATTGGCACCTGAACTGTGTATGAACCACATTCATTCGTTTGCGCGGTTCAGGACTATTAAGGAAGAACAGGAGAACCATAACTATGTTAATTTTGACTCGCCGCGTGGGTGAAACATTGATGGTAGGTGACGATGTCACCGTAACCGTACTGGGTGTTAAAGGTAACCAAGTCCGTATCGGTGTTAACGCACCTAAGGATGTTTCCGTACACCGAGAAGAGATTTATCAGCGCATTCAGCGTGAAAAAGGCCAAAACGACGATCAAGACTGATTTTTTTGAAATTTTTACTTTCTTTTTGAAAATCAGGCTTGTATAGTATGCGCCGTTGATTGGTGAGATGGCCGAGTGGCTGAAGGCGCGCCCCTGCTAAGGGCGTATAGGGGAAACTCTATCGAGGGTTCGAATCCCTCTCTCACCGCCATTTACGCGCCCGTAGCTCAGCTGGATAGAGTACCTGGCTACGAACCAGGCGGTCAGAGGTTCGAATCCTCTCGGGCGCGCCAATTCAACATGTCTTTTCAAAGTGTGCGCCCGTAGCTCAGCTGGATAGAGTACCTGGCTACGAACCAGGCGGTCAGAGGTTCGAATCCTCTCGGGCGCGCCATCTTTGAATCTTATTACGCGCCCGTAGCTCAGCTGGATAGAGTACCTGGCTACGAACCAGGCGGTCAGAGGTTCGAATCCTCTCGGGCGCGCCATTTTCCAAACACACCTCCTTTAGTTAAAGAATCTAATCCGTTTAATAACCTAACGTTTCGTGTGGTCCCATGAAATTCATCGTTAAGCTGTTTCCAGAAATCACCATTAAAAGTCGTCCAGTTCGCCGTCGTTTGATTGCGCGTCTGCAAAACAACCTGCAAATTTTGCTCAAACGCGAATACCAGGACATTACGGTCAGTGGTTTTTGGGACAAGCTCGAAGTGGTGTTGCCACAAGAAGGCCTGTCACACCGCGATGAAGTGATTGCGATTATGCAGCGAGTGCCAGGTGTATCTCACTTTCTAGAAGTGGCTGAGCACGAGTTAGGTGACTTTGATGATGCGTTTAAAAAGACCTTAGCGGTTTATGCGCCCATCATTGAGGGTAAGAGCTTTAAAGTCCGTGTGAAACGTACCGGTAAACACGATTTTAAATCAGTGGATATGGAGCGTTACATCGGTGGAGGCTTATTGCAGCACGCTAATCCGACCCGTGTGGATGTCCGTACCCCCGATGTTTTTGTGGATCTGGAAGTGGTTCATGCCAAGCTCTTTATCGTCACCCAGCAGCATGCAGGGCTTGGTGGGTACCCGTTAGGCTCTCAGGAAGCGGTTCTGTCGCTTATTTCCGGTGGGTTTGATTCGGTGGTTGCGTCCTACATGACGATGCGTCGTGGTTCTAAAACACACTTCCTGTTTTTTAACTTAGGCGGTAAAGCACACGAGATTGGCGTAAAGCAGGTGGCATTGCATCTGTGGGAGCAATACGGTGCCTGTGCACGCGTTAAGTTCATCACCGTCCCGTTTGATGAGGTGGTGGGTGAAATCCTGCAGAACGTGAATCACTCTTTCATGGGGGTGGTTTTAAAGCGCCAGATGATGCGTGCGGCTGAAAAAGTGGCCGATCATATGGGCATTGATGCGATCGTCACTGGCGAGAGTGTGGCGCAGGTTTCCAGCCAGACTATTCCGAACCTTACCGTGATCGATCAATCGACCAAAAAGCTGATCTTGCGTCCATTGATCACGATGGATAAGCAAGAGATTGTGGATCGCACCATCAAACTTGGCTGCTTTGATATCGTTAAGATGATCCCTGAGTATTGCGGTGTGATCTCGGACCGACCAACCACTCGTGCACGCCTTGATAAGGTGATCGCCGAGGAAGACCAGTTGGATATCGATGTGCTGACATCGGCCGTTGAAAACGCCGAGGTGATCACCATCGATGAGATCGTCAAAAACCTAGATATCCAAACCGATATCGAGTCTTTAAGCCGTGTGTCGGAAAATCAGATCGTTGTCGATATTCGTGCTCCGGGTGAGCAAGAGAAACGCCCACTGAACATGCCGGGTGTGGAGGTGATCTTAGCGCCGTTTTTCACCTTGGAATCGGTCTGTCATGATTGGGTAACTGATAAGGAATATCTGCTCTATTGTGAGAAAGGAGTCATGAGCCGTATGCACGCTCAGAACCTGCAGGAGCAAGGTCTGACCAATGTGAAGGTTTACCGTCCAGGGGTTTAATTCTAAGAGTAGACCAAAGTTCTATAAATCTATTCCTCTTTTCCCATGACGCAGGTCTTGCGAAAAAAAACTTTTATCGAAACTGTATAAAAGTTGACCTGCGTCCCGCTCTTCAAGTTGCTCACCTACCGCTTTTCGGGTTTAATGCCTGAGGTGAAAAGCGTCGTATTAACTGCATTTTCTCGGTAATCGCCGTTAAAAAGCATCTATAACGTGACGTTTTTAGCAAATAAACCCAATCGTTTAGGAGCTGCCTCAGATGGATAATCTGGTATCAGAAGGCCTCACATTGATGGTCTATGGTATGGGCTTTGTATTCCTATTCCTGACGTTGCTGGTGTTTGTGACAGGTTTCATGTCAAAAATTGTCATGAAGTATGCTCCTGCACCACAACCTAAGCCGGCAAAATCAAAGCCTGCTAACAGCGGTGCGGCTGCGCAGGCTGGTGGGAATCAGGATGAACTGGTTGCTGTAATTACAGCAGCGGTTCACAAGTACCGTTCGTAACAAGCAACGCTCGTTAATAAGAAGCGTGCTTAGATAACAATAAACGCACTATTTTTTCGACAGAAGGCCTTTTACACATGTCCGATGCAAAGAAACCGCTAGGTATAACTGACGTTGTTCTTCGCGATGCGCATCAGTCCTTGTTCGCTACGCGTATGCGTATTGACGACATGCTTCCGATCGCAGAGAAACTCGACAAAGTTGGTTTTTGGTCCCTAGAAAGCTGGGGCGGTGCCACTTTTGATAGCTGCATTCGCTTTATCGGCGAAGATCCATGGGATCGTATTCGTGAGCTAAAAGCGGCGATGCCAAACACCCGTCAGCAGATGTTGCTACGTGGTCAAAACCTATTGGGCTATCGTCACTACGCTGACGATGTGGTTCATAAATTCGTAGAGCGCGCTGCCACCAATGGCGTGGATGTGTTCCGTATCTTTGATGCGATGAACGATCCGCGTAACTTGGAAACGGCGATCAAAGCGGTTAAAGAAACCGGTAAGCACGCTCAAGGTACGATTTCCTATACAACCAGCCCGGTTCACACCACTGAAATGTGGGTTGAGTACGCTAAAACCCTTGAAGATATGGGGGCTGACTCAATCAACATTAAGGACATGTCAGGCATTCTGACACCTTACGATGCGTTTGATCTGGTATCACGCCTGAAAGCTCAGACGGATCTAGAAGTTCAATTGCACGCACACGCCACATCGGGCTTATCCGATATGTCGATCTTGAAGGCGATTGAAGCTGGCATCGACCGTGTGGATACCGCTATCTCTTCTATGTCGATGACCTACGGCCATACTTCAACCGAATCGGTTGTGGCGGCGCTGAAAGGCACCGATCGTGATACCGGTTTGGACTTGGAACAACTGGAAGAGATCGCGGCGTACTTCCGTGAAGTGCGTAAGAAATATGCGAAATTCGAAGGTTCTTTGCGTGGTACCGACTCTCGCATCCTGATTGCTCAGGTGCCTGGTGGCATGTTGACTAACATGGAAAACCAGCTTCGCGAGCAAAACGCGTCGGATAAATTCGACGAAGTACTGGCCGAGATCCCACGTGTACGTGAAGATCTAGGTTTGATCCCTCTGGTGACTCCAACGTCACAGATTGTCGGTACGCAGGCGGTGATCAACGTTCTGATGGGTGAGCGTTACAAAACCATCTCTAAAGAGGTTCAGGGTATCCTGAAAGGCGAATACGGTGCAGCACCTGCTCCGTTCAATGAAGATCTGCAAGCGCGTGTTCTGGATGGTGCTGAAGCCATCACATGCCGCCCAGCTGATCTGCTTGAGCCAGAAGTTGAGCGCCTAAGTGCTGAATTGAAACAACTGGCCGCTGATAAAGGTATTCAACTGGCTGAAGGGGACAAAGAGATCGACGACGTATTGACGTACGCGCTGTTCCCACAAGTAGGTCTGAAATTCCTAGAAAACCGAAACAACCCTGATGCGTTTGAACCCGCACCGACTTTAGAGGATGCACAAGCCATGGCAGCACCTAAGAACACTGGACCACAGGTCTACACCATCTCTGTAAACGGCCAGAACTACGTTGTTCAGGTGGCAGAAGGTGGCGATATCTCCTCCATTCAAACAGCAGCACCTCAAGCGGCGGCCCCGGCGGCGGCACCTGCAGCCGGTTCCGGTGAAGAAGTGCCTGCACCTTTGGCCGGTAACATCTGGAAAGTTCAGGTGTCCGCAGGTCAAGCGGTTCAAGAGGGCGACGTTCTGGTCATCCTAGAAGCAATGAAAATGGAAACCGAAGTACGTGCAGCACGTGCCGGTACCGTTGTTTCTGTGGACGTTAAAGAAGGTGATGCAGTGCAGGTGGGAGACTCCCTGCTGACACTGGCGTAAGGGTACTTTTACATGGATAAGGTGCTTGATCTCTGGCACGCCTCCGGTATTTACAATATCGGTGCGGGTCAGTTTACGATGATCGTGATTGGCTTGTTACTTCTGTTTCTGGCCATTCGCAAAAACTTTGAGCCGCTGTTGTTGGTTCCGATCGGGTTTGGTGGCATTTTGGCCAACATTCCAGAGGCGGGTCTGGCGTTTTCGGCGGTGGAAAATGCGGTACATTTTGACAATCCTGAGTTGATGACTCAGTTGGCGTCGATTCTAGGTGTGAGCGGTACAGACCCTCATGATCTGTTGCACGCATACCACACCTCCAATGCGAGCACGCACGCAGCGGCGTCCTTGGTGGCGAACGATTACGGCTACAACAACGGTATGCTGTATAACTTCTATACCGTAGCGATCGCTTCGGGTGCGGCCCCTTTGTTGATTTTCATGGGTGTGGGTGCCATGACGGACTTTGGTCCGCTTCTGGCGAACCCTAAAACCTTGTTCTTAGGTGCGGCAGCACAGTTCGGTATCTTTGCGACCGTACTCGGTGCGGTTGGTCTGAGCGCAGCGGGCATCATGGACTTCTCGATCCAAGATGCGGCGGCAATCGGCATCATCGGTGGTGCGGATGGCCCAACGGCAATCTACGTTGCCAGCATGTTGGCACCTCACCTATTGGGTGCGATTGCGGTTGCGGCTTACTCCTACATGGCATTGGTGCCGCTGATTCAGCCACCGATTATGCGCTTACTGACAACTGAGTCAGAGCGTAAGATCAAAATGGTTCAGCTGCGTCACATCACTAAAACCGAGAAGATCCTGTTCCCAATCTTGTTGTTGATTCTGGTGGCTCTGTTGCTTCCGGATGCGGCGCCTCTGTTGGGTATGTTCTGCTTCGGTAACCTGATGCGAGAGTGTGGTGTGGTGGATCGTCTAAGCGATACGGCACAAAACGCGTTGATCAACATCGTAACCATCTTCTTGGGTCTGTCGGTGGGTTCTAAGCTGTCAGCGGATAAGTTCTTGGATGTGCAAACCTTGGGCATCTTGGTTCTGGGTATCGTTGCGTTCGGTATCGGTACGGCTGCAGGTGTCTTGATGGCGAAGCTGATGAACAAACTGGCTGGCGGTGACTCGATCAACCCATTAATCGGCTCAGCCGGTGTGTCAGCGGTGCCTATGGCCGCTCGTGTATCCAACAAGTTAGGTCTTGAGTCTAACCCTCAAAACTTCTTGTTGATGCATGCGATGGGGCCAAACGTAGCCGGTGTTATCGGCTCGGCGGTCGCAGCCGGTGTGATGATTAAGTTTGTGGGCTAACCCCTACTTATCTAAAAAGGCCATCTTTTGATGGCCTTTTTTGTGTCTGGAATTTACCATTTCAGGCTCTTTAAATGGGTTTGCTAAGGAGCAGTAGACGATGTCGACCATCATGGATGCGATTAACCGCCGTTATGGCACTTACCGAGGCTGGATTCGATTAACCTTAGCTCGCATCGAAGCGCGTCTTGGGCGTGTTAACTCCTTTATGACCTGGCAGCCGAGCACCGTAAAGCGCTTAGTGTTTGTCTGCTTAGGTAACATCAATCGAAGTGCCTACGGGCATGTCTACACCCGCTCGTTAACGGATTTTCCCATCGTCTCAATGGGGCTTTCGACCACAACAGGGGCTCCGGCCACCGATCAAGCCAGACGCGAAGCGATGGCTCGTGGGCAAAGTTTAGAGACACACACCGCAACGGACATGAGTGACTATCAATGGCAGGAGGGGGATCTTCTCTTGGCGATGGAGATTCGACACGCTCATAAATTGCGAGCTGTGTACGGGGAGAAGGCTCAGATCTTACTGCTCGGTGCGCTGACTCAGAAACAGTTTATCCACCTGCACGACCCGCACACGCTCAGTGATGATTACTTCACGACCTGCTTTAATCGCATTGAAGAGGCGTGCCAGCACTTGGTGGAAAAACTGCCTAAAATCGACCACGAAGAATCCCCCAAAGATCCTGTAAAAGCGGCTTAGGGTCTTTCCATTGGAACACAAAATAGTGGCTTTTAGGACGAATAAACGCCACTAGATAGCGGCTTAGGTCTTTAAGCGGTGTGTTGATGTATTGCTTATCTTGAATCTTATTTGGTTGAAGTAATACGCGGATCAAGCGTTTGGTTTCAGGGATCATAAATCGACACTGAACCCCCGCCTTGGGAGTGGGGGCGTTGACCGGTTGGCCGGTAACGGCATCAAAATAGAGCTTAGCCATTTTGGCACCGGCGTGATAGGCCAGTGGATAACTCCCCCAAAAGCGACCGTTAATCTCCATTAATACCGCTTCACCGCTTTGCTCATCAAAGCGGTATTCGACCATCGCAACGCCTTCCCAATTAAGCGACTTTAACAGCGCCTCTGATTTTTCAAACAGGGCGTGGTGATCGTGGTTATCAAGGGATTCGCAGTAGGTTGAATACCCGCCTTCGGGTGGCCATTCATGGATGCGTTTGTGTTGAAAACGCTGAATAACCTCGCCGTTGTGGATCAAGAAAAACTGACCTAAACCGTGCCCTTTATGGTAGATCTGAATCAATGGAAATTGACCGAGCGATTGGTAAGGGGCAAGCTTATGCTCAAGCTCGGTTAGGTTGTCGGCGTAGTCGGCTTTGATCAAAGGGAGTTGATGCGCTTGCAGTGTGTGAATCATCGCAATGGGGTCTGGCCATTTGATCACAACCGGATAGCTCAGTTGTGACTCAAGGCCTTGTAACGCATCTAAAGAGTGGATCTGGTAAGAGCGCGGTGTGGGCACGTCGCATTGTTTAGCCTGTTGATAAGTACTTTGCTTATCTAACACATTGGCCATGCGCGCTTGGTCCGGAAACATCAAGGGGATGGAAAACTGCTCTCGATGTTGATTGATCCATTGAATGTCATTTTCGGAAACGGCCAAAAAAGCATCGGCTTGGTAGTGCGCGATCAAGCTTAATAACTGCTCGATCAGTACTTCTTTTGGCGCGCGCTTGTGTTTGGCAAAAGTATATTTTGATGCCGCTCCCACCGAAAATCGCGAGCCATAGACGCCAATGACTCGTACCCCGTCCTCGCCCAATTCCCGTGTGATGCATAAACCGGTCGGCGTATCCATGCCCAATAAAATTAACGTTTTTGTGCGTTCCATCACATCACTCCAGATGGGCAGTTGTCAGGTTTAATACGACCAAAGGGTGTCGTTGAGTTTATTGTGTGCCGCTCGGATCAAGGCTTGTCCGTCATGCTTGGATCGAAGCGATGTGTTCACAGGCTCGGTCGGGGTGGTGTCCATTGAGACAAAATCGGTTGAGTAAAAGCGATCTTGGTTCTCATCCAGAAAACGGCAAAGGTGGGCTAAGCGGTTCTGATTGATTCGGTTTGGTTGTAACTTTGAATAGCGGAAATCTTTACGCTTAAAGTACTCGAACGGGTGGGTCAAAATCACCACACGTTTTACACCTTTGCGATGGGCATCCTCAAGAACGGCTTGGGTCTCGGGCCAGCTGCAGGAGGTTACCTGTAAGGTTTTACGATGCCCTTTACGGCTGGTCGGAAAATCAGCAAAGGTGGTGACGGGCAGCTCGGTAACGCCGCTGATGATCGCCTCATTATGTTCTAGGTGCAGGCGAATATCGTTTGGCGGGTAAATGCCAACGCCCACACTGGAGCTCCATTTAAATCCGGCTTTGGCAAAGCAGGGGTAGAGTTCGGGCTCCACCATCAAGCTGCCGGTGCGGATTGCGATCGGGGCATCCAACCCCCAGTCGGCGAATGCCGATTTGCCGATCTCTAGTACCGCGCTGACTTGCTCGAAGCTTCGCCCAACTAATGAATCGTTTTGCGGGAATAGTGGGTTCTCTTGCAGGCGCTTACCGTCATACACTGCCCACACGGGGTGGGTGTGCAGCTGAATATCATGATGGGGTTTGATGCGCTCGACGTATTGGCCCATCTCCTCAAGGCCAAAGTGACATCGGTTGATCGCCTCAACGAAAAACACCGCTTTGGTGTTATAGCGATCAAAGGTTTCCAGCATAAAGCCTAAACCGTGCTCTTTACCCTTGATGGCTCCCGTCACAACAGGGGCTGATACCGGTGATAAATCGGGTTGGCTGAAGGCGCCAGCAATGGAAAATTCGGTATCAATGGTAATCAGCACTTCGGTGCGCGCATGAGGAGGCTTATACATCGTCTCTCCGTTGACCGTTTCGTATAAGTGAGGGCAGAACCCATATCCGTATGGGAGCTAATAGTAGCATTTGCCCTGTGACGAAACACCCCTTATAGAAGAAGGGGCATGTCACCGGTGCATCAGTAACCCGCTAGGGTTTCTAGGTGGGCTTCAACGCTGAACGCCAGCGAGATCGGGTTATACCCGCCCTCTAATACCGAGACGATTCGGTTTTTGGAATAGGTGCGGGCAACGTCCATGATCAGACGTGTGACCCAGCGATAATCCTCTTCATCCAGATTGATATCGGCCATCGGGTCTTCGTGGTGGGCATCAAACCCTGCCGAGATAAAAATCATATCTGGCTTATGGTGTTGAAGGGCCGGTAGCCAGCGGGATTCGATCAACTGACGAAACACCTTACTGTCGCTGTGCGCTTCCATTGGGCAGTTGATGATGTGATCACGCACGATGTCCGCGTAGCGCTCGGGGTAAAACGGGTGCTGAAAGCTCGAGCACACCAACACATCGGGGTTATCTTTAAAGATATCCACCGTGCCATTACCGTGGTGAACGTCAAAATCCAAAATCGCGACCTTGTTAACCTCGGGGTGTTCAAGCGCTTGCAAAGCGCCGATCGCGACATTGTTATAAAAGCAAAACCCCATCGGATGGTTATGCTCAGCATGATGCCCCGGCGGGCGTGTGGCGCAAAAGGCGTTAGTGCTTTTACCACTGAGTACTCGGTTGGTGGCCAAAATCGAAGCCCCTGCTGCAAGGCTTGCCGCGTGCAAGGAGTCTGGGCAAAGGGCCGTGTCGTCGTCAGTGTAGACTACGCCTTCACTGGGTTGACGCATCATTAAACGCTTTTGGTGCAGCGGCGCATGGGCTCGCTCGATTTGATCCGGCAAAACGTGCACCGCTTGCATCTGTTCAAGCTGTTGGATCAACCCGGTTTTTTCCAGCACTTTACGGATCGCCATCAGGCGAACAGGGCTTTCTGGGTGCTCTGGCCCCAAATTATGAAGGGTACAGTCGTCGTGACTGATGAAGGTGGTTGTCATTTTATCTTTATAGCTATAACCGTCTAAGGGATCAGTCTACTGAAAAAAAGCCAGCAGCGCGTCTATGCATTGGTATGAATTACGTAATGCATTACTCCGTTTTTTGATCTGAGTCATAGGCGGGCTTGGCGGGTTGCCTTAGTATGACTAGACAGCATAGAACTGATTAAGCACCGCACGCCCACCCTCGTCGGTGCTTTTTTTTGTTGTATTCGGTACTTTCACATCCTCAAATGGCCTCTTATACTGATTAGTAATCAGATATTTAGTAGGAATCTTGAGTCAATGGTCGATTATTCACAAAAGCGCGTGCTGCTGATTGAGAGCGTGGGCAACATGCGTGCGACCATTGTGTTTATTCTTCGCCAGCTTGGCATTCAAGAGATCCTACCCATCAGCTCCCACCTTGAAGTCTTTGAAACCCTTCAGGAAAAGCAGTTTGACTTGGTGTTACTGGGTCACAACGCCCGTGATTCCTACACGGGACTGCAACTATTAGAAGAAGCCCGCTACCGAAAACTGATACATCCTTCGGCCTGCTGGGTGTTTATGACCAGCGATGCCTCGCAAGAAACGGTCTTGCATGCACTGGATAGCCAGCCGGATCTGCTCATTGGTAAGCCTTTTAGCGCCTCCGAGTTAAAACACCGATTGGATGTCGTGCTTGAGCGTAAAAAAGCGCTTGAGGCGGTGCATCAAGCGGTGTTGGTGGGGAATCTCAATCAAGCGGTACGCTTGTGTGATCAGGTCGAGGTTGTCGGTAGCAATTACGATTATGTTCAGTTGATGAAAGGGCAGTTGTTGCTGCAAATGAACCGCTTTGAGGAGGCCGAGCATTTCTTTAAGCACCGCTTTTCCCGTCTTAACGAAAAAGAGAGCGGACCGTGTTTGGCACAAGCTTACATTGGACAAGATCGGTTAACGGATGCCAAAAAAGTCCTGACCGAGAGCATCGCAAAGTATCCGTTGTTTATGCAGTCCTATGATTTATTGACGGATGTGCTCGAAAAAAGCGGCGATTTGCAAAACGCACAAGAGGCGATTCTTGCAGCAACCGAGCAATCACCGCAAAGTTTGCTGCGTCAAATGCGCTTAGGAAAGCTTGCGGTATTTAACAAAAGCTTGGATCAGGCGGACTTGGCGTACAGACGATCCATCGTATTAAACAAGACCAGTTGTTATCGCTCGGCCGAGCCTTTTCTTCGCCTTGCCAATGTGAAGCGCATGGAGATGAAAGGTCAAAATGAGCGCCACCAGATCAAACTCTTTAATGAGGTCGAAGGCTTACTCAATACCGGCGGTTTTCAGTTTCCACATGATGCGGCGTTTAAAATGCAAAGTACGCTGTTGCGAAGCCAAGTCAGTTTGGACATGGGCGATAAGGAGCACGCCAAACAGTTGGCGCAAAAAGCCCAGTCGATTGCCAAAGAGCTTGGCCAAGAGATTGATATTAAGCGCAGCCTAATTGATGTGTTAGGTGACCCAACCCCTGTACTTGAAAAAGCCAGTGATGAGCCGGTGCCGGCCACCGCGAAAAAATCGGCTACTCATAAGCGCGACCCAGAGATGAGCCAAAAGGTGAATCGTCTTGGGGTGTCCCATTACAATGCGGCCAAAACCGCGCAAGCCATTCGATATTTTGGTTTGGCCATCGAGCACGATGCGAAAAACGCAAAGGCCTTGTTGAACTTGGCTCAGCTGTTTCTTGAAAGTGCGGTTCAGCAAACCGACCGCCGCGAAGAGCGACTTAAAATGGTCCAGCGCTACTTGCGATTAACTCAGCGTATGGCGCTAGAGGGCGAAGAGTTAGCCAAACGTCAGCTGCTTGAACAATCGCTTGAAACTGACCTGCAGCGTTTACCCAAAGGCAGTTTAGGGGCATTATTAAAATAACCGAACCCTAATGGATTAAATGGAGTGTTGTGGTGACCAAGGATGTCCGCTCGCCGGCCGGTTTACCGAATCAAAATTTCTCGCTGTATTTAGATGTGGTGCGCTTACTGGCGGCACTCTTGGTGCTTTTGTACCACTCCAATTGGCGAACCCTGATTACCGAGAATGTCCCGATGGGTGGCTATGGTCACTCGGCGGTCATCGTCTTTTTTGTGCTCTCGGGCTTTGTGATCGCCTATGTCACCGATCAAAAAGAGAAAACGCCCAACCAATATGCGGTGAATCGCTTAGCGCGGATCTACTCGGTGGCGATCCCCGTCTTACTGCTGACCCCGCTTCTAGATTTTGCTGGTGAGGCGATGAATCCTGACTTCTATGTGGATAAAACCACGCATGATCTTTGGTATGTGCGCATCATCAGCAGTGCTTTGTTTTTAAATGAAGTGTGGTTTGTCTCGATCATGAGCTTCTCGAACGTCCCTTATTGGTCGCTCTGTTACGAGGTCTGGTACTACGTTTTATTTGCCGCTTTCGTCTTTTTAAAAGGCAAAACCCGAGTCGCGGTGATCGCTCTGCTGTGCTTATTTTTAGGCCCCAAAATCTTACTCTTGATGCCGCTCTGGTTAGCGGGTGTCTGGCTCTATCATGCCAAAGCCGCGGTCATCTCATACCTGTGGGTTGCGGTCGCGTTATGGAGCGCATCCATAACGGCTTTTGTCTTGTTTCACCACTTTGATGTTCAATATCAAATTGCCAATTGGCTGCGAGAGGTCGGCGGTGAATGGCTATATAAGCAGCTGACCTTCTCGAAGTATTTTTTGAGTGATTATCTGTTAGCGCCGATCATCGTAATCAATTTTATGGCGTTTCGTCGCATAAGTGCGGACCTGCCGGAACTCTCAAAAGGCTGGGTGAATGCCATCCGCTATGCATCGAGTTTTACCTTTATTCTTTATCTATCCCATCAGCCGTTAATGCAGTTCTTCGGTGCTTTGGTCAGTGGTGATCCGGATGATGTGAGCACCTATTTTCTGGTGATTGGGTTAGTGTTTGTCAGTGTGTTTTTCCTAGGGTTTATCACGGAGCACCGCAAACGAGATTGGAAGGCCTTGTTCGTGGCGCTCTTTAATAAAGTGGCGCGTCTGAGGCTCCGTAAGGCTGAAGCGTCTGCTTAGGCTCAATACTGATCAATCCAGTTGTTAAAAAATGCTATAAAATAGGCACAGATTAACCGGAAGTGATCAGGTTAAACACGGTATAGTGTCGAATGCCATGAATCTGATTGAGATGCTGTATTGCTTCGGTTCAGTCTCGTGGGTTAATCCCGATGCTGAATCAGTACCGAGCACAATGGCCTCAAACACGGGTGCGTGTCGTGCTGGGCGTATCGCTGCCGTTAATGGTGATGGTTGCTGGATCTATTAAAGTTAATAATGCTAATGATCAGAATTACTCGATTTTTCGTTAATAGATGGCACGCTAATCTGATCTTTTATAAATAAGATTAAAGAGTACCGTAATGAGCCAATCCACTGCTATCCCTCCGTTTCATTTAGCGTTTCCTGTTCGTGAGCTTGAAGAAGCCCGTGCCTTTTACGGTGATGTTTTAGGTTGCACCGAAGGCCGCTGTTCACCGGGGTACTGGTGTGATTTTAACTTTTACGGCCACCAGATCGTTGCACACGTTGCACCTGAGGAGTGTGGATGCAACGCGATGAGCGATGTGGGCTCCCACAAAGTACCAGCGCGTCACTTTGGCGTCGTGTTGCCGATGGATGAATGGCACGCGTTGGCAGAGCGCTTAACGAATAAAGGCATCGACTTTATCATCAAGCCGTACATTCGCTTTAAAGGCGAAGTGGGCGAGCAAGCGACGATGTTTTTCTTGGACCCATCCGAGAACGCTATCGAGGTAAAAGCCTTTGCCAATATGGAGTCGCTCTTCGCTAAATAAGAGTGCTAAATACTTGGGCTAAATCTTTTAGGAGTGCTATCGGCTGTGTTGATCCCCTTTTTGTGCCCCAACGCGTATCCATTTGAAGAGGCTTGGCTTACGGCCTTAAATGATGCGATTTCTGATGTGATAGCGGATGCGACCGTTTTGCCGCTTAATCAGATGAGCGCAGCACAAAAAGCTGAGGTCGGACTTGCGATAGTGGCGAACCCCAACCCCGCTGATCTTACGCAGTTACCTAACCTTAAATGGGTACACAGCGTTTGGGCGGGGGTAGAGCGCCTTCTGGCGGATTTACAGCACTCCGATATTGAGATTGTTCGTCTGGTGGACCCTGCACTTGCTGACACCATGGCTGAAGCGGTGTTGGCGTGGACGCTCTACTTACACCGACAAATGCCCTTGTACCGCCAACAGCAAGAACGCCAACAATGGTTGGAACACGACTATACGCCGGCCTCTCAAAAGCGCGTCTCGCTGTTGGGGCTTGGCGAGCTTGGTCAAGCCAGTGCCAAACGCTTGGCCTTAGCGGGTTTTCAGGTCGCAGGTTGGAGCCAAAGCCGTAAAGCGCTTTCGGGTGTAACGTGTTACGCCGGTGATGAGCTGCCCACCATGCTAGCAAGCACCGATATATTAGTGATCTTATTGCCGCTTACGCCGAGTACTCGCTCGCTGGTGGATGAAAACTTACTGAAAGTCCTCCCCACGGGCGCATCCCTGATTAATTTTGCGCGTGGGCCGATCATCGATGAAACGGCTTTGAAAAACGCGTTGGATACCAAAACCATCGATCACGCCGTGTTGGATGTGTTTGATCAGGAGCCACTGCCCAAAGAGGCTTGGCAATGGGCTCATCCAAGCGTGACTGTGTTGCCCCATATTTCTGCGCCTACGTCGCGCAACAGTGCGGCAAAGATCGTTGCTGATTACATCGCACGTTACCAAGCAACGGGTGTGCTGCCGCCGACTGTGGATAAACAGCGTGGTTACTGATCTGTCCCCATTGTTTTTAGCCCCGTTTGAATCTGCACGCGACAGCTTCTCTCTGGCAGCATCGCTTATTTGAGGCGGCTTATCTTCTGTAAGTGGTCAAGATGAAAAGGGATGTGTGTGGAAAAGCGATCACTCTTATTAACGGCGTCAGTCGGTTGTGCGCTGACGATATTGGATACCAATCTTGTTGGGGTTGTCCTTCCGAGTATCACGGCCGAGTTACAGGCGGATTTCTCCGAAATGGCGTGGGTTCACAGCAGTTTTCTACTGAGCTTTGCCTCACTCCTGCTGTTTGCAGGTGCCATGGGGGATCGGTTTGGCCGCAAGCGGATCTTTATGATGGGTGTGTCACTCTTTGGGGTAGCGGCGTTTTTATCAGGGCTTGCGGTCAACATGACAACCTTGATTGCCGCACGCGCGTTGCAGGGCGTCGGTGCGGTGTTAATTCTGGTTGTCCTAAAGGCGCTGGAGGATTCCCGAGCACCCAAGGCAGGTCGCTTTGATTGGAAAGGAGCCGGTATTTTCAGTACCGCAATGCTGCTGTGTGTCTGGAGCATCATCAACGGCCCATTAATGGGGTGGGGCAGTACGCCTGTTATCGGGGCGGCACTGGCGGGTGGCATTGGGTTGTTGCTCTTTGTGTACAGCGAGCTGTCATCCGTTAACCCGATGTTGGAGCTGCGACTGTTCAAGTCCTACACCTTTGTCAGTGGTGTGATCGCCATGTTTGCCTATGCGGCCACCGCTCAGGTTATGGCCGCGATTTTCCCTTTGTGGCGCGTCGGTTAGCGCTACGGGTAACGTCTCATCAGTTGTTAGCCATTGGCTTGTTGGTGATTGCCTTGGGTAATGAAGCCCTTGCGTTCGTTGCAAGTGGTGAGTCGACCTGGTTGTTCTTTATGGGCATGTTCCTATTGGGAGCCGGTGGCGGGTTGATCAATGGCGAAACGCAAAAGGCCATTTTAGGTTCGGTCGCTAAAGAGAAAGCCTGCATGGCTTCAGGCGTAAGTACCACAGCCCGATTTGTCGGCATGCTGATCGGTTATGCCGGTTGGTCGGCGGTACTGGCAAACGGCATTAAAGAGGCATTGAACACACGGTTGTGCCATGACGTTTCGTGCTCTTTAGACATTAAAAGTGTGGAGTGGGTTGTAACTGGGCAATTTCGAGAGCAAGGGCAGTCAATACTGGATCAAGGACTTGCGATCATCAGCTATAAAGCGGGCTTTGAATGGGTGTTCTACGGTGCTGCAGGTGTGGCCTTAATGGCGGCGCTGATTGCGATGAGTGCACGTACACAACATCGCTAAAAATGACATCTTCCCGTTAGGCCATCTAACAAAATGGCCTCCCCGCAGGGACTCGAACCCCGATCTAAGCCTTAGGAGGGCCTCGTTCTATCCTGTTGAACTACAGGGAGGAAGGGGTGTGATTGTACGGATTTTTGAATGAAATTAAACCCTTAGAATCATTCTATGTGCCATATTTGAAGAGCTATCTAGTTCAAGCATCACCTCCTTCAGCTCAAGCTCTGTTCTATTAATATATTTCTAAAAAAGATAGTATGGCTTGATACCCCGTTACGTTTAGGGAAGCTGCGAATAAGTCATTTCCGTAAGCATTCGGCCAAAATATCTTATTGAAAGTAAAGGATTTAATTATTCGTGGTTGTCGAGTGGAGGACTTATTCGCAGCTTTCCTAGTCAATGCTCCCTCTTATTTATATGTTTATGAGGGCGACAAGATAAATGTATAGGGCGTTGAGTTAGCCGCTTTTCTAGGCTCTTTAGAGCCTTACGCTTTCCCAATATGCGATTGAGAGCTGTAATTGCCCTTAGAACCTTTGGCGTTGTACAAAGTATTACCTTGTTTTTGGCCGTGGCCTCGCATTAAGCCCATCAGTTGATCAAGGCTTTTGCGGTTGCGCATCAAGATTAATTCGTTGCGCTGGTTGGCGTCCATAACATCTTTGAGTTCCGCTTCGAGCGTACTCCACATCTGGGTGAACGCGTCGCGAGCGGTAGGGTCAGGAATCTGAGCGGTTAACGCGTCGATTCCTTTACGATCAACACTGACACCGGCTTGGGTCATGGCATTCGCACGGGCAGTGTTGTTTTTATCAAATGACTGAAGAAGGGTGGCTTTCTCACAAGCGCAATTGCGAATCGCATCGATGTCGCGTGCAACAAGAGCATCCTGCTCGGCATCCAGTTTCTGCTTAAGCTGCTGTAAAAGCGCAATGCCCTCGGATGTGAGGGCATGCAGATTCTGGAGGATAGAGGGCGAGAAAGCCATGGTGTGATTAACCCATCAACTTGTCGAAGTCGAGCATCTTACCCGCAACGCGCTCTGCGTCGACCTGGTAGGAGCCATCTTCGATAGCGGCTTTCAGGCGCGCTACTTTCTCCGAATCAATGTCTGGTGTGTTCGCGATCTGTTCGTCCGCCGCTTTAAGAGCAAGCGCTGTATCGCTTAGCTCAACGGTATCTTGGCGAACTGGTGTTGTTGTCGCAACTTGGGACGTTTCAGACGTGCCCGTTGTTTTCTGTGTCGTGATCTTGTCACGCGCTAACAGTGCTTGTTGAGCACTGGAGCTGTTGAAATCGATAGCCATAAATTTAACCCTCTATTTAGTTCCTACTCCATTTAGCGGCCTAGGCTTAAAGAACTTTAGAGAAATTGTACATTTTCTTTACAATGCTAAAACTGTTGAAAGTATAACCACTTACGGCTGGGTTGTCACACGTCCACGCCCCAGAACATAAGCTTTTATCACTTTTTGTGAGCGTGAATTCATTACCGAAATTTGCTCACCTTTAGCACCGTCTTCAAGTGCAACTCCTTGTGTGCGGATGGTCAGTGCACCGCGCCCGGCTTCAATCATGACGCTGTGGCCTTTTTGAATCAGCATGGGCGCTTCCAACGTGGAGGGCGTCAGGATCGATTTATCCGAAATGGTCCGTCGAGCCACATACCCCAGCACTTCTGCGGGGTCTTTAAAAAAACCTCGGTTTAGCTCGGTCACATCCGCTTTGTGAAAAATCAGATCGGCGCTGCTGATGGAAGTTCCCCTTGGGATGGTGCGTTTAGCGAAGGCGACCGGCAGATTGATGGCCACTTTGGCTAAGACATATGTGTGCCAAGTGGTTGGGTCGTTACAGGACACACGCAAGCTTAAACGCCCCCCAGATGGGATCTTCGGCTCAAGCGGAATCGACAAATTTTGACATTTTCGCTGATTTATCCCTGCGTTTATCGAGTTTATGTCTATAGTGATATCAGCTTTGGGAAAAAGTGTGCCGTAATGGCGCTGGAGTGCCGAGAAGACTTGTTCTTCCAACGAAATACGGGCGGCGGCATGCGTTGGCGAAATAAAAACGCTAAATAAGACGCTAAGTGTGCCGACAATTAAGTAACGAACGATAAAACTCACGGGCTGGCCTGTCTTACAGGGGTTCGTGGTGCCACTGATTAGTGACATTGGATTTGGTGTAGATCATGTCAGGTATTCTAGATACTGTAAACCTGCGTACCCAGATGGTGGGGCAGAACCGATTAGAGCTGTTGCTGTTCGGGCTTCAGACCGAACAGATCTATGGTATTAACGTGTTTAAAGTGCGGGAGGTTCTGCAATGTCCAGAACTTACCGAAGTACCACGTTTGACCACTGCCATCAAAGGTATGGCTCATATCCGGGGGGAAACCATTCCGGTATTGGACTTATCCGAAGCGATTGGCCGACCTGCTGTTCCCAAAGAAGATCAACGTAAATGCTTCTTGATTGTTGCGGAATACAACAAACGCACCTTGGCGTTTTTGGTTCGCAAAGTCGATCGTATCCTTAATACGCATTGGGATCAGATCATGGCTCCGCCAGCTGAGATCGGTGTGGAAAACTACCTAACGGCTGTCTTTGAGCACGAAGGTAAATTGATCGAGATCTTGGACGTCGAGCAAATCTTGGCTGACTTGTACCCAATGAGTACAGCGGTCAGTGAAGAGATCGCGACCAAAGAGGTGAAAACCAAAGCGGCTGAATACCACATCTTGTGTGTGGATGACTCCAGCGTTGCGCGGAACCAGATGAAGCGCACCTTGGAAGATTTGGGCATCAAGGTCACCACCTGCAATAACGGTGCGGCGGCTTGGAAGTTGCTCAAAGACTTAGCCGAGCGAGAAGTGGATATCTACGAGCACTTCTTGATGCTGATCTCCGATATCGAGATGCCGGAGATGGATGGTTACACCTTGGCGTCGATGGTTCGAGAAGACACGCGTATGGATAAGATGTTTATCGTCTTGCACTCATCGCTCAGTGGTGGCTTCAACGTGTCCATGGTTAAGAAAGTAGGTGCGGATGGATTCCTGGCGAAGTTCAACCCAGATGACCTTGCAGGTGTAGTGGTAGACAGGATTCGCAAGTTTGAAAAGCAACGCGGATAAGCGAAACTGATGAGTATCTCTATGACTGATCCACTTGGCAGTTTTACGATCTCCAAGGATGAATTCAAGCAGTTCAGTGAGTACTTGGAAAAAAGTTGCGGCATTCTTTTGGCCGAACATAAACAGTATTTGGTGCAAAGCCGGTTAGGGAAGATCATGAAAGAGCAGTCCATGAGCTCTTTGGATGATCTTCTTCGTGCATTAACGCGTGCCGGTAATGGGCGACTTAAAGAGCAAGTCATCGATGCGATGACCACCAATGAAACACTGTGGTTTCGTGACACCCACCCCTACGACCTCCTTAAAAACCAACTCTTACCTGAGCTGCAAACCAAAAAAGGGATGCAGCGGCTTCGGATTTGGTCGGCGGCGTGCTCAACCGGGCAGGAGCCTTACTCGATCAGTATGATTCTGGATGAGTACAAACAGGCTAACCCTGGGGCATTCCCATCCGGTGAGGAGATTCTGGCAACCGATATCTCATCCCATGTGTTGGCTCAGGCGCGCTCGGGTGAGTACGAGATGCTGGCTTTGGGGCGCGGGCTTGATAAAGGTCGCTTACAAAAGCACTTTAAAGCCACCGAGCGAGGCTCTTGGGTGATCAACCCGGTTATTCAAAATCGAGTGCGCTTTCAAAGCTACAACTTGATGAACGATTACAACTCTTTGGGTCAGTTTGACATTATCTTCTGTCGAAATGTGTTGATCTATTTCTCCTCTGAGTTGAAAGCCGACATCCTTAAAAAGATGCGTAAACAGCTTGCCCCAGGCGGCTATCTCGTTTTGGGGGCTTCTGAATCCATGACGGGCCTCAATGATTTTTATTCCATGGTGCACTGTCGCCCTGGGATTATCTATCAGGCGATTTAGACGCGAGCTAGCGTGCGTAATCAATTGGAAAAGCCAGGCGATGTGTCTGGCTTTTTTGTATCTGCCCGTTGGCAAGTAGCTCGATGGTTGGTCTGGCTGTTGCCGCTTGGGTAAGTGTTAAAAAGTAGGGCGGCAAACAGGCCTGTCGCTGCGAGTAGCCAGAGCGGCAGGCCCTTGCCGCTTTATCATTTTGAACGTTATTCCTCCTGCCTTATCTCTTATAAAGTTTAGTAAAAACATTGGTTTATGTTTTTGGCATCCTAATTGCTTTATATCTTGCAAGCATGATTAGGAGGCAACAATGGCCATCAGTTTCGATAAAGCACTTGGGGTACACGATGAAGCATTAACGCTTCGGACTAAGCGCACCGAAATTTTGGCCAATAATATTGCCAACGCAGACACCCCAAACTTTCAGGCCCGCGACATTGATTTTCACGCCATGCTTAAAGGTGAAATGAGTGTTAACTCGCCATTGGCGCTGGCCGAGACGGATACGGGGCATCAGAGCGGATTGATTGATCCTGATTATGCCGCCGATTTGATGTATCGCATGCCTACTCAACCGTCAGTCGATGGCAACACGGTTGATGTACAGCAAGAGATGGCGCGCTATACCGAGAATGCACTTGGGTTTCAGACCTCGTTTGATCTGTTAAATCGTAAATTCAAAGGCCTGACCTCAGCGATTAAGGGTGAATAACCATGTCATTAACGAACGTTTTTAACATTGCCGGTTCCGCCATGAGCGCCCAAACCGTGCGCTTGAACACCACCGCCAGCAACATGGCTAACGCGGACAGTGTGAGCTCCAGTGTGGATGAAACGTATCGTGCTCGTAAGCCTGTGTTTCGTGTAGAGCAACCAACGCTTGAGCAGGTTCATGACAGTGACAACGGCCTTTTGCCGGGACAGGGTGTTGAAGTGGCTGGCATTGTAGAGAGTGATGCTCCGCTTCGTATGGAGTACAATCCTGGGCACCCAATGGCCGACGAAAGCGGCTATGTCTATTACCCAAACGTGAATGTGGTGGAAGAAATGGCGGACATGATCTCAGCGTCCCGCGCATTTCAGATCAACACTGAAATTATGAATACGGCTAAGCAAATGGTTCAGCGTGTGCTGACCATCGGCCAATAACCTAGATAGGTTGCCACTATGTCTGAGATAAACAACAACGTCAGTGCTACATCGGTCTACGACCAGATCAATGCGGCCAACCAAGAGTCGAGCAGCAGCTCGTCTTCATCGGAAACGTCGGACAGTCAAATGTTCATGCAGCTGATGATTGCTCAGCTGCAGAATCAAGACCCGACCAGCCCGGCCGACACGGCGGACTTTATGCAACAAATCTCAAACATGACGATGGTCGAAAGCATGACAGAGCTGACCTCGACCATGACTGAGATGAGTTCCGAAATGATGGCAAGCCAAGCGGCGTTGCAGGCGTCGTCGATGGTTGGGCAGCAAGCATTTGTGCTGACCGATCAAGCCACGCTGACCGAAGGTGGTGTGATTGAAGGCGCTTACTCGCTGGATACCAGTGCTTCTAATGTGACGGTACAGATCTACGACTCAACCGGAACCTTAGTAGATAGCTGGTCAGAAGGTGCGCAAGCGACGGGCGAGCATTCGTTTGCTTGGGGAGGCGGCAGTAACGCTGCGGGGAATTACTCCGTTGTGATTCAACAGCAAAGTTCGGACGGCACAACATCGCAACTGGATTCTTACATTGGCCATACCGTTAACAGCGTAACGTTGGGTCAAAACGGTATTGGTATGAAGGTGAATACCGACGCAGGTGCTTACAGCACCAACGACATTCTCCAATTGGGGTAAATACACACCAGCCTCGATGGGGATCGGGCGGTAAAGGGTAATAGAGGGTAAAATTATGGCAGGTTTTAACACAGCAGTAACCGGTATCAAAGCCGCTACAACCGATCTGGACGTTGCCGGTAATAACATCGCCAACTCCAGCACCGTAGGTTATAAAGCATCGCGTACCGAGTTTGGTGATATTTATGCCACCGCAGTAGTCGGTGCAGGCTCCAGTAATAGCCCAGGCTCGGGTGTAACGGTTTCGGACATTGCGACCGACTACAGCGCCGGTACCATCGAGTTCACCAACAATAACCTGGATTTGGCGATTAACGGCTCGGGCTTTTTCCAGCTGAAAGATTACCAAGGTGGCACAACCTATACGCGTGCTGGTGCCTTTGAGCTAGACAGCGATGGGTTTATCGTCTCTAAAAACGGCAAAAACTTGCAGGGCTATGGTCTGGATGAGCAAGGCAATCAATTGCCGCTGCAAAACCTAGCGGTTACCGAAAAAGAGAGTGCGCCGCACGCCACTGAAACCATTGATCTGTCATTCAATATCGATTCAGCCGATGATGCTTCTTTGCTGTCACGTAGCTTCGATAAAACCAACGCCAGCTCTTACACATATTCTACAACCATTGAAACCTTCGACAGCTTAGGTAACTCGAACACCGTTCGTTACTACTTTGTTGAGCAAGCGCCAGTTCGTGAGCAGTTCCAGTATGACGTGAGCGCTTTGGATACGGCGGGTGGCGACAGCATGACCATCTCTGGTGTGGATTTAGCGACTCTGACAACGGCGATTGATTCGGGCACTGATTGGTCGACCGCTAATATGACCACTAACGAGATCACCTCGTTACGTACCGCTGATCCGCGTATCGATATCACAACCCTATCCTATACGGCTGCGACCAATACGCTGAATTTTGAGTTAAATGCGGACTCAACGAGTTATGGCGACTTGGTCGTGTCGGACTCTTCGGGTACTGATTATGCGATCACTAACCTAGAAGATGGTGTGCCATCGACTCGTTCGGCCAGTGAAGTTCAAACGTTCACGCTGAATAACTCTAATACAGTTTTTACGGTGAATGCCAACGGTGAGTTTACGCTGGATCAAAACACCTCGATTGTGATTGGTGGCGTAACCATCGAGCTGGATACCGATATGACGTTGGAAGATGTCGGTGAAACCATCGAAGATTATCAGCAAGAGATCATCGATCTAAACCCAGATGTCGACAGCGTTGAGTTTGACTCATTAACCGGAAATATTTCCATCACCTACGCACCGGAAGCCGGTAACGTAGAGTTGATGGACATCAGTGGCGGTACGTTTACCCCGTTTGTGGAAACTACGCCGGGTACGGTCGATATCGCAACCGTAGAAGGGGATAACTCCTTCATGGGGTCTTACCGCATGTACGCGTATCTCAATGATGAAGCGCAGTTGAACCTTGGTAAAAGTGTAGACCCAGGCGAGAGTGGTTTTGCGTCGGGTCGTACCGAAGTTGGCCCAATCATGATTAAGTTCAACACCACAACCGGTAAGCTGGCTGAGGTGAATGGCATTGAAGCGGTTGAGGGTGCCGAAGCGCCTAATATCACGATTCTTGGGGCTGACCCTGCCAATCCGAATGACGCCATTTTGGATGGTGACATTGATAACTTGGCCGGTATCCAGATGAGCATCACAGGTTCCAGCCAGTTTGCGTCGGATTCGATCGTGAAAAGCTCGTCTCAAGATGGTTACACCAAGGGTGACTTGATCGGTGTTACCTTTACCGAAGCGGGTGAAATGGTGGCAAGCTTCAGTAACGGTCAAACCCAGGAGCTTGGCTTGGTGGCCATCGCAACGTTTGCTAACCAAGATGGTTTGCAATCCAGCGGTGATACTGAGTGGATCGCGACGTTTGATTCAGGTTCTGCGGTCTTGAACCCACCAGGAACGGGCCTAAGCGGCACGCTAACGTCTGCCGCATTGGAGCAATCCAACGTGGATTTGTCTTCTGAACTTGTGAAGCTGATCGAAGCGCAGCGTAACTTCCAGGCCAACTCCAAAACATTGGAAACCCTGAACACGGTTACTCAGTCGATCCTACAGATCTAAGAACACCTCCATACGTCAATACGACGAACCAAAGGCCGCCTAATCGCGGCCTTTCTTTTTGCCCCTCTTGTACCCCTGAAACGGCACTCTGTTCTGCTTTATTTAAAAGCCTGTTTGAATATTTGGCACACCCCTTGCTCATACCTATGTAACTGATAAAAAGCGGCAAAGGTTTTCCGGTCTCGTTATGGATAAGTTGGTTTACATCGCCATGAGTGGCGCTAAAGAAAACATGCTGGCCCAGCAGGCCCATGCAAATAACTTAGCGAATGCCAATACCACAGGGTTTAAAGCGGATTTAGAGCAAGCGCGCTCTATGCAAGTGTTTGGTGATGGGTTTGCGTCACGCGTTTATACCCAAAGCGAACGTCCGGCAACCGACCGTACGGCGGGCACCTTTATGCAGACCGGTCGTGACCTGGATGTTGCCGTCGATGGTGATGGTTGGTTGGCCGTGATCGGGCCAAACGGCACCGAAGGCTACACCCGCGGTGGTGAGCTGCAAATCAATGTCGCCAACCAATTGGTGACAGGCAGCGGTTTGCCGGTGATGGGCAACGGCGGAGTGCCGATTGTGATTCCACCGGCCGAGAAAATCGATATCGGTAGTGACGGCACGATTACCATTCGCCCATTGGGTGAAGCGGCCGCTGAGATTGCGATTGTGGATCAGCTTAAGTTAGTCACGCTGGACCCCGAAGCCAGCTTTAAAGGAACCGATGGCTTGATGTACGCCGATGATTTGGCCGTACAGCCGCAAGATTTGAATGTACGGGTGCGCTCTGGGTATCTAGAGACCAGCAATGTGAACGCCGTCAGTGAGATGACCAGTGTGATCACCGAAGCACGCCAGTATGAAATGAATATCCGGATGATGAAGACTGCCGAAGAGGTCGCCGCATCCGCAACGTCGATTTTGTCATTGAGTTAATAAGACGTTAAACACGAAATAAGGCATAGGAGAACTCAGCAATGCATGGGGCACTGTTTGTAGCAAAAACGGGTTTAACGGCTCAGGACACATCGCTAAAAGTCATCTCTCATAACTTGGCGAACGCCAGCACCGTTGGCTTCAAAAAAGACCGTGTGGTCTTTGAAGATCTACTCTACCAAACGGTGCGCCAGCCAGGTGCTGAAACAACGGCCGAAGGCAACCAGTTGCCGTCCGGCTTGCAGGTCGGTAATGGGGTACGCATTGTCGGCACGCAAAAAATGTTCACCACCGGTGAAGTACAAGTGACCGACGAAACCTTTGATGTGGCAATCGATGGGCGCGGGTTTTTCCAGGTACAGATGCCCAATGGTGAGATCGGTTACACCCGTAACGGCCAATTCCACTTAACCGCTGATGGCGAGTTGGTTACCGCCGAGGGCTACCTAATCGAGCCTGCGATCACCCTGCCGGATGATGTACAAACCTTTACTGTGGGTGTGGACGGCACCGTTGAAGTGGTGGTGGCTGGGGATGCAACCCCGCAACAGATCGGCACCCTTGAAATTGCCGACTTTGTAAACCCGCAAGGCTTACAGGCCATTGGTCAAAACCTCTTCATTGAAACCGCCGCAAGTGGTGCTCCTCAAGTGGCTGCACCGGGTGAAGAGGGTTTGGGGATTGTTCGCCAAGGGATGCTTGAAGCGTCCAACGTGAATGCGGTGGAAGAGCTGGTGAACATGATCACCACGCAGCGCGCCTACGAGATCAACTCTAAGGTGATCTCAACGGCCGACGAGATGCTCTCGTTCATTACACAGCAGCTTTAATGTGAAGCTAATAAACATCATCCGATGGGTTAAAGATATGAATATCACTCAGATGACAAAAACAGCCTTGATGGCGCTTGTATTGCCGATGGTGTTGGTGGGCTGTGTTAATAAGCCAGTAAAACCTGATCGTGCCTATTACGCGCCGGTTTCACCGCAGCAGTACACGCAGCCTAAACCGGTGGATGGGGCGATCTTTAATGCCGCAACCAGCATGAACATCTACAGTGATGGTCGTGCGCATCGGGTTGGCGACATCATTACGATTGTCCTGAGTGAACAAACCCAATCTTCCAAGTCGGCCAGCACCTCAACCGATAAAAGCTCGAACACGTCGCTGCCTAATCCAACTTTGTTTGGTACGGGGCTAAGCGTGTTTGGTTCTGCATTGTCGGTGGATAGCGGCACCTCGTCCAACACCTTTGATGGCGAGGGGACATCGGATATGAGCAACAGCCTAAGTGGCAATATCACCGTATCGGTTCACGAGGTGTTGCCAAACGGTGTGCTGGTGGTACGGGGCGAGAAGTGGCTGACCCTAAATCAGGGTGATGAGTACATCACCATCAGTGGTTTGGTGCGCCCACAGGATATCGAAGCGGACAATACGGTAGAGTCGACTAAACTGGCGGATGCACGCATCGCCTACAGTGGCTCTGGCGAAATTCATAATACGAATGTGATGGGTTGGTTGGCGAAGTTCTTTATCAGCCCGTTGTGGCCTTTCTAAGAGGTGATGTATGAAAGCAAATCTGTTTAAAGTCGTCGTTTTTGCCATAGGGGCGATGCTAACGTCCACTGCGATGGCTGAGCGCCTGAAAGACATTACCTCGGTAGCGGGTGTACGTAACAACCAATTGGTGGGTTACGGCCTGGTCGTGGGCTTGGACGGTACCGGTGATAAAACCAGCTTTACCTCCCAAACGTTTCGTAACATGCTGAACAACTTTGGTGTGGCGATTCCGCCGACCACAAGCCCAAGCTCTAAAAACATTGCCGCGGTAGCGATTCATGCCGAGTTGCCGCCGTTTTCAAAGCCGGGTCAAACCATCGACGTTACGGTATCCACCATTGGTGATGCAAAAAGCCTAAGAGGCGGCAGCCTGTTGATGGCCCCGCTTAAAGGGGCGGATGGTCAGGTGTATGCCCTTGCGCAAGGTAATTTAATTGTGTCGGGTTTTGGTGCTGAAGGCGCGGACGGCTCACGTTTATCGGTGAATGTGCCGAGCGTTGGTCGTATCCCAAATGGCGCAAGCGTTGAGCGTACTGTTCCTAATGCCTTTGCGTATGGCGATAGCTTAACCTTGAACCTGAATCACCCCGACTTTACCACCTCCCGCCGTGTGGCCGAGGCGATCAATGGTCTGCTGGGTGCCGGTACCGCGGCTTCCATGGATGCAACGTCTATTCGTGTACGCGCGCCGCGTGATGCGGCCCAACGCGTCTCTTTTGTGTCTGTGTTGGAAAACCTTGAAATCGTACCCGCAGAAGAGGTCGCCAAGGTGATCATCAACTCCCGCACCGGTACGATTGTGATCGGTCAAGATGTGCGAGTCTCTCCGGTGGCGGTTACACACGGTGGCCTTACGGTTGCGATCACCGAAAACTTTGATGTTAACCAGCCCAATGCTTTAGGTGAGGGTGAAACCGTGATCACCCCTCGTACCGGTATCGAAGTGGATGAAGGCTCTGGCCATATGTTTGAGTTCTCCCCGGGGACCTCTTTGCAGGATATTGTGGAAGCGGTTAACCAAGTGGGGGCAGCGCCTGGTGATCTGATGGCGATTTTGGAAGCGCTCAAACAAGCCGGTGCATTAAAAGCGGAACTGATCGTCATTTGATGATAAATTGATCAGCGATCACAACACAGGTGTTTTATGGCCATTAAAAGCTCAACCGATACAGACCCAGGCTTCTATGCTGATCTGAACCAGCTGCAGTCGCTCAAGCGCACAGCCAAAACAGATCAGCAAGCAGCGCTGCGTGATGTGGCGGAGCAGTTTGAGCAGATCTTTCTCAACATGATGATGAAGAGTATGCGCCAGGCCAACGAAGCGTTCGCCAGTGATGATGTGTTCAACAGCTCTCAAGTGCGTTTTTATCAAGACATGCTGGACTCCCAAATGACCACGGAGATGGCCTCTGGGGGCGGCGTTGGTCTGGCGGATGTGTTGGTGCGTCAATTAAGTCAGCAATTCAATGTCCGCATGGACAGCGATGATGACAAAAAAGTCGGAGAGGTATCGGATTCGGAGCGTCTTTTACAACGCGCTTTCGATACCGGTGCCATCAGTGCAAGTTCCCAAGCCTTGGGGCGTTTGTACGGCTCGGATGAGGGGCTAACCCATCAAGAGCCGGGTGTGACGCCAATCGATCAAACCATCACTGAGCTTAGTGCAAAGGCGCAGCGTCAAACCGAAGATCTGCCAGAGCGTTTTGAATCGCCACAGCAGTTTGTCTATAGTCTATTGCCGCTCGCCGAGGAGATGGCACCTGAATTAGGTGTCGACCCCAAAGTCTTGCTTGCCCAAGCAGCGCTTGAAACTGGCTGGGGTAAATATGTGATCCAAGGCAGTGATGGCCAAAGCAGTCATAACCTTTTTAACATCAAAGCAGGGCGTAGCTGGGATGGTGACCGAGCTACGGTCAATACCCTAGAGTACCGTGACGGCATTGCCCAAAAAGAGCGCGCTGATTTTAGGCAGTACGATTCCTATGCTGACAGCTTTCGGGATTATGTCGATTTTTTGAAGAACAGTACTCGCTACCAAGAAGCGCTCAATGTTGCACACGACCCTTCCGAATACCTGAATAAGCTTCAGGAAGCGGGCTACGCCACCGACCCAAATTACGCGAAAAAGATAACCGATATTTTCGAAAATCGCATCATGGCGATGGGGCTCAATAGCGGCTCGTCCGAAGGCTAATTACGCCGAAATCTTCCTAAAGTTTTACTCTTTCTGGCCGCTAATATTGTTGAATTCCATCAATAGAGCGTTTGTGCGTTCAGGAGCCCACTCATGTCCAGTTATGACTTGTTAAATCTCGGTACTCAGGCGTTGAATGCCAACTCGTCGGCATTGGGTACGATTGGGCAGAACATCTCGAACGTCAATACCGATGGATACAGCCGCCAAGAAGTGTATTTCAATACGGTCCAGTACCGTTCGGGTGTTACGGTCGAGAGCATCGACCGAATTACGGATCGCTTCTTAACTGAGCAGATGTGGTCGGATATCTCGACCTATAACCAGTCACTGACTTTTTCTGAATTCTCCGACCGCTTGGATAACCTCTTGGCCACTGACTCCACCAGTGTGTCGGCGGCGTTGGATAACTTTTTCAGTGCGCTGCAGGATGTTGTCGATGACCCAACCTCAACGCCCAACCGAGAGCTATTTGTCGCCTCGGCGGATGCCTTGGTTCAGCGATTCAATAATTTGGATGCGACGCTGCAAACTCAGAATGAGGCGATCAATGATCGGGTGGAAGATCTCTCGAACCAGATCAGCACCTTAACCACAAATATTGCCGACCTTAACTACAAAATTAAAGTTGGCACAGTGGCCAACCAACCGACCAACGAGCTAAAAGATCAGCGTGAAGAGCTGATCAACCAGCTATCGGAAATCGTCGGCGTGGATGTAGTCGAGCAAGAAGACAGCCAGTTAGCCCTCTATGTGGGTAACGGACAACCTTTGGTGGTGGGTCAAACCGCCAACACTTTAACTGCCATTCCAGGTGACCCAGACGCTAGCCAAGTAAACCTGGCCTTGTCGGTGCAAGGTCGAGAGGTGGATGTTACCGATCAACTCAGTGGCGGCCAGCTCGGCGGTGCATTGAAATACCGCGAAGAGGCGCTGAACGAAGCGCGGGATGAGCTCGGCCGCATCGCCGTCGTGTTTTCAGAAAGCATGAATGAGCTACACCAGTCCGGTATCGATATGGATAACGAGTTAGGTGGTTTGCTGTTTACCGACGTTAACTCGGCATCGCTCCAACGCACACGAATTTTGGCCGACAGCGATAACACCTCGACCTTAAAAGATGGTCTGGTCGAGATCCAAGACATCAGCCAGTTACAAGCCAGCGAATATACTCTGCTGTATGAAGGCGATAACCGCATTACGTTAACACGTGAAAGCGATGGTAAGGTGTTCCGCATTAACGCACTCGATGAAGTGACCGATGCGTACAGCGTGGAGCAAGGTAACTACTACCTGAACACCAGCTCCAATGAGCTGACCTTTGGTATTGATGGCATGAAAGTGACGCTCAATACCCGCCAGCACATGGCCATTGGCGATCAGTTTGTTATTCAGCCGGTGCGCACCGGTGCCGAAGATTTAGGGCTGGTGGTCAACGATGGGGATCAGCTAGCACTGGCGTCGCCCATTCGAGTGACAACCAGTACAGAAAATGAAGGCACGGGCGTGGCGAGTGCCAGCGTAACGGACTTTAGAGCGCTGACCTTTGCTGACGATGGCGAGCTGGAACCGCCATTGGATATTGTGTTCAACAACGCAGACCCCATGCAGTACACCGTCTATGACATGAGCGATCCGGATCACCCGGTGCCCTATCAGTTTGACTCCGATGGGGATGGCACAGCAGAAACCCTGCAAAACATTACTTACGAAGCCGGCGAAAGCATCCAGTTAAACGGCTATGAGGTGACGATCAAAAACCTACCTCAAGCGGGCGACCGGTTCAGTTTTACCTTTAATAAGGACGGTATTTCTGATAACCGAGTGGCGTTGGCACTGTCGGATCTGCAAGACAGTGACTTGAGCATCGATGGCTCGTATCAAGATATGTACGGCACCTTGGTGGAGCGCGTCGGTACCCGAACCTCAACAGCGAATATTACGTTGCAAGCCAATAAATCGGTATTGACCTCCACTCAGGAGGCCAAAGCGGGTGTGTCGGGCGTCAACCTGGATGAGGAAGCGGCCAAACTTGTGCAGTTCCAGCAAGCGTATCAAGCGTCGGCTCAATTAATTTCTACGTCTCAGACTTTGTTTGATACGTTGCTAAGCAGCCTTTAAGTGAGGTGGTGACATGCGTATAGGTACCCAACAACAGTACTTAAAATCGATCGATAACATGCAGCAAAACCAGACGCGCTTAGCTGAGTTGCAAGAGCAAAGCTCATCCGGTAAACGCCTGCAAACCCCATCCGATGACCCGGTGGCCGCGGCTCAGCTGGTGAAACTCGAGCGTGAGTTGGCTCAATACGAGAAGTTTGAAGACAACATCAACGTTACGCAGCGCCGCTTAGAGATGGAAGAGTCGATTTTAGACGGTGTGTACACCGCTTCAACACGCTTAAAAGAGCTGACTATCTATGCAGGTAATGCGACATTGTCGTCAGCTGACCGAGAGACCATCGCCCAAGAGGTCGATGAGCTAACGGAATACATGGCAGGACTAATGAACACCCAAGACTCACTGGGTGAATACTTATTCGCTGGTAGTAAAGGTGGTACACAGCCTTATGAGCTTAAGGCTGATGGCAGCTACGAATACAACGGCGATGATGGTCAGCGTAACATACAGGTGGGGGCGCAACTCTACGTAGCTTCTAATGATTCTGGCAGTTACTTATTCGAATCGGTGGAAGGGCGTCTGCAAGTCAATATGACCGGCGAATCCGTCGCTGCAGGCAGCTCTTTGGTTACGGTTCCACCTGCAGGTGTGCCCTACGAAACAGATTTTGCCAGTGAAGCCCTAGAAGATCAGTTTACAACGGCCACTAAAAACTTAGGTACCATTGATGTTAACGTGACTAACGATGGTGCGGGTAATCTGAGTTATACCATCACTGATTCAGCCGGTAATGAGCTGGTTGCCCCGACTGCATTTACAGGCGGCGATACCATTGATTTCGAAGGGCTTCAGTTTGATCTAAGTGGCATTCCGACCAACCCGGGAGTGTCTGAAACCAGCAGTGTTACGCTTAATGTAAAACCCGAGCAGAAGAACATCCTAGACGTTGCGCAAGAGCTGTCTTATTCATTGCGTGAGCTGTCTGGTGATGATTTAAGTGAAGCGTTAGCCACAAGTTTGGATTACATCCAGCAATCGGATGATCGTGTGCTAGAGGCAACTGCTACCTTGGGGACAAGGCTTAGTAGCATTCAGCAAATTACCAGTACCAATGATGACTTTAAGCTGTTTACCCAAACGGCGATCTCTCAGTTGGAAGATGCAGACCTTGCAGAGGTGCTAAGTCTTTATGCACTGGAAGAGACTACCATGCAAGCCTCCCAAGCAGTGTTTGGACGAGTGTCTCAGTTATCGTTATTTGATTACATCAATTAATATCTAAAGCGGAAAAAAGCCCATCTTAGATGGGCTTTTTTATGAGATTTTTTCAAAGAAAGTACAATTAAGCATCAAAGGCTTTTATACGCCTTAGTCATCTTCTTCCCTGTGTTGTGATTTTTTCGCTGATCCATCACATTTTTTTTCTGAGCCCGAATCAATATTAGGGCTTCACTTTCCATGTGCTGAATCTCTTGTATTAAACGCCGAAGTTCATCGCCTAATTTTGGGTCGGTGGGTTTGTCCATAGATTCAAGCACTTGGCAAAGCACTTCGCGTTTAGATTGGACGTTTGAAACAGATTGCCAGTCACCGCTTTGCGACGCATTCAATAATTCTTTAGTTAATTCAAACAGTTGTTCCAGCTGATCTTTCATAAAAATGCCATTTATTGCTAAAGCGGATTTTTTTAGTGCCGATAAATTTCAGTACAAGGCAGAACGCTGCCATATAACGAGAAAAAAAGAAACACTAAAGCATCCTAACAATAGGTCGTTAAATGATCACAACCGGCGACAAACGCGTTACCGCAAAGCCGGAAGTAAACACAAGCAACTTGTAAGTACAGGTTGAATGAGGAGAAAGTCTCATGGCAATGGTAATCAACTCCAACATTATGTCGCTGAATGCTCAACGTAATCTGACCATCTCTCAGAACGAGCAGAACACAGCAATGGAACGTTTGACCAGCGGTAAGCGCATCAACTCTGCAGCGGATGATGCAGCCGGTCTGTCGATCTCTAACCGTATGACCTCTCAGATTAATGGTCTGAATCAGGCGGTTCGTAACGCGAACGACGGTATCTCCTTGGTACAAACCGCAGAAGGTGCATTGGATGAGTCTACTAACATCCTGCAGCGTATGCGTGAACTGTCTATCCAGTCTGCCAACGGAACGTACGACTCTGGTAACCGTGCAACCTTGAATGCAGAGGTGAGTCAGCTGGTTGAAGAATTAGACCGTATCGCAGAAACAACAGCGTTTAACGGTTTGAACATTCTGGATGGCACTTTGGGTGAAGTAGACCTGCAAGTCGGTTCTGAAGCGAACCAAACCATCAGCCTGAACATTGGTTCAATGGACTCTAAATCATTGGGAATGAGTTCTACCAGCGTCGATCTGTTAGGTGGTACATCCACCCTTGCGAGCTTGACGGGCGCTTCTGAACTTGGCCATAACGATGTATTGATTAACGGTCAGTCTATTATGGCTGAAGGTGAAACTTTTGATGGTGCAACGGACGATGCTGATGAGTTGGTTAACAAAATCAATGCAAACGTCAACGGTGTAAATGCCAGCACTATTTCTACCACTACAGCTGAAACCATCGGTGATGGTATTTTGGCTGAAGGTGACGAGTTAACGGTAACAGTCAATAAATTAGATGGTACTAGCGCCGCTATCACAGTGACTGATACTGAAAATATGGACGAGTTAATCGGCAAGCTGAACGAAGAAGGTGGCGGTTTAATTTCGGCTTCTGTAAACGATGACGGCAAGCTAACCATTTCTGCTCAAGACTCATCCAGTATCGCCTTCACAGACGTCGCTGGTGCGACAGGTACTATGAGTACCTCTTCGGCACAGCTCGTATTGACCTCTGACAATGGTGACCCAATCGAGATTACTCGTGGTTCTACAGGTACTTTAGCACAGCTAGATTCTCTTGGTTTCCGCGAAAACGATGTGCAGGGTGAGGTTGAGGGTGTTGCAGTTGATGGGAACGCCTTTGCTTTGGGTGATCTTACGATCAATGGTGTCGACGTTGGAGCGAGTGAATCTGGCAGCCTGGCCGATAAGCTCGACGCAATCAACGCAGTGAGTGACGAGAGTGGTGTAACCGCGACGGCGTTCTCAAGTGTGGCGATTGATTTTGATGGCGTGGACTTTGCGAACGTTGCTGGTAACGCAGTGGTCAATGGTACGGATGTAGACTGGGGCTCGGCCACTGATACTCAAGGTATTGTAGATGCGTTTAATGCTGTTAAAGACTCAACGGGCTTGACCGCTAGTCTGTCTGGTACACGAGTGATTCTGGAAGGTGATGTAAGTTCGATTACTTTCACTGATGATGATGCTGGCGGTACAACTGCAGTAGCGGATGCCGCAGCTGAGGGTGTAACGATAACTGAAGGCACCGGTGCGGCTGCAGCTATCGCTGATGAGGCAGTAGTTGAAGGTGGTATCAAGCTAACCAGCGACAATGGTAACCCGATCAGTGTTGAGCATGCTAATAATGGTACTGCGGCTGAAAAAGCGGCAGCTAAAGCCAAATCTGGTTTGCTTGATTCAAATGGTCAGGCTGGTGGATCTTTTGGAGCTGCCATCAGTAGCATCGATATCTCTACTGCTGCAGGTGCTCAGAAAGCGATTGGCGTAATCGACAACGCGCTGGAAACCATTAACGAAACACGTGGTGACTTGGGTGCGGTCAATAACCGTCTGGATTTCACCATCAACAACTTGAGCAACGTATCTGAAAACGTATCGGCTGCACGTTCACGAATTCAGGATGCTGACTTCGCTGAAGAATCTGCAAACCTAAGTCGTGCGCAGGTTCTGCAACAGGCAGGTACATCGATGCTGGCTCAGGCGAATGCGTCTTCTCAGAACGTACTGTCCCTGCTGCAGTAAGCACACGGCGCCTAGTGCGATTATGAACTAGACTAACTGAAGAAATCCCTCACCACCGTCGGTGGGGGATTTTTTGTTCAGGAGGTGTGAAATGTCTGTCGAATCAATGAACGCAACAGCCGCTTCGAGTGTATCGGCAAACCTGGTTAATCAGCGCCCGGAGATGAGCAGTAACGCCGCGATTACGAATGGTAATAATCAAGCGTCCCAGGCATCGAGTGCTAACCAAGCTACTCAGATGTCGGTAGAAGAGGTGGAAGCTGCGGTTGAAAAACTCAACGAGTTTATGGAAACCGGGCAACACAATTTAAATTTCAGTGTGGATAAAGATACCGAGAACTTGGTCGTTAAAGTGATGGATAAGAACACCCAAGAGGTGATCCGTCAGTTTCCGTCTGAGGAGACACTGAAATTAGCCAAACATATCGAAGGTATGTTGGGCCTTATCTTTAATGAAGAAGCGTAAGGAGTACTCTAGACCGAGTACTCCCTGCGGGAGGATAGAGTTGTGACTACCAGTAGCATCGTTTCATCGTTAGGCGCAGGCTCCGGTATTGATGTAACAAGCCTGGTAGAACAACTGGTTGAAGTAGAACGGTCAGCCCCTCAAAGTCGTATCGACACCAAAAAAGAGACGCTTGAAGCTCAGATATCGGCTTACGGTACTCTGAAAAGCAGTCTATCTACCTTGCAATCTTCGATTTCGTCATTAACCAACAGCGATGTGTTCAACTCGCGAAGCGCCTCGGTACCCGATACCGATATGTTTGTCGCTAACTCCTTGGATGCAAATGCGCAAACCGGAACCTTTCAAATTGGTGTTGAAGCGCTTGCCCAAGCCCAAACCTTGGTCGCAGCCAATACGTTTGAGTCTAAAGATGCCAGTCTAAATATGTCCGGGAATCTCACGATTCGCTTTGGTGAATGGTCTTATGATGAGACGACCGATGACCCAACGGGTTTTACTGAAAACATCGATAAAAACTCCCTAAACATCGAAATTGATTCGGACGATACGCTTCAGGATGTCGCCGATAAAATCAATGAAGCAGGTAACGGCATTCAAGCGTCTGTATTGAAAGTGGATGGTAGCTACCAACTGATGATCAACGCAGAAGCCGGCGGCAAAAACGCATTAGAGATTACCTCCGACGATGCAAGCCTAGCTTCTTTTAATTACAGCCTTGGTGATATGGCTAACATGACCGAGACATTAAAAGGTCAGAGTGCCGAAGTTAAAATCAACGGCTTATCGGTGTTTCGTGACAGCAATGAGATCGATGATGTTATCGAAGGGCTAGACTTTTCTCTCTCTAAGGCATCACCAGGTGAGACGGTTGCGTTTACGATCTCAGAGGATAGAGACACCGCCGAGGAAGAGATCCGCAATTTTGTGGATGCTTACAACACCTTTTATGAATCGGCTAAAACCCTAATGGGTGTGGCTACAGACTCGGAGACAGAAGAAACCACAGCCGGAACCTTATCGTCGGATGGCACCGCTAAAGCATTGTTAGCTCAAGTGCGCAGCCTGATGACCAGTGCTGTGGGTGGCGTAGATGATTTTAATGCGCTGACTAACCTAGGTATCCGAACTCAATTGGATGGCACCTTAGAGATCGTCGAAGATGATTTT
Source organism: Neptunomonas sp. ABH4_499 (assembly GCF_056160565.1). Taxonomy (NCBI): domain Bacteria; kingdom Pseudomonadati; phylum Pseudomonadota; class Gammaproteobacteria; order Oceanospirillales; family Oceanospirillaceae; genus Neptunomonas; species Neptunomonas sp. ABH4_499. The sequence goes on along the minus strand of NZ_JBSWXK010000003.1, from coordinate 42,597 downwards.
TCGGCAGCGATGTCCGATAACTACGAAAAGGTAGCGGCGATATTCTCACCTCAAACATCGGCCAGCACCAGTGGTTTAACAGTAGGGATGGGTAGCTATTCGGGCGAAGCTGTGCCGGGTACCTATGACGTTGAAATTACGACTCCGCCTTCAAAAGGAACGGTTGTTAGTGACGCAGCGTTTGCGGCTTTTTCAACGGATGAAAGCTCGGATTACACCTTCAAAGTCTCGGTAGACGGTACATCGACAGAGACACTAACGTTATCTGGTACGTTCAATACAGCGGACGAGTTAGCTAATGCGATCTCAAGTTTGATCAACAACGATGAGAACCTAAAGTCGATCAATACCGGAGTTGAGGTGTCGGTCGATGAGAGTGGCGTGATTACGTTTAACTCCAAAGAGTATGGTGCCTCTTCAAAAGTGAAATTCTCGGCTGCTGGTGATGCGTTTGCCAGCGCTACAGGCTTCTCGACGACCTCAACATCGACTGCCGGTAAGGATGTGGTGGGCACTATTAATGGTGAGTCTGCGTTTGGCTCCGGTAACATCCTTTTACCGTCCGTTGGGACGGATGCGTATGGTTTGAACTTAACCATTGAAGAAGGTGTAACGGGTTCTCATACGTTCAGTTTCTCGCGTGGCTTAGCGAGTGAATTGACCATGCTAGTGGATAACTTCCTTGATGATAGCTCCGGCATCATTGCGATGCGTGAAGATAATATGAACACCCAGTTGGATAATCTGGATGATGATCAAGATAATTTAGATCGTCGCATCACCATGTACGAAGAGCGTCTAACGGCTCAGTTCACCGCAATGGAAGCGATTATTGCAAGCTTTCAGTCGACGGGGGATTCAGTCGCCAGCTTGTTCGATACGCTGCCTTATACCTCAAGTAACAACTAAGCGCGCCGATACCCTTTTTATGAATCGTTAAGATCATTGCTGCTGTTCAGCACTGATCAAAAAAGCACTGAGGTTAGACCCATGAGCATTAATCAAACCGCCCTGAAACAATACAAAACTGTCGATCTTCGCGCTGCGGTTGCTACCGCGTCTCCTAAAGATCTGATTACGATGTTGATGGACGGTGCTCTGCGCTCAATGGCAACGGCTAAGGGGGCGATTGAGCGTTCCGATATCAGCTTACGCACAGAGCAGATTAACAAAGCGACGAGCATTGTGCTTGGCTTAAAAGACTCTCTGAACCACGAAAAAGGTGGGGAGATTGCCGGTAACCTGGACGCGCTTTATGACTATATGGTGCGAAGCTTAATGCAAGCCAACCGTGAAAAAGACCCAGAAAAGATCCAAGAGGTCATGAACCTGATGCTGCAGATCAAATCCGGTTGGGTAGAGATGCAAGTGCCCGAAGAGCTGCCTGCGTAATCGACCCAACTCGACGAAGAAAGCGCCTAGAGCGCTTTTTTTGTGGCCTTTTCACCGCTCGTCGTGATCAGTGCTTGTCAGGGTGGGTTGAGTGTGTCAAATTTATGGCGTTAATAATCTGACAGGGGCATAAGCGTGATACGGCTTATTGATGATCATCAGGATAGACGCGAATCGTTAGCCAGTATTTTTGAATTTATGGGGCTGACGTATCAGGGCGACTCTTTCGCCCATTGGCTGTCATCCCCAACTTTGTCAGATGACACCGACATCGTGTTACTGGGACAATGTTCATTGCCGGTCTCCCTTGAAAAGATGCTCACAAGCCTACGGGAACGGCAAACAAATGTGCGAGTGTGCTTGCTGGAGGCTTGGAGCGATGAGCAAACCTTAAGCGACACCAGCGAGCATCAAATCATCCGTAGGCTCGATGGCCCACTTAATGCTGAACTATTAACCGATATCTTGCATCAAACTCAGGTGTACCAAAACAGTGAAGCACAAATGCCTGAGGTTGCTTACGATCCATTCCCGCTCCTGATTGGTGATAGCCGCGCGATGCAAAACCTAAAGCGCAGCATGACCAAGGTAAAAGATCGGGATGTAAATGTCCTGATCACCGGTGAGTCAGGTACGGGCAAAGAGTTGGTTGCCAGAAGCTTGCATGAGCACTCTAAGCGTGCGGACGGGCCGTTTGTCCCCGTCAACTGTGGTGCTATCCCGCCAGAGCTTTTAGAAAGCGAATTGTTTGGCCATGAAAAAGGCGCGTTTACCGGCGCTGTATCCCACCGAGTGGGGCGGTTCGAGATGGCCAATGGCGGTACGCTCTTTTTGGATGAGATCGGCGATATGCCGCTCGCCATGCAGGTAAAACTGTTGCGTGTCCTTCAAGAGCGCTGCTTTGAACGGGTGGGCGGCACCAAAACCATTGAGGTGGATGTTCGCATCATTGCCGCAACCCATAAACACCTTGAAAGCATGATCGCTGACGAAGCGTTTCGAGAGGATCTTTACTACCGACTCAACGTGTACCCAATCGAAACGCCACCCCTTCGTGAGCGCAAGGATGATCTCTTACGCCTTATTCACGCGTTTGCTAAACAGGCGGAGCAATCAGGGCTTGGGCATCTTCGCTTTCAACGAACCGCGTTGGAATCCCTCCAAAAACATGAGTGGCCCGGCAACGTGCGGGAGCTTTCTAACCTGATTGAGCGTCTTGCGATTATGCACCCGGATGGGGTGATCGGGGTATCTGAGTTGCCCACAAAGTTTCGGCACATTGATGAACCAACCCCCGAGCGCTATCAACACCAAGGCCACCTTGGTTTAGGGGCGGATGACATTGGGGATCTGATCGCCGACGAGTCGGATCTGATCCGCGGTGAATTACCCACACGGGGGCAGCATGATACGCTCCCTGAAGCCGGTATCGACCTTAAACAGCACCTTGAAACGATTGAGCGTGCCTTGATTGAACAAGCGCTTGAACGGACCCAGTTTGTGGTGGCACGTGCTGCCGAGCTCTTATCGATTCGTCGCACCACCTTGGTTGAGAAAATGCGCAAATACGGCATTGAACGGGTAGCTTCATGAGTGATCAAGAAAGCCAAGAACTCACTGAATTAGAGCGTTTAAAAGCGGAAAACGCCCGCCTTAAAGCGCAACTGTCCGAGCAGGGCGCTCTGGACAGCGCCGGAGGCCTTGCCGTACAGCGCATGCGCCAACTGCTGGATTTACTGCCCGCCGGCGTCTTGTTGATCGACCGGTACGGTCGAGTGTCGGAGTGCAACCCCGCCTCAGAAGCCTTACTGGGCACGCCGCTGAAAGGCGAGAGTTGGGTGGCCATCATTCAGCGCAGTTTTTCCCCAAAAAAAGATGATGGGATCGAGATCTCGTTAAAAGATGGCCGTAAGGTGCGCTTATTAACACGCCCACTGGAGTACGAGCCGGGTCAGCTGGTGTTGCTGACCGATCAGACCGATACGCGTTTGCTGCAATCGCGCTTGTCTCATTACCAACGATTATCAGAGATGGGCCGCATGATGGCGTCATTGGCGCATCAAATCCGCACACCGTTATCGGCGGCCCTGTTGTACGCCAGTCATCTAACCGGCGAGAGCTTGGACGATCAAAAGCGAGTGCGCTTTGCGCGCAAAGTGAAAGACCGTCTGATCCACCTAGAGCAGCAAGTCAAAGATATGTTGATCTTTGCCCGCGGTGAAACCCAGTTGGATGACCGCATCACACTGGAAGCACTGTTTACTGCCATTGATGATCAACTGGATTTGCCCTTAGCCCAGCACGATGCGGATTGCCATCTTGAGAACCTCGCCGAAGGCTATGTGATCCAGTGCAATAAAGAGATCTTACTTGGGGCGATTCTAAACCTTGTGAACAACGCGCTGCAGGCGGCGGGGAACACTCACCCTTTGGTGATTAAAGCCTACCCAGAAGGGGAGCGTATTTTGATCCAAGTGATCGACCAAGGCCCCGGCATGAGCCGAGAAGCGATTCAAAAAGCGATGGAGCCGTTTTTTACCACCAAGTCACACGGTACAGGCTTGGGTTTGGCGGTTGCACAGGTGGTGGCGAAAGCGCACCAAGGGGATTTTAAGATCGCCTCCATTGAAGGCCAAGGGACCTGCGCGCAACTGAGCATCCCCTATTGGGCGCCCAAAGCGACACACGAAGGAGAACAAGCATGAGTTTAACTGTATTGGTCGTCGAGGATGATCTGGACCTTCGTGAGGCCTTGGTGGATACGTTGGAGTTATCCAACATCAATACCATCGAAGCTGAAGATGGCGAAACGGCTATCTTAAGGCTCAAAGAGCGCGCTGTGGATATGGTGGTCTCGGATGTGAACATGCCTGGCATGGATGGTCATGCACTGCTTGCCTATGTTCGAGAGCAGTTTCCGACCTTGCCGATGCTCTTGATCACCGCGTTTGGGCAAGTGGGTAAAGCGGTTGAGGCGATTCGCCAAGGGGCGGTGGATTACTTGGTCAAACCGTTTGAACCTGAGGCCTTGATTGATCTGATCCATCAATACGCCAGTGGCTCCCAAAGCGGTGTGAACGAGCCGATCGCAGAAGAACCCTCAAGCCAGCAATTGTTGCAGTTAGCGCGTCGTGTGGCGGCAACCGACTCGACGGTGTTGATCACTGGCGAATCCGGAACCGGTAAAGAGGTGTTAGCACGCTACATCCACGAACAATCCCCGCGTCATGACGAACCTTTTGTCGCCATCAACTGTGCGGCCATCCCCGAAAACATGTTGGAAGCGATCCTCTTTGGTCATGAAAAGGGCGCCTTCACCGGTGCGGTCACCAGCCAACCGGGCAAGTTTGAACAAGCCAATGGCGGCACCTTGCTGTTGGATGAGATCACCGAGATGGACATCGGCCTGCAAGCCAAGCTGTTGCGCGTATTGCAAGAGCAAGAGGTGGAGCGGGTCGGTGGGCGAAGCACCATCAAATTGGATGTGCGTGTTTTGGCGACCTCCAACCGGGATTTAGCCAGCTATGTTCAAGCGGGTAACTTTCGGGAAGACCTTTACTACCGTTTGAACGTGTTTCCGCTGCAATGGAAACCCCTTCGCGAGCGACCTGCCGATATTGTCCCGCTTGCGAAACGACTACTGGAAAAGTACTGTCAAAAAATGAAGCGCGCCCAAGCGGCGTTTTTGCCCGAAACGGAGCAAAAATTACGCGAGCATATCTGGCCTGGGAATGTGCGCGAGTTGGATAATGTGATCCAGCGGGCGTTGATCCTTCAGGGGGGCAATGCCATTACGGCGTTAGATCTTCATCTGGATACCGGTGCGATCTCATTGGATACGCCCGCTATCAAACCGGTGTCACCTTCATCTGTGGCATCTGTCCCACCTGCTTCAAGTCCTTCATCGAATGCACCTGTATTGCCCGCCTCAAACGAGAACCCATCCGAGGCTGCGGCCAATCACGCATTAGGGGATGGACTTAAACAACATGAGTATCAATTGATCATTGATGCACTTCGCTCAACAAAAGGTTCCCGAAAAGAAGCCGCCGAAATGCTGAACATCAGTCCTCGTACACTTCGATACAAATTGGCGAAGATTCGAGAGGATGGCATCGATTTGGATGCTTTGATTAAGCCCTAAGTTTAAGAAAAAACGGGCAAAAAGGGCTTGCTAATACTATCGGAGGTGGCCGGATAGACCAATGTCTAATTCAGGGGCTTGCACGCGGTTGGGTATAAATCTGTATAAGTCATTCCGCTTGCCATCACCGATAAAAACGATAACGATGGGCATAGGGACAGAAAATTAAAATAAATTCAGCGAAGGGCATCACCATGAGTGAAAAGGTATATCCAGTCAGTCCAGAAACGGCTGCACAGGCACACATCGACAACGCAAAATACGAAGCCATGTATGAACAGTCGGTGAAAGATCCTGACGGGTTCTGGGGTGAGCATGGTAAGCGTCTTGATTGGTTCAAACCCTACACGATTGTTAAGAACACCTCGTTTGACCCGCACAATGTGGACATCCGTTGGTTCGAAGACGGTACCCTAAACGCCGCCTATAACTGCTTAGACCGTCACCTTGAAAAGCGTGGCGACCAAGTGGCGATCATCTGGGAAGGCGACGATCCAAGCGAATCCGAAAACATCACCTACCGTGATCTGCACGAGCGAGTAAGCCGCTTTGCAAACGCACTGAAAAACCAAGGGGTTGAAAAAGGCGACGTTGTAACGCTGTATTTGCCAATGATCCCTGAAGCCGCGGTTGCGATGCTGGCGTGTGCGCGCATCGGTGCGGTTCACTCCATCGTCTTTGGTGGTTTCTCACCAGAAGCGTTGGCAGCGCGTATTGAAGGCGCGAATTCTAAAGTGGTTGTTACCTCTAACTACTCGCTGCGTGGCGGTAAAGTGGTGCCACTGAAAGCAAATGTCGACAAAGCCCTGACGCACGAAGGTGCCGCAAAAAGCTGTGAGAGCGTGATCGTTGTTAAGCGCGTTGATCAAGACGTTGAGTGGGACGAAAGCCGCGATAAGTGGTACGAAGAGTTGGTTGCTAACGCCTCTGCAGATTGCCCAGCGACTGAAATGAACGCAGAAGATCCGCTGTTTATCCTGTACACATCCGGTTCTACCGGCGCGCCAAAAGGTCTGAAGCACACGACCGGTGGTTACATGGTCTACGCGTCCATGACTCACGAGTATGTGTTCGACTACAAAGAAGGCGACATCTACTGGTGTACAGCGGACGTAGGTTGGGTAACCGGTCACAGCTACATCGTTTATGGCCCGCTGGCTAACGGTGCGACCACACTGATGTTCGAAGGTGTACCAAGCTACCCAGACAACAGCCGTTTTGGCCGTGTCATTGAAAAACACAAGGTAAACCAATTCTACACCGCACCAACAGCGATCCGTGCGTTGATGCAGCAAGGCGAAGATGTTCTGGGCGACTCTGATCTGTCTACACTGAAACTGCTCGGTTCGGTCGGTGAGCCGATCAACCCAGAAGCGTGGGAGTGGTATCACCGCATCATCGGCCAAGAGCGTTGCCCAATTGTGGATACGTGGTGGCAAACCGAAACAGGCGGCATCATGATTGTGCCTCTGCCAGGTGCGACGGCGGCAAAACCAGGTTCGGCAACCCGTCCGTTCTTTGGTATTCAGCCAGCACTGTTGGATGCTGAAGGCAAAACGCTGGAAGGCGCGACCGAAGGTAACTTGGTTATCACCGACTCTTGGCCTTCACAAGCGCGCTCTATCTGGGGTGATCATGAGCGTTACGTGCAAACCTACTTCTCGACCTACAAAGGTGTATACACCACAGGCGATGGTGCGCGTCGTGACGAAGATGGCTACTACTGGATCACAGGCCGTGTAGATGATGTTATCAACGTATCGGGTCACCGTATGGGTACAGCCGAAGTTGAGTCGGCCTTGGTTGCCCACCCAGCCGTTGCAGAAGCGGCGGTTGTGGGTTACCCACACGACCTTAAAGGTCAAGGCATCTATGTGTACGTGACTCTGCAATCGGGTTACGACCAGTCTGATGAGCTGATGAAAGAGCTGCGTAACTGGGTTCGTAAAGAGATCGGCCCAATTGCCTCTCCTGACCTGATCCAATTTGCGCCAGGCATGCCGAAAACCCGTTCGGGTAAAATCATGCGTCGTATCCTGCGTAAGATCGCAGAAGACGATTACGGCTCATTAGGAGATACTTCTACATTGGCGGACCCTACGGTTGTCGACGATCTGATCGAAAACCGAATGAACCGCAAAGGCTAATCCCTATTATCAATTAGCCTAACATCCCAGAAAACTCCCCCTTTAGTTGATCTTCCGGGGGAGTTTTGCGTTTCAGGAGGTGGTACTATCTGTCGACAACCTGAAAATGGAATGGACAACTACCGTCCGGAGGATAAGCATGCAGCTAGCCAGTAAAATCATTATCGCTGACGATCATCCCTTATTTCGGGCCGCTTTGCGCCAAGCCGTTTCTTCGGCGATCGAAGGGGTAGAGATTGTTGAAACCGACTCTTTGGCGGCCGTACAAGAAGCCGTTGTAGAGCACAGCGATGCTGATCTGGTTCTGCTCGACTTACACATGCCTGGTACAAATGGTTTTACCGGCCTTGTCTTTTTACGAGGTCAAAATCCTGCCATGCCGGTGATTGTGGTGTCTGGCAGTGAAGACGTCAGTGTGATGAAGCGCGCCATGGACTACGGTGCATCGGGTTTTATTCCTAAATCCGCACCACTTGAAACCATCTCTGAAGCGATCGTAACGGTCCTAGAGGGTGAAGAGTGGCTGCCACGCGAGATCACAGAACAAGCCGAAGAGGATGTCTCCGAAGAGGAGCGTAAGTTTGCAGAAGCTTTAGCTTCGCTCACGCCTCAGCAATTCCGTGTATTGATCATGTTGACCGAAGGCCTTCTGAACAAACAGATCGCCTACGAGCTCAACGTATCCGAAGCGACCATCAAAGCACACGTTACCGCCATTTTACGTAAGCTTGGTGTGCATTCCCGCACCCAGGCAGTGATTGCCGCTCAGCGCTTAAGCGTAGACCCTGCAAGAACCGACCTAGACTAAGCGTTGGTAAGGATAAAAAACGGTGCTTAGGCACCGTTTTTTTGTGGGGCAGTTGCAGGGTTTTAGGCTTAATTTCTCAGTTTATTGATCATGGCGCGCAAGGCCGCTGGCTTAATCGGCTTAGTGAGTAGATGTGCGCCAAAGGCATTGATTTCGGTTTTGACCTCGTCGGTTCGGTCGGCCGTGATCACCAAGGAGGGAACCTCTTTACCCCATTTCTTATACAAGGCTTCGAGCGCCATGATGCCGGTATCTGTCTCGCCTAGGTGGTAGTCCGCTAATACGATGTCCGGGATGGGGTGATCGTTATCGTACAATGCTAAAGCGTCTTGAATAGAGAGAGCGGTGGCGGTTTCACAGCCCCAACCTTGCAGTAATGCGCTCATCCCTTCCAAAATCTTCGGTTCATTGTCTATCACTAGGGTCGCGGTGCCGTTTAAGGCTTTAGAGCGTATCCAGCCGCGTTGTTCAGGGCGTGCAGCAACGGCTTTGGCAGGGTCACCTAACGGTACATCCACACTGAACACTGTGCCCTTCCCGACCCAGGAGCGCACATGCAAAGAGTGCCCCAACATCTTGGCGATACGATCGGTGATGGCAAGGCCAAGGCCTAGGCCTTTGACTTGGGAGTGCTTGGGGTTATCGATCCGTTTAAACTCTTCGAACACCTCTTGTTGGCGATTCTCCGGTATGCCGACACCGGTATCCCAGACTTCGATGCGCAACTGCTGCCCAATGCGGCGACACCCCAGCAAGATTTTACCGGATTGCGTATAGCGCACGGCATTCGAGAGGAAGTTCTGCAAAATACGGCGCAGAAGCTTTTGGTCCGAAATCACCACCTTGGAGCAGTTCACATAATGGAACGCCAAGTCTTTCTCTTTGGTCAGCGCCGTAAACTCGGTGCTTAGGTTGCTAAAGAGTGTATCCAACGAGAAGTGACTGATGGAGGGCTCTAAGGCGCCAGCATCCAGTTTGGAGATGTCCAAAATGGTCGTGATCAGCTCCTCGGCGGCTTTCAGTGAGCCATCAAGGTTAGATACCAATTCATTCGTGGAGGGGGAGTCATGGCTTTGTTGAGCCAGCGCTGAGGCAAACAAACGCGCAGCGTTCAGTGGCTGGAGCAAGTCGTGGCTTGCGGCCGCCAAGAAGCGTGTTTTACCTAAGTTGGCCGCTTCTGCGTCACTCTTGGCTTGGCGTAGCTCATCTTCCATCAAGGCGCGGATGGTGTTCTCTTTACGCAGCTCCTTGTTCACGACCGAAAGGGCATGGGTCCGCTCTTTAACGCGCTGCTCCAGCGTCTCGTTGGTGACTTGTAGGGCGTGTTCTGCTTCGCGGCGCTCAGTGATGTCCTGATAAAGGGTAAAGTAACCCAGAATATCGCCGTACTCGCCAATGTGCGGAATATAAGTGACTTCGGCAAAACGTTGGGATTCGTTCTGGCTGGGAAGCACGGTTTCAAAGCGCTGGCGTTTGCCTTCGAGCGCCTTCTGGATAAAGGCACGGCGTTTCTCGTATTCCTCTTGGCTCAGTACTTTGTAGGCGGGCATACCGACAATGGTATGACGGTCCAGGCCAAAGGCTTCAGAGTAAGCTTTGTTGGCAAAAAGGTAACGTCGTTCGGTATCAAGGTAAGCGATCAGTACCGGGACATTATCGGTATAGATACGGATGTTCTGTTCACTTTCCCGTAACGCTTCCTCGATTTGCTTTTGCTGAGTGATGTCTTGGTAAGTGTTTACATACCCGCCGTTCGGCATCGGGTTGCCTCGTACTGCTAAAACCGCGCCATCGGGGCGATAGCGTTCATAGCGGTGTGGTCGTCCAGTGCGGATGCTGTGAAGTCGGCGGCGCACCTGATCATCCACATCGCCTGGGCCGTATTCGCCTTTTAAGGCGTTGTGACGGAAGATCTCCTCAATCTCGCGACCTACGCAGATCAACCCTTCGGGGTAATCAAACATATCCACATACTGCTGGTTCCAAGCCACCAAACGCAGTTGCTGATCCACAACGCTGACGCCGATGCCGATGTTCTCGATGGTGGATTGCAATAGGGATCGGTTAAAGCGCAGTGCTTGCGAGGCTTCATCGACAATGGATACCACATCGCCGATCTGCATTTCACGACCACGCAGAATCGAGGCCAACACAATACGGGCGGATGAAGCGCCGATGACACCGGCTAGTAGGCGTTCTGTGAATAACACCAGCTCTGATGACGCCTTATCGCCTGACAGAGGCGGCTCCTCGTTGCGTTGCAAAGCGTAGTTGTTAAAGGCTTGCTGAGTACGCGATAGCCCCAGAAAGCGCTCGGTGAGGATCTGTAAGTCGCCTATGGTAACGGCACTGTGGGCGCGTGATGGTTGGGACAAGTCAGGGTTGTACACATCGACAAACGCGCTGGCTTGGATACGATCCACCAAGCGTTGCGGCGCATAATGCGAGATCACCAAATACAGTGAAGCGTTAACCAGTAAGCTCCAAAACACGCCGTTGGTCAGCGGGTCGTTTAAGGTAAAGCCAAACAGGGCGGTTGGTGTAAGCCAAGGATACTCTAATAGAAAAGCGTTAAAGGCGGCGGACGGAATAATGCCGGCTTCCATAAAGCTTGGCATCACCAAGGTGTAGCTCCAGAGTAAAAAGCCCGCCAAAAGGCCTGCGTGCGCGCCTTTGCGCGAGCCTTTTTTCCAGAAGATACCGCCGATGATGGCGGGTAAAAACTGCGCGGCAGCAACAAAGGCGATTAAGCCAAAAGAGGAGAGCGGCCCTTGATCACCCAAAATGCGGTAATAAAAATACGCCAGCAGCATCAAGCCCAATATGGTGATGCGACGAACCGCCAGCAGCAAAGAACCGACATCGCGCTGATCCGACAACTTACGTCCCGAGATACGAAACAGGACCGGCATGATGATGTCATTACACACCATGGTGGCAAGCGTAATACTGGCCACGATCACCATGCTGGTGGCCGCAGAAAGCCCCCCAATGAATGCCATGACCGCCAATGTTTTGTTGCCTGCTTCTAAGGGCAGCATCAGCACGAAGGTATCGGCGTCGATTGGCTCGCCCGAGAAGTAGAAATCCCCCGCGGTGGAGATCGGCAATACAAACAGGCCCATCAGCAACATATACAGCGGGAATAACCAGCGCGCGGTCTCTAAATTTTTAAGCTGGGTGTTTTCAACCACGGTGACGTGAAATTGACGCGGCAGGCAAAGAATCGCGCCACACGCGAGGAGTATCTCCGTCAAAAAACTGTCACCTAGAAAACTTTGGTACTTTCGCTCGGTGGCTAGGCCTTCGGCGATCTTAACCACCGTATCAAACGCGCCATCAAAAATATTGAAGGATACGAACATCCCCACCGCAATGAAAACGGTTAGCTTTACGGTGGATTCAAACGCGACCGCAAGCACCATCCCCTCGTGATGCTCGGTGGCATCGATGTGGCGGGTACCGAATAAAATTGCAAAGACCGCCATCAAAATGGCCACAAATAATGCGGTGTCGCTGCCCTTGCTGAGCGCTTCGGTAGCGGCCGGGGTGATGGCGTTGTAGCTGATCGCAACCGCTTTCAGCTGCATCGCGATATAGGGCAGGGTGCCGCAGACTGCGATGATGGTCACGATCACCGAAAGTGATTGGCTTTTGCCATACCTTGAGGAGATAAAATCAGAAATAGTGGTGATGTTTTGCTGCTTGCTGATCAAGATCATCTTCTCGATCAATCGCCAGCCCAGCGTAAAAACGAGGATGGGGCCAAGGTAGGTGGCCATAAACTCCCAGCCCGAATCGGTCGCACGTCCAACCGCGCCGTAAAAGGTCCAAGAGGAGCAATACACCGCCAGTGACAAAGAGTAAACGATGGGGTTACTGGCGTAGGACTTACCCTGTCGGGTGGAGTCTCCGTAGTACGCGATGCCAAACAATAAACCGACATACAACAACGAGACCAGAATGATAAACCAGCCAGAGAGCATCGTACTTAAGTCCTTGGTAAATCCGATAAAAACCTAGTGTAACTGAAACCGGTGCGATGCCTAATGGTTTCCGTTAGACCATCGTCTACCTTGTTGATCGTCAAACCCTTTCATAATCTGAGAATGAAGTCGGTCTGTGAAGCTAAGTGTGGGCGATTACCGTTGTCTGGGCTTTGTGCAGTCAAAAACGTCACGACTAAAGTCGGGGATTTTTTTGTCATAGCTCTTTGTTAGATTCGACCTGTCTACTTAATTCACTTAATCCAAATAACAAAAATTAAGGAAAGTGTTATGTCTATCAGTAGTGAAAGCGCTAAGGCGTACTGGAGTGAAAATCTCCGGATCATCGTAACCTACCTGGCCATTTGGTTTGTCGTGTCATATGGCTGTGCGATCCTCTTTGTTGATCAACTCAATGAGATCCAATTCTTTGGTTTCCCATTGGGTTTTTGGTTTGGTCAGCAGGGCGCGATTTTCGTCTTCGTCGGTTTGATTTGGGCTTACGTGTTCAGCATGAACAAGCTCGATGAAAAATACGACGTGCACGAGTAATAACAATAAAAATTACAGGACGGCGAAAAAATGAGTGTAGATGTTCTCTCTTATCTGTTTATCGGGGGGTCGTTCCTCCTGTATATCGGCATCGCGGTTTGGGCGCGTGCTGGTTCAACTAAAGAGTTCTATGTCGCAGGCGGCGGGGTTCACCCAGTAGCGAACGGCATGGCAACGGCAGCTGACTGGATGTCAGCGGCGTCTTTCATCTCCATGGCGGGTTTGATCTCGTTCATCGGTCGTGACGGTTCAGCTTACTTGATGGGCTGGACAGGCGGTTATGTACTCTTGGCTCTGTTACTGGCACCTTACTTGCGTAAGTTCGGTAAATTTACCGTGCCTGACTTTGTGGGTGACCGTTACGAGTCCAACGTGGCGCGTACCATTGCGGTGATATGTACCATTGTTATCTGCTTCACGTATGTAGCTGGCCAGATGCGCGGTGTGGGTATCGTATTCTCACGCTACCTTCACGTTGACATCGAGCTTGGCGTTGTCATTGGTATGGCGATCGTCTTCTTCTACGCGGTATTGGGTGGTATGAAAGGCATCACCTACACCCAGGTGGCGCAGTACTGCGTACTGATCCTGGCGTTTACGGTACCGGCGTTCTTCCTGTCGGCTCAGGTAACAGGCCACATCCTGCCGCAAATCGGTTTGGGTGCGACGCTTGAAAGCGGTCAATCCGTTCTGGCAACGCTTGACCAACTGTCGGTTGATCTCGGTTTTGCCCAGTACACGGCCGGTAAAATGTCGACCATCGATATCTTCTGCTTAACCGTCGCTCTGATGTGCGGTACGGCAGGTCTGCCACACGTTATCGTACGTTTCTTCACGGTTCCACGTGTGAAAGATGCTCGTACCTCTGCTGGTTGGGCGCTGATCTTCATCGCGATTCTTTATACAGCAGCACCGGGTGTTGCAGGCTTTGGTCGTGTGAATCTGATCAACACACTGAACGGTCCTGAAAACACAGGTACCGCTTACGAGCAGATGCCTAGCTGGTTCAAAAACTGGGAAAACGCAGGTCTTCTGGCGTGGAATGATCGTAACGGCGATGGCCTTGTGCAATACGCGGCGGGCGATGCGTTCGACTCAAAAGGCGGTAAGCCTGCTCTGACGGACGAGCGTGGTACTCACGGCGAGCGTTTGGCATCCAATGCACTGGAAGGCGCTGAGTTTGATGCAGCGAAACAACCGTTTGCGAACGAAGTCTACGTTGACCGTGACATCATGGTACTGGCGAACCCTGACATTGCTCAGTTGCCAGCCTGGGTTATCGCTCTGGTAGCGGCCGGTGCGGTAGCGGCGGCACTCTCAACGGCAGCCGGTCTCCTGTTGGTTATCTCGACCGCGATATCGCATGACTTGATGAAGAAAACCATCAATCCAAACATCACCGACAAACAAGAACTTATGTACGCTCGTTTGGCGGCTGTGGTGGCGATCTGTATCGCAGGTTACTTCGGTATCAACCCTCCTGGCTTCGTGGCTCAGGTGGTGGCGTTGGCCTTCGGTATCGCATGTGCCTCGGTCTTCCCGGTCATCATGTTGGGTATCTTCTACAAGCGCATGAACACTCAAGGTGCCATCGCAGGTATGTTGGTAGGTCTGATCACGACCGTTGGCTACATGTGGTACTTCGTGTTCGGTGGTGGTGATAAAGCAGACTACTTCATGGGCATTGGTCCTGGTGGCTTCGGTGCGATCGGTATGGTATTGCACTTCATCGTAGCGATTGTGGTTGCGAAAATGACACCTCCGCCATCAGAAGAGATGCAGCGTATCGTGGAAGATCTACGTATCCCGCGTGGCGCAGGTGATGCTCACGCTCACTAAAAGATCCTCTCCCAAATAGGATCGATCAAAGGCGCGCCGACTCTCGGTGCGCCTTTTTTGTCAGATGATAAAACTCTTTTAGACAGCAAAGGAGTGTGTGATGCCTACCTCGTTTAACATGGATAACCTGCCATTTAGCTTACTGAGCGAATCCGAACAAAAAGTGCTCGGCGAGCATCTGGACATCGCTTACTTTCAAAAAGGCGAGGTGATCATGGCCGCAGGCGATGTGCCCGAAGGGGTGCATGTGATTCTCAAAGGCCGTGTCTCAGAAAGCGAGTCCAAAGAGGAAGATGGCGAAAGTATTCAACAGATCTACGTTGAGTACGAAAACGAAGATTACTTTGGCTCTTGGTCAGCGATAAAAGGAAAAGCGATTCATAACTTTATCGCCGAGGAAGAGACCATCTGCCACATCATTCCAACCAAAACGGTGTTGGATTTGGTGTCGACTAACCCCTTATTTGCCGATTACTTTCAACAAAACCTCAGTGTCAAAGCCGAAATTGTCGAACAGCACGGCGCCAGCCAAGACATGGCGGAGTTTATGTTGGCTCGGGTTGGCGAAGGTGTGGTTCGTGATCCGTTAATCGTGCTGGAAAATACCAGTATAAAAGAAGCTACCTTGATGATGCGCGAGCACAAAGCGGATTGTTGCTTGGTTAAACGTGGCTCACGCTATGGCATGGTGACCGGAACGGATCTTTTGAATGCATCGGTGATTCAGGAAAAACCGCTCAATACGCCGGTGGCTGACATTGCGACTTATCGTTTGATCACCACCACACCGGATGATTACCTGTTCAACGCCCTTATTACCATGACGCAGCAACGTATTGAGCGCATCGTCGTGATGGAAGGGCAGGAGCTGACTGGCATTGTTGATTTGACCGATGTGCTCAGTTTCTTTTCGAGTCACTCGCATGTGATTGGATTGCGCATCGAGCGCGCCCAAACGGTGGAGGATCTGCACGAAGCCGCCAAAGGCTTAAATGAGCTGATCAAATCCTTGGTGTCCTATGGCGTAAAAGTCCGTTTTGCGATGGATCTATTGTCGGCAATGAACGGGCGAATCATGGCAAAGTTGTTTGATCTCCTTGTGCCAGAGGATATGCAGCCGCACGTGTGCTTGATTGTGATGGGCTCCGAGGGGCGAGGTGAGCAGATCATGAAAACCGACCAAGACAACGCCATTATTTATCGAGAGGGGCTGGTGTGGCCTAAGATGCAAGCGGTGCTGAATGAGTTTTCGGCCAAGTTGATCGAGTTTGGTTATCCAAAATGCCCAGGCAACATCATGGTTTCGAACCCAGCGTGGGTAAACTCGTTAGGGGATTGGACGCAAAAGCTCTCAGATTGGTCGTCTAGCTGGAAAGAGGAGGATCAAATGAACCTTGCCATCGCGGTGGATGCGAAACCGGTGGCTGGCAATCCGGCTCTCTTTAAAGCGGGGCGTAATTGGTTCTTTAAATTTTTGAAAAATAACGATCTCTTTTTTACTCACTTTGCCAAAGCCGCGCTAGAGTTTGCAACGCCCTTAACCTTCTTTGGTAACTTAAAAGAGAAGGGACAGTTGGATATTAAAAAGGGCGGGATCTTCCCCATTGTTCACGGTGTCAGAACATTGGCGCTGGAGCATCGTATTCTTGCCACCAACACTTTTAAGCGGATTGAGGCGCTGGTTGAGGCGGGTGTGATGAAAGAGGAGCACGCGCGGGATCTTACCGAAGCGCTAGGGCTTTTTATTCAGCTTCGCCTGCGACAGCAAATTAAACGAGCAGAAGAGCAGGCCCAAGGGATTGACCCAACGCCTAATACCCTAGATCTGCAATCCTTAGATAAAATGGAACGAGATCTACTTCGTGACGCGTTTCATGTTGTGAAAGGCTTTAAAAAACATCTTGAGTTGAGATATCACTTAGGGAGTCGATAAACCCATGATCATCCCCAGAAGTATAAAAAGAATAAAAGACAGGATGGATCACAAAAGCGGGCCGTACGCTGCGCTTTTTGAACCTTATGATGGTGACGAGGTTGTGTCACTGGATTGCGAAACCACCTCTTTAAATGTCAAAGAGGCGGAGATCCTCTCGATTGGTGCCGTGATCGTAAAAGGTCGCCGAGTCAGAACCAGCGAGCGTTTGGACATCAAACTTAAACCGCCTAAATCCCTGACGGGGGAATCCATCGTGGTACATAAGCTGCGCGCTGCGGACCTTGAGGACGGTGTGGAGCTGGGAGAGGCCTTAAAGCAAGTTTTGGCGTTTATCGGGAATCGTCCGATTCTGGGCTATTACGTTAATTACGATATTCGCGTATTGGATAAGTTTTTAAGACCGTTATTTGGCTTTGGTCTGCCCAATAAAGCGATCGAGCTTTCGCATGTGTATCACGACATCATTAAATGGCGCTCGGTTGGCGGGGACATTGATCTTCGTTTTGATACCATCTCGCAAAAACTGGATATCCCTATCTTAGAGCGGCACACCGCGTTGGGTGATGCGATCACCGTTGCATTGATGTACCTGCGGTTGAAGCATGGCGCTCCCCCTGATGTGGCGTGTTAAGCACCACATCAACTGACTTCTCCCTCCTGATTCGTTTTTCTGGTACTTTAAACAAGTGTTGGCTTAAAAATTGCATATAAACATACGAAACGGCAAATAAGTGCCGCAGATGTCAAATAAACGGCGTCAGAAAATGAATCACTGGCTTGTTAACCGACGTTTTTAACATATAATGTCAAAAACTTGTCGCTTGGGGTGTTGTTATGATTGAGCGTACGGATATCCAAAGTGTGCTAATGCAGATGCGGGCAATGAAAGATATGGCCCAGACCGGCGTGTCTGCTGCGCAGATGCCAACGGCAATGCAGCCGCAAGAATCCGTATCGAGAGTGGATGGCGAAAACAGCTTCGGCACCTTGCTCAAAAATGCCGTCAATACGGTTAACAACACTCAAATGGAAGCCTCTCGGTTGGCAACAGCCTATGAGCAGGGTGATAGCAGCGTAGAGCTCACCCAAGTGATGATTCAATTGCAAAAAGCGTCGGTGTCATTCCAAGCAATGACAGAAGTGCGGAACCGTTTAGTGACGGCGTACGAAGATGTCATGAATATGTCTATCTAATTCGGCTTTAACAATAACGACAACGATTTCTAACATACGAGCATGGCTGAGAGCACAGTAACGGTACAACCTTCAGGCGGACTGATTGCCGGTTTTAATAAACTGTCAATTTTACGTCAGTTTGGTTTGATGGTGGGTTTGGCCGCCAGTATCGCGATCGGCTTTGCGGTGGTCTTATGGTCTAAATCCCCAGATTATCGAGTCTTGTTCTCCAACCTTGAGTTTGCTGATGCGAACCAAGTGATCGAGCAACTCCGTCTTTATAACATTCCTTATCACTTTGAAGGTGATGCCCGCGCCATTCTTGTCCCGAACGAGTACGTACACCAAGCACGCCTTCGTTTAGCGTCGGAAGGGTTTACAGCCGATAAAACCGTAGGCTTTGAACTGCTCGATCAAGAGCAACCTCTTGGCGTCAGCCAGTTTATGGAAAGCGCTCGATATCGCCGAGGGTTAGAAGGGGAGCTTGCGCGTACCATCGGAAGCTTGTTGTCGGTGCGAAACGCCCGTGTTCATCTGGCGATACCAAAAGACAGTGTGTTTGTTCGGGATCAAAAGCAGCCAAGCGCGTCGGTGTTTGTTGAACTCTTTTCTGGCCGAAAGCTTGAGCGGACTCAAGTGGCGGCTATTGCGAACTTGGTCGCATCTTCGGTGCCTTCGTTGGATGTCAAAAATGTGACGGTTGTGGATCAGCGTGGTCATCTGCTGAATAGCCGTGACGAAGATGAAGATGTCGTATTGGCGGCCAAGCAGTTTGAGTACTCCCGTAAGGTTGAGGAAACGCTGCTGAACCGTGTGAACAGCATATTGATGCCGGTGGTTGGGCAAGGTAACTACCGTGCCGAAGTATCAGCGGACATCGACTTTACGCAAGTCGAGCAAACCGACGAGATGTACAACCCGGATCTGCCGGCTCTTCGAAGCGAGCAAACATTGGATGAAACCCGCGTAGGCGGCGCTAATCCAGAAGGCGTACCAGGTGCGCTGTCCAATCAGCCGCCAGGGCCGACGGCTGTGCCTGAGGTTGCCAACGGTGAAGGTGCAGGTGGCGCGGCAACAACGCCGGGTAGCAGTAAGTCCCAAGCCACGCGTAACTTTGAGTTGGATCGCTCCATCTCCTACACGCGTCATCAAAGTGGCCGAGTGGATCGCTTAACCGTTGCGGTCGTGGTGGATGATCTCACCACAACAGACCCTGCTACAGGCGAGCCAACACGCATGCCGTGGACAGAAAACGAGTTGCAGCGCTTACGCATCTTGGTGCAAGACGCCGTTGGTTTTTCGGCGCAACGTGGCGACAGTGTGAACGTGATCAACTCCCCATTTGTGCCTGAAACGCCTTTAGAGGATATCGAGCTGCCTATCTGGAAGCAGCCTTGGGTGTGGGATATTGCACGTCAGGTGGGTGCGGTCTTGTTTGTGCTCCTGATGGTGTTTGGTATTTTACGACCTATACTGAAAAACTTAGCAACCACTGGGGCGATTGTGCCAGGGTTGCCGGGCGATGAAACCGATGAGGTCGCCGCCGAACTAGAGTCCTTGGATAGCAATGACTTGTCGGATGATAAAGTCACCTTCGGTGGACGTAACGACGGTTTGTTGCCGACCCCAAGTGAAAGTTTTGAGTTTCAGTTAAACGCGGTGCGCAGCATGATCGCCGAAGACCCGGCGCGTGTTGCACAAGCGGTCAAACAGTGGTTAAAGCAGGATGAGTGATCAGGAAGAGTTTACCGACCTTGAGAAAGCCGCCATCCTGATGATCAGTCTGGGTGAAGAAGACGCGGCCGAGGTGCTGAAATATCTAGGACCAAAGCAGGTTCAGATGATCGGCGAGGCGATGAAAGAGCTCGATAACATCCATCAATCGCGTGTTGAGGGTGTGGTCGATGATTTCATGGATGTGGTTCGCGACCAAACGGGCATCGGTATCAACAACGACCGCTACATTCGCGCCATGTTGAATCAGGCGTTAGGCGAAGAAAAAGCCAAAACTCTGATTGATCGTATCTTAATGACCACAAACACTTCGGGTCTGGATACAATGCGCTGGATGGAGCCGCGTCAAATCGCCGAAACGATTCGAAACGAGCACCCTCAGATTCAATCGGTCATCATTGCGTATCTAGAACCCGATCAAGCGGCCACTGTCCTGAGTTACTTTGATGACAAGGTGCGTTTGGACATCATCATGCGTGTCGCATCCATGGATCGTATCCAGCCACAAGCCCTGCAAGAGCTTAACGAAATGCTCGAAGGGCAGAGCAGCAGCTCGGCGGGTCAATACCGAACAATGGGCGGCTTGAAGCACACATCTGACATCATGAACTTGATCGAAAGCTCGATTGAAGCCGAGTTGATGGAAGGCATCAAAGAGACCGATGAAAACTTGGCGAACCAGATCCAAGAGCTCATGTTTGTCTTTGATAACTTAATTGACGTGGATGATCGTGCCATTCAGGTGATCCTGCGTGAGATCGCAAGCGATGTGTTGATCCTGGCACTGAAAGGCTCGGATACCTCCTTGCAGGAAAAAATCTTCCGAAACATGTCCAAACGTGCAGCCGAGCTGTTGCGTGATGACCTTGAAGCCAAAGGCCCTGTACGTGTCAGCGAAGTGGAAGAAGCTCAGAAAGAGATTCTGGTCGTTGCGCGTCGTCTGGCCGATGAAGGTGAAATCATGCTGGGTGGCGGCGGCGAAGCGATGCTGTAAAATGGCAGTGCTCGCCAATCAATAGCGGTGTTGGACCATGTCACAAAAAGTCGTAAGTGTAGATGATGAAGTGCCCTTCGAGGCTTGGGTTTTGCCCGATGTGAGCAAAACCGAGTCGCGTGGTGCTGCGCTTGCGCATCGAGTTATCCCACCCAATACCGCAAAGTCTCATCAAGACCCAAATGTGACCGTAGCCGATGAAGAGCTCAGTCCAGAGCGTATCACGGTCTCTGAGATTGAAAACATCCGGGAGCAGGCGCACCTTGAAGGCTACGAGGCCGGACGAGAGGCCGGTCACGAAGTGGGTGTAAAAGAGGGGCATCAAGAAGGCTACGATGCCGGCCTAAAGCAAGCTGAGCAAGAGATTGCCGAGCGCTTGGCAAAGCTCGATGCCTTAATGGCTGCGATGGCCGAGCCTATGAATGCCCATCAGCAGCGCTTAGCAGAAGCGGCTGCGTTGACGGGTATTAAGGTAGCCGAGGCTGTTCTACCGCATGCGGCTAAGCAATCACCAGAGGCGTTGATCCCCGTCGTGAAAGAGGCGTTAGCCTGCCTGCCAGATAAGCCCGGTCAGATCACGATTAAAGTACACCCAGCCGATCAAGCGACGCTTCAAACGGTGTTACAAGAGATTGATGCGCCAGCGACGCTTGTGCCAAGTGAATCTGTTTCCCAAGGCGGCTGTTTCGTTAAAGCCGATGCCACCCAAATTGACGCTTACTTAGAGACGCGTTTAGACCAAGTTGTGTCTGAGTTAAAAGAGCGTATTGCGCTTGCTATGAATACCCCGTCCGAAGAGGCGGCAACCCCTCCAGAAGATCGCGCCGATGAGTCAGTCGACTGACTTTTCGGCGTTTGATCAAGCGATAGACTCGCTGACTCAAGCCCCGTTTCGCCCACCAAAACCACGTGTTGAAGGTCGTGTTACTCGTCTTATTGGCTTAACCATCGAAGCGGAAGGGCTTCAGGTTGCCATTGGTGATACCTGCCAGATTCAGCTGAACCCCAGCCAGTGGATTGAGGCCGAGGTTGTTGGGTTTAACGGCGCTAAAAGTTACTTGATGCCGTTGCAACCGGTGGATGGATTATCCTCAGGAGCACGCGTTGCACCGATGACCGCCGAGCGAAATGTCCCTGTGGGGTTTGAATTATTAGGTCGGGTTTTAAATGGTGTGGGGGAGCCCATTGATGGAAGAGGCCCGCTTGGGAACCCTTATTCGGTTTCCATGGCCGGTGAAATCATAAACCCTCTTGAGCGCCACCCGATTCATGAAACGCTTAATGTGGGTATTAAGGCCATTAATGCGTTGCTGACAGTCGGTAAAGGTCAGCGTTTGGGTTTGTTTGCAGGCTCAGGTGTGGGTAAGTCGGTGTTGCTTGGCATGATGACCCGCGCAACCTCGGCGGATATCACAGTGGTAGGCCTCATAGGTGAGCGGGGTCGTGAGGTCAAAGAGTTTATCGAGCATAACCTTGGACCAGAAGGTTTAGCGCGCTCAGTGGTGGTGGCTTCCCCTGCGGATGATTCGCCCTTAATGCGGCTTCGGGCGTCCCAGTTAACCACGCGTATTGCGGAGTATTTTCGCGCTCAAGGTAAAAGTGTTCTTTTGTTGGTGGATTCGCTCACCCGTTATGCCCAAGCCCAGCGTGAGATTGCCTTAGCCATTGGTGAGCCGCCAGCGACCAAGGGGTATCCGCCATCCGTATTTGCCAAACTGCCTAAACTGGTCGAGCGGGCAGGTAATGATGCGACCGGGCAAGGTTCGATTACCGCTTTCTATACTGTCCTCACCGAAGGGGATGACCAGCAAGACCCTGTCGCCGATTCGGCAAGGGCGATCTTGGATGGACATATTGTGTTGTCCCGTCGTTTGGCAGAGCAAGGGCACTATCCGGCGATTGATATCGAGGCGTCCATTAGTCGTGCGATGCCATCGATTGTGTCGGATGATCACATGAAAGCGGCGATGCGCTTTAAGCAGCTTTTTTCCAAATATCAGCAAAACGCCGATTTGATCGCGGTGGGGGCCTATGCCCGCGGTAGCGACCCAGATACCGATTTTGCGATCGAAAAAATGCCAACCTTTCGCCAATTCTTGCAGCAGGGCCTTCGGGAGCAGATCAACGTCGAAGAGAGTCTTCATATGTTGGCCGTCTCGTTGCAGCCGCCTGAACCGCGACGAGGTTGATTGAACGGTTATGGCTGAAAAAAAACGCTCCCAGCGATTGCAGCTGGTGACAGACTTGGCTGAAAAACGTAAGCAGGAAGCGGAACGTTTTTTGGGGGAGCAGCTAAAGCGGGTCGAGCTTGATAAAACTCAGTTGCAACAGCTAGAGCAGTACTTATCGGAATATCAGAACCAGTACCTGACTGCGTTACGCTCTGGCATGAACGGTGCAGAGATTGCCAATTACCAAGCCTTTATGAACAAGATTGCCGATACCATCGAGCAGCATAAAAAAACCATGAAGGTGAATCAGGAGCAGCTCACGCGTGTTAAGCAGTTCTGGTCACAAACCTACGGACGGCACCGCGCGTTAGAAGGGCTGACTGAAAAA
This sequence comes from Neptunomonas sp. ABH4_499, assembly GCF_056160565.1. Taxonomy (NCBI): domain Bacteria; kingdom Pseudomonadati; phylum Pseudomonadota; class Gammaproteobacteria; order Oceanospirillales; family Oceanospirillaceae; genus Neptunomonas; species Neptunomonas sp. ABH4_499. The sequence continues at coordinate 19,330 of NZ_JBSWXK010000003.1, read as the reverse complement.
GCGCGTGACCAAGAAGCCGCTGATGTCGAGAAAGCCCTGCAAAAATCCCTTGATGAGCGCTCTCAGCGTTTATCCTCCAGCGAACCCGATTAGTTTGGCACTCTTTTTGCTGATTACCTTTTGATCATCAAACAGGTGAAAAGCTTATGGCAACTCAACCCGGTTTATCCAACGCATTGCTGTCAATTGGCGGCTTAAATTCTGGCTCCTCTCTGAGCGGTCTATCCAGTGGCCTTTCAGGTCTTGGAGCACTCGGTTCGCAATCAGGGCTTGCTGGGATATCCTCAACAGGATCAACGTTTTACCAGCAATTAAGCGAATGGTCGTCCATTCAACAATCCGGTGGCGAGCTGCCTGCCGAGGCGGTGGCTTGGTTAAAAACGGCTTCCTATCAAGCGTCGATGTCGCAGCAAACTGGCTGGATGGCAACCGGAAACGGCGATGACGGCAGTGGCGGAAATTTCTTGCCGCTTTCACTGACCTCCTTTGATGAGTCACTTGCCGCTTTGCAAGGTCAGTGGCAATCCCTGCAAGGGCAAACCGGTTTTGATGGCTTTACCTCTTTGCTGGATTCATCCGATGGGCTCGATATTGATGGTCTGATGAATCAAGTGCTGGCGCAAAACGGTTTAACAGAGCAGTCAGGCCTTTTGAGCAGTAGCTTTGATGTATCTGACTGGACGGCCCAGATGCAGCGTTTTTTAGAGCAGGCGCAGCAAGCCATGCAGGCGATGTCGGAGCAACTTCAAACGGCAGTGGATACGCAAGAGGGGCTGTCAGAGACCGGTAGCGAGCAAAACACCTTGTTGCAGTCGTTGACGGCGCTGCTGGATGAGCTCGATGCCCTAAAAGATCAAATTGAATCCCAATTGCCATCGCTTGAATCAGAAACGTCAACCGACGGCGAGGCGACCAGCTATACCGCTGGGTTAGATGCCTTTTTGAATACAGCCTTGGCGCAAACCGCACAAGAAAGCGAGGCAAGTGCTGAGACCGATTCGTCGTTGCTGAGTGCTGAGTCTTCCAGTGTGACGGTGCAAGAGCGCGTTACCGAATGGATGGCCCGTGTATCTGAATGGGCCACTACAGCCAAAGAAAATGTGACTCAGCCTCAAAACACTCAAACCTCTGCGATGAATGCACAAGGGAGTGAGGGGCAGTGGGTTGATATGAGCGTCAGCGTCACGCCTGATCAAGCCGGTAAATGGGTTGAGGGTATGATGCCGCCGAGCAATCAGCCGATGCTTGATGCTGAGCGTGTCAGTCAGCAAGCCAGCGAAGCTTCTGACACCGTGCTGGATGAGCTGTCTATCCAAGCAGCACAAATCGCCGAGTCCACACAAGCCTCATCCACAACTGAGACTGATACGCCTTGGATCAGTGCAGGGCGTCCAGATGTCACTCCGGCTCAGGTTGCCAACAATGCGAGAACAACCAGCAGCGTATCGGCCGCATCCCTGTCTGTTGATGCGGATCGATCAACGGTCAGTGTCTCAATGACCGATGTCGTGGGTGATGAATCCGCGGATGATCTTTTGAAAGGGGCAACGGTGTCGCTGGCTTCAGATGGGGAGTCATCGCCAAAGACAGCCCAGGCCAGATCCGATCTTTTAAACGTCAATACCACGAAGCCACAAGCGGATCTTCAACAGTCGATGAGCCCTCAGAATGATTCGACTGGGGCGGATGACGGTGCCGCTCCTAAAGAAGCCAGTACGCGAGTCGGTACCGAATCCCCTTTAGCGTCGCTGAGCCAGTCTACGCAGTGGGCGCAACGTGGAACCTCGCAAGTGAATATGAACATGCCAGCCGGTATGGCGCCAGGGCAAGAGGGCTGGTCGCAAGCCTTATCAGAGCGCATCGTGTGGGCGAGCAATCAGCGCTTACAGTCGGCTACGCTGCAATTAGACCCGCCGGAGCTTGGGGCCTTGCAAGTGAAACTGCACGTGTCGGCTGATCAGCAGGTCAGTGTGACGTTTAGCTCGCCACACGCTCATGTGCGCGATGCGGTTGAGCAAAGTGTGCCGCGTCTTCGAGAGATGCTGTCCGAGCAAGGGCTGCAGCTAGGGGATGCGAACGTGGGAGATCAAGGTGCGGATCGTTCTCAAGCTCAGGCCGAGGGGCGTGGTAACGGCCAAGGCTATGGTCAGGCAGGTAATGGTCTGCTGGGGGATGATGCCGGAGATGAGATTGCAACCTCTGTTCAGAGTGGCTCTGTCTCCTTGGTTGACTACTATGCTTAACTTTTTTTGGATCTCAACCATAAATCAATCACTTAGAGAGGATGAAAAAGCGAACTTCCGTTTGAATTCTCGAAGTTGTGCTATAGTGAATTACCGCCAAGGCATCAAAAATGCCGACTCAGTGTGATTGTTAAAAGAGGGGAGTTCCATGGCGGAAGAACAAGCAGCCGAAGAAACGGGCGGCAAATCGAAAAAGAAACTGATCATTTTTATCGTCCTAGGTGTGCTGATGGGTGCCGGTGCTGCCGGTGGTGCGGCTTTCTTCTTCCTTGGAGGGCCTAAAGAGGAAGTTATCGTCGAAGTCGAGACCATAAAAAAAGAGGCAATTTACACAAAAATCCGTACACTGGAGGGTAAGCCTTCGTTTGTGGCCACGCTTCAATCGTCCGATGGTAAATCGCATTACATGCAAGTGTATGTCGAAGCCAAAAGCCGTGATCAACTCGTGGCCGATACATTGACCTTGCATATGCCGCTGATTGTGGCGAGATTGAATAATCTCTTTGCAACTCAATCGTTTGATGAGCTGATGAGCATCGAAGGTAAACATCAACTTCAGGATGCATCCACCGAACTGGTTAAAGGTATATTGCAGGAAAAGATCGGCCGTCCCGGCATCGAGAAGATCCTGTTTACCAACTTGGTGATGCAATAGTATGTGCAGGTTAGTACAGGTTCATGTCGGTCAAAGATCTACTTTCTCAGGATGAAATTGATGCGCTTTTGCACGGCACGGATGATGCCGACGAAGGTGATGCCGAAGAGGAGGTAGACTATGGCGACGGATCGGTACGCCCCTACGACCTAGCCAGCCACGAGCGCATCGTTCGTGGCCGAATGCCAACGCTCGAAATGATCAACGAGCGTTTTGCGCGCTTAGCCCGCAGCAGTTTGTTTAAATTCCTTGGACGCCCTGCCGACGTAGCGGTGGGCGGTGTCCAAGTGATGAAGTACGGGGATTACATCAACACCCTGTACGTACCCACCAGCGTTAATATTCTGAAAGTCCCGCCCCTTCGGGGTTCCGCTCTAGCCATTATGGATGCCAAACTTGTCTATAAAATGGTGGATAACTTTTTTGGGGGGGATGGCCGACACGCCAAAATCGAAGGTCGGGAATTTACCGCCACGGAAAACCGTCTGGTATCCAAAGCCGTTAAGTTGCTGTTTGAGGATCTTAACGTGGCTTGGCACAGTGTGGTGCCTTTGGACTTTAAACGGGTCGGTCATGAGATGAACCCCGCTATGGCCAACGTGGTTAGCCCATCTGAGGTTGTGGTCGTGAGTACGTTTCACGTCGATCTAGAGGGCGGCTCCGGTGAGTTTCACGTCACGATGCCATACTCGATGCTCGAGCCGATGCGTGATCTCTTAGTATCGGGCTTCCAGCCATCCGAAGATGAAAAAGACGATCGTTGGATTCATGCCTTCAAGCGTGACATTGCTTTGGCGGATATGAAAATTCATGTCACGATCGCGGAAAGCCAGTTAACGCTTAAAGATGTGATGGAGTTCAAAGCGGGCGATATCATCCCCGTCGAGATACCCGAAGCCTTGGAACTTAAGGCCAACTCGGTGCCGGTCTTTAGCTGTAAAATGGGCACCTCGCGTGGCAATATGGCGGTCAAAATTATCGATCGCATTAAAATCCCTGAATAATAATCAACCACTTAGAGTTTTTAGATCAGTATGAGCGACGAAAACGAAGAAATGGGCGGTGACGATCAAGACGCCATGGCCGATGAGTGGGCCGCTGCACTGGCCGAGCAAACCACAGATGCCGCGGACGAGATGGACGTAAGCGCTGTCGCGTTTGATGAGTTAGCCGATGAGTCGCCCGCCAGTAAGGACCCTAAGCTGGATGTCATTATGGACATTCCGGTGACCTTATCGATGGAAGTGGGTAATACGGACATCTCGATTCGTAATTTACTGCAACTGAGCCAAGGTTCCGTTGTTGAGCTGGATCGAGTCGCTGGTGAGCCGTTGGATGTACTCGTAAACGGTACGCTGATTGCCCACGGTGAAGTGGTTGTGGTGAATGAGCGATACGGCATTCGTTTAACCGATGTCATCAGTCCTCAGGAGCGCATTAAGCGCCTCAAATAGTCATACAAGGTCAGGGATGTCTCAACGCCGCATGTGTGCTTTCGTTAAATCGTGCTTGGGAGCCGGCGTTACGGCGTTGATCCTGAGTCTGTTCAGTGTGTCGATCAGCGCCAATGCCGAGCAAAATGCTGCGGCATCCTCTGCACAAACCCGCACTCCAGCTCAGCCAGAAAGCACGTCTGGCGTAGAGTCCCTCCCTACCGTTAAAGAGCCCAGTCGGTTATCGACCGGTCAAGAGTTGGATGTGACCTCCTCTGTGATGCAGGTCGTGATGGGCCTGGGTGTCATCATCTTAGTGATCTTGGTGTTGGCGTGGTTGCTAAAGCGTGTGTATCGCTGGCAAGCGCCGCAACAATCAATGAAGGTGGTGTCTTCACTGGCCTTGGGTACCCGAGAGCGTGCTCTCTTAATCGATGTAAAAGGGCAGCAGATGTTGCTGGGCGTTACCGCGCAGCAAGTCACCTTGCTAAAAGCGTTTGATGAGCCGGTGATGCCTGTTGAATCGGTGGGTAAACCTTCAGCATTTGCGGAGCAGCTCGCTGAAGTGATCCGGTCTAATAAAGAAGATCAAAAAGAGCCTAATGATGATTCGATCCGTTAAACCCCTCATGCTCTTAGTTGGGCTTTTGGTCGGGGCGATGGCGCTTCTGATCAGCCATCCTGCGTTTGCCGAGGCGGGGATTCCAGCCGTAACGGTCACCGCAGACGAGGCGGGCAATCAAAATTACAGTGTCACCATCCAGATTCTGGCTCTGATGACCTTAATGACCTTCCTGCCGGCCATCTTGCTGATGATGACCTCGTTTACGCGGATCATCGTGGTGTTTGCTATTTTGCGCCAAGCGTTGGGTTTGCAGCAGACGCCCTCGAACCAAGTTTTGGTGGGCTTAGCCCTCTTTATGACGTTTTTTATCATGACGCCGGTGCTTGAAGAGGTAAACCAAGCCGCTGTACAGCCCTACTTAAACGAGCAGATCGACACGTTAACGGCGGTCCAGAATGCCAGTGTGCCGTTTCGTGACTTTATGTTGCATCAAACGCGTGAAAAGGACTTAAACCTATTCCTGCGCTTGTCCGGTACGCCCACTGTTGATACGCCTGACGACATTCCGTTTGCCGCACTGGTACCGGCGTTCATCACCAGCGAACTAAAAACCGCCTTCCAGATCGGTTTTATGATCTTTATTCCCTTCTTGGTAATCGACCTTGTCGTGGCCAGTGTCTTGATGGCGATGGGTATGATGATGCTCTCGCCTGTGATCATCTCTTTGCCGTTTAAGATCATGCTCTTTGTTATGGTTGATGGCTGGGCTATGATCGTAGGCTCCTTGGCCGCAAGTTTTGGTCTCTAGCAAAGGTAGGAAGAGGATATGACACCGCAAATCATACTCGACCTGTTTGGTGAAGCGCTCTGGCTGGTGGTCTTGCTGGTCAGCGTAATAGTGCTGCCAAGTTTGGTGGTGGGTTTAGCGATTGCGGTGTTTCAAGCGGCGACTCAAATCAACGAGCAAACCTTAAGTTTCTTGCCGCGTTTGTTGATCATTCTTCTGATTTTAATGTTCATGGGGCCTTGGATTGTCACCAAACTGATGGATCAGTTTAATCTGATCTTCGAGAGCATACCGGTGCTGATAGGTGCGCCATGATCGATCTGGCAAGCCTTCGCATCGAGTATTGGGTATCGGCGTTCTTTATTCCGTTTTTTAGGATTGGCGCCTTCTTGATGGCCATGCCGATGATCGGCACCCAGCTTGTCCCAATGCGAATTCGTTTAGGCTTAGCCATCTTTATGACACTGGCTTTGATGCCGGCTCTGCCAGAGGTGCCGGTACTGGATGGCCTCACTTTCTCGACCTACCTGTTGATTGCTCAACAGGTGCTTATTGGCACCGCTTTGGGTTTTACCTTGCACATCCTGTTTCAAGTCTTCTCGGTCGGTGGTCAGCTGATTGCGAACCAGATGGGTTTGGGTTTTGCCTCCATGACGGACCCCGCAAACGGTGTGTCGGTTGTGGTGTTGGGGCAATTTTATCTGATGCTCACCACCTTGCTCTTCTTGGCCTTGGATGGCCACTTGATCGTCTTTAATGTGATTTTAAGAAGCTTTGAGGTGATCCCTGCGACCGCCATGAGCTTAACCTCGATCGATTTTATGGAGATCGCACTCAGTGGTGTTTGGATGTTTTCGGGCGCTTTGTTGATGTCGCTCCCTGCGGTAACGGCTTTGCTGGTGGTGAATATGGCGTTTGGCATCATGACCAAAGCGGCCCCGCAGTTAAATATCTTCGCGATTGGTTTTCCGCTGACCATGACCTTAGGTTTGATCATTACGTGGTTTTCGTTATCGGGCTTTTTAGGGCAATTTGAACGGATCGCCGATCATGCCTTGATGGTGCTCCAAAGCTTATTGGTGCCAACAAATGGCTGAAGAAAGCGGTCAGGAAAAGACCGAAGACCCCACCCCCAAGCGATTGCGGGATGCCCGAGAGAAAGGGGACATTCCGCGATCGCGAGAACTCAACTCCACAGCGCTTCTGATGGCCGCGGCGGCCGCCATGCTGATTTTCGGCAAATCCGCGGTGGATCGTATCCTCAATATGGTTGCCTCTCACTTGGATATCCCCCGTGCGGACATGTTCGACAGTGCCTTGATGATCGCCCAGTTAGTGGATGCGATGCGCGAGAGCATCTACGCCTTAATGGGCTTTATGGGGTTTGTCCTACTGGCGGCACTGCTTGCGCCGGTTGCTTTAGGGGGTTGGAATTTTAGCGGGCAAGCGATCATGCCCAAAGGCAGTCGTCTTAACCCAGGTGCGGGCATTAAGCGGATGTTCTCGGTTAAAGCCTTGGTTGAGCTGGCAAAAGCGATTGGTAAGTTTTTGGTGGTTTTAGCCTTTGCGGTGTTTGTCTTGATGGCGCTGCAGGGTGAGATCTTTGGCTTAGCGAGTCAGGATGTCAACCTTGCGATCGCACATGCCACAGAGATGATTGCTTGGGCCTTTTTGATCATGAGCTCCAGCTTGATCTTGATCTCGGCCATCGATGTGCCGTATCAGCTGCATGACTACAGTCAAAAGCTCAAAATGACCATGCAAGAAGTCAAAGACGAGATGAAAAACACCGAGGGTAAGCCCGAGGTGAAAGGTCGTATTCGTCAGCTCCAGCGAGAGATTGCCCAACGCCAGATGATGAAAAACGTGCCAGAGGCGGATGTTGTCATCACCAACCCGACCCACTATGCGGTTGCGCTTAAATACGTTTCGGATGAGCGGGCGGCGCCGATCATGGTGGCTAAAGGGGCTGATTTTGTCGCGCTTAAAATCCGAGAAATCGCTAAGGAGCATGAGATCCCCATACTGGAAGCCTCGGCTTTGTCTCGTGCGCTTTATTACAACGGTGAGCTCGATCAGGAGATCCCTGTTGGTCTGTATAAAGCAGTGGCTCAAGTTTTGGCGTATGTTTTTCAGCTTAAACGTTTTCGGGAAAACAGTTCAGAAGCCAGACCCATTGCGCCGCGTGTTAATGAGATGGAAATCCCGCCGGAGTATCGCGTCAGCGAACCGTCAGATGATCAAGAGTGATTATTTTGGCTCGAAAATTGCATAAATAATGGAATTTTTCCAATTATCAGTCAGATACGCTTAAGAAAGTCATTTTTTTGACGATAAATAAACATCGTTATTGAATGATATTGGTGGTGACATTATTTTGACGCGAGGTTTCGGTGGATAGAGCCGTAGTACTGAACAATGTAAGAAGCTTGTCGCAGGGGAATTTAGGTATTCCTCTGCTGCTGCTTGTTATATTGGCTATGGTTACCCTCCCCATGCCGCCCTTTTTGTTGGACGTTCTGTTTACGTTCAACATCGCCTTATCGATCGTTGTTTTGTTGGTCAGTGTTTACTCGCTAAGACCTCTCGACTTTGCTGTGTTCCCCACTATTTTGTTGATCGCTACTTTGATGCGGCTGGCATTAAACGTGGCCTCCACTCGTGTGGTCCTGATGTACGGTCACGAAGGGGGCGATGCCGCGGGTAAAGTCATCGAGGCGTTTGGTTCGGTAGTGATCGGCGGTAACTACGTGGTCGGTATCGTGGTGTTCCTGATCTTGGTCATCATCAACTTTGTGGTGGTCACCAAAGGTGCTGGGCGTATCTCCGAGGTCAGTGCACGTTTCACCTTGGATGCGATGCCGGGTAAGCAGATGGCCATCGATGCGGATCTTAACGCGGGTCTCATCAACCAAGAAGACGCAAAAAAACGCCGCCAAGAGGTCACACAAGAAGCGGATTTCTACGGCTCGATGGACGGTGCTTCTAAGTTTGTTCGGGGGGATGCGGTTGCCGGCATCTTGATCTTGGTGATCAACATTGTGGGTGGGTTGTTGATCGGCATCATCCAACACGACCTCAGTTTTAGTATTGCGGCCGAATACTACTCTTTGCTGACCATCGGTGATGGTCTTGTAGCGCAAATCCCATCCCTCTTACTGTCGACCGCGGCTGCCATCATGGTGACGCGTCAAAACTCAGCGCACGATATGGGCTCTCAGATCGTCAATCAGATGTTTGGCTCGCCTCGAGCACTGATCGTGACGTCGGTTATCCTCATCATCATGGGGATTGTGCCGGGCATGCCGCACTTTGCTTTCTTGTCGTTGGCGCTGGTGTGTGCCGGTGGCGCTTGGTGGATGGTGAAACAGAAGCAAAAAGCCGAGCAAGCTGAAGCCGAAGCTCAAGCGCAACAAAAACCTGAAAAGACCGAAAAACCTGAAGAGAACAAAGAGCTGGATTGGTCCGATGTGATGCCCGTGGATATGGTTGGGCTTGAGGTTGGCTATCGATTGATCCCGATGGTGGATAAATTACAGGGTGGGCAGCTTCTTAATCGAATCAAAGGGGTACGTAAAAAGCTCTCTCAAGACTTGGGTTTTTTGGTGCCCTCTGTGCATATACGGGACAACTTAGACTTAATGCCGGGGGCTTATCGCATCACCTTGATGGGCGTTGTGGCCGGTGAAGCCGATATCTACCCCGACCGAGAGTTGGCGATTAACCCAGGGCAGGTGTTTGGTTCCCTGAAAGGGATTGAGGTCAAAGACCCGGCGTTTGGTCTGGATGCTACTTGGATTGAGCCGGGTCAACGTGAAAATGCCCAAACCTTGGGGTATACGGTGGTGGATGCAAGCACCGTGGTGGCGACGCATTTGAACCAGATCCTGCAAAACCATGCGCATGAGTTGTTAGGCCATGAAGAGGTTCAACAGCTGCTTGATCTGTTAGCGAAGAGCTCGCCTAAGCTGGTCGAAGATTTGATTCCGAATAAGCTCTCGATCAGTGTCTTGCTAAAAGTGCTGCAAAACCTATTAATGGAGCAAGTGCCGCTGAAAGACTTCCGAAGCGTGGCCGAGGCCTTGGCAGAAGCGGCAGCGCGTACGCAAGACCCGCTGGCATTGACGGCGTCGGTTCGGGTGGCGATCTCCCGCTTGATTGTACAAACCATCAACGGCTCTGCGCCTGAAATTCCGGTGATTACACTGGATCCAAAATTGGAGCAGTTGCTGCTGAACTCTGTACAAAAAAGCCAAGGTTCAGACCAAGGGCTCGCGCTGGAGCCTGGTATGGCCGAGCGTTTGCAAAACTCATTGGTAGAAGCGGCTCAGAAACAAGAGATGATGGGGCAGCCGTCGGTGCTGCTGGTGGCCGCCCCTGTACGACCTTTGATGGCGAAGTTTGTGCGTTACAGCGAACAGCTAATTCATGTACTCTCTTATCAGGAAGTGCCTGAAAATAAAAAGATTACCATTGTGGCAACCGTTGGAGGGCAGGCGAAATGAGTCTAGCTGCGCCTAACAAGGATACGTGTCTATGAAAGTAAAACGCATTTTTGCACCGGATATGCGCCAAGCGATGCGTCGCGCGCGTGAAGAGATCGGCCCAGATGCGGTGATTGTGTCCAATCATCGAGTGGCCGGTGGTGTAGAAGTGGTTGCAGCACATGAGCATGAGTTTGAAGCGGCGCAGGCTGAGTTTAAGCGTGAGCAAGCTGAAAAAGAGCGCTTGCGCCAAGAGCGTGCCGCGCGTCCGCATTCGCCGTGGGGGTACCCTGATGACCCTGAGCCGAGCGAGCCCGCTGTCGATGAAACCTATGCGCCACCCGCCGCGGCGGTTACGCCAAGACGTAATCAGCAACGCTTAGATGAAGAGCTTCGTAAAACGAAAACCCAACTGGCCGAGGCACGCCAAGGCATTAAGCCTTCGTACCCGTTTGACAGTGGGCAGGGTAAAAATCAGCAGATAGAGCACCACGACGAAGAAGATCTGCAAATGATCTTGGCGTCACTTAAGCCAGGTGCTCGAAAAGCGCCTAAAACGGCGGCATCAGGCTCAGAATACCCCTTCTGGTTGGATGATGAGTCATCGGAGGCGCAGGCGCCCAGTGCCGCGGCGCAAGCCGATGTCGTTGAGGCTTCGATTCCGACGGTGACCCCTTCGCCTCGCGAAGACGCCATGATCGAATCGATGCAAAGCGAAATTAAAGAGCTGAAAACACTCCTTCAGCAACAGATGCAGATCTCCTCACGTAAAGTATGGGTAGAGGAGAAAAAGTCACAGCGCGAGCGACCTGCCAGCTCCATGGAAGGTAAGCTTGCCAAGCGCTTTGAGCGAGTAGGCTTAGGTCAACATTTAGCGGATCACTTAATTGCTGGTTTGCCAGCAGGGCTTGAGCTTACCAAAGCTTGGCGCGCTTCGTTATCCAAACTGACCGAATCGCTTCCTGTAATGAAAGAGGACTACATCGACCGGGGTGGCATGATCGCCTTTGTGGGTCCAACGGGCGTGGGCAAAACCACCACCATTGGTAAGCTTGCGGCACGATTCGTGCTTCAACATGGCAGTGCGGGTCTGGCACTGGTCACGACCGACAGCTACCGGATTGCGGCACATGAGCAGCTTAAAACTTACGGCCGGATTCTGGATGTCCCTGTGCGGGTTGTTGATGAAAACAATTCGTTGGAAGATGTCCTAAGTGGGCTTCGCGGCAAGAAATTGGTCTTAATTGATACCGCTGGTATGAGTCAGCACGAGCGCCATAGTGAAGCGCAAAAGGAGATGCTGACTAATATCTCCATACGAATGAAGAAGTTACTGGTGCTGTCTTGTTCAAGTCAGCGTCAAGTTTTGGAAGATGCGTACGATAACTATCAAAGCATCGGTTTAAATGGATGTGTCCTCAGTAAAGTGGATGAGTCCGCCACGTTGGGCGAAGCGCTGACCTTAGCGGTTGAGCGACAGCTGCCCATCGCATACATCACTGACGGCCAAAAAGTGCCGGATGATATCGAAGTGGCACAACGAAATGACCTGATCAGCCGAGCTGTCATTACCGCACAAAAAGCGATTGAGCGTGAGCGAGCGCGACAGTCCGGTAATGATTCGGCTCTTTCTTCAGCGAGCTAACACAGAAATTTGGCATGACAAATCAACATCCTGTAAAGGTGATTGCAGTAACCGGCGGTAAAGGCGGGGTGGGTAAAACCAACGTCTCGGTTAACTTGGCGATGGCGCTCGGTGATATGGGGCGTCGTACCGTGTTGATGGACGCTGATTTGGGATTGGCCAATGTCGATATCATGTTGGGCTTGCGTCCAAAGTTGAACATCAGCGATGTGTTGGATGGCAAATGCCGCTTAACGGACATCATGCTCAACGTGAACGATCAGGTCCGCATTGTGCCAGCAAGCTCAGGTACTCAGGAGATGACCTCCTTAAGTGCGCATGAGCATGCTGAACTCATTTACGCCTTTAACGATGTCGAGGAGGAGCTAGACGTTCTGATCATCGACACCGCGGCGGGTATTTCCGATTCAGTCGTGAGCTTTGTGCGTGCCGCACAAGAGGTGCTTGTGGTGGTGTGTGATGAACCTACTTCAATTACCGATGCTTATGCCTTGATTAAACTACTGAATCGGGATTATCGTATGTCTCGCTTTCGAGTTTTGGCCAATATGGTCCACAGCGAGAGTGAAGGACGTAACATGTTCAATAAATTATTGACCGTTACGGACCGGTTTCTTGATGTGACTCTTCAATACGTGGGTTCAATCCCTTATGATGAGTGTGTTCGCAAAGCAGTACAGAAACAATCACCGGTTTTGGTGTCGTTTCCGAAGAGCAAGGTAGCTTTGGCGATTCGTCAATTAGCGGCAAAAGTGGACAGCTGGCCTGTTCAGAAAGTGCCCCGTGGGCATTTGGAATTTTTTGTCGAGCGTCTCGTCCAAAGTATGTAAAGTTTCCGGGTCTGGAAGGGGCTCCATGTACAACCCGCAAGAAATTGCCACAAGTCACGAAATCATCCAACAATATGCACCTCTGGTTAAGCGTATTGCACATCATTTGATGGGCCGTATGCCCGCCAGCGTCATTTTGGACGACTTGATTCAAGCCGGCATGATCGGCTTGCTGGAAGCGGCTAAAAAGTACGATGCCTCCAAAGGCGCGAGTTTCGAAACCTATGCGGGTATCCGTATCCGTGGTTCGATCATCGATGAAGTGCGCCGTGGCGACTGGACACCACGTTCAGTGCACCGTAACGGGCGTCGAATCAGCGAAACCATCCAAAAAGTTGAAGCAGAAACCGGAAAAGAAGCTTCAGATTCCCAGATTGCGGCCGAAATGAATATCAGTGTGGCTGAATACCATGAATTGCTTCGCGATTCGGTAGAGAGCCGGTTGTTCAGTTATGAAGAACTTACCAGCACTGATGGCGATGACGGCCCCAGCGAACAGCTGGCAGGAGATGATCCTGGCCCAAGTCACCACGGTGAGGAAAGTGCCTTCAAACGCGCCCTAGCAGATGCCATTAATACGCTGCCGGATCGCGAGAAACTGGTCCTCTCTCTCTACTACGACGAAGAGCTTAACCTGAAAGAAATAGGCGAAGTACTCGGCGTCAGTGAATCCCGCGTAAGCCAAATTCATAGTCAAGCAGCCCACCGATTACGTGGTCGACTCAGGGATTGGCATTAAATTTATTCCCCCTGAGTAGCCATTTTCCAGAAAACTGGTCTAGATTTTAGTCAGACTAAAACAGATAAGCCCATCTAGGCTTATGTGGGTTTCTGAAATTGGGGGATATTGTCTTGAAAAAAGACATCAAGATTCTTGTGGTAGATGACTTCTCCACAATGAGACGCATCATAAAAAACCTGCTTCGCGATCTTGGTTTCAACAACGTTGTTGAAGCGGACGATGGCAAAACAGCACTTCCTATCCTTCAGCAAGGCGGTATTCAGTTCCTTGTTACTGACTGGAACATGCCGGGCATGACCGGGATTGATCTGGTTAAGACCGTCCGTGCAGATCCGAACCTGAAAGGGATTCCAATCCTGATGGTGACCGCCGAAGCGAAGCGTGAGCAGATCATTGCTGCCGCTCAGGCGGGTGTAAACGGCTACGTTGTTAAGCCATTTACCGCAGCGGTTCTGAAAGAAAAGATCGATAAGATCTTCCAGCGCATCGATGGCTAATACCACCCGAAGGGGATTTTACTATGTCTGAACAAGACTTCTCATTAGGGCTGGGCAGTTTCGAAGCTGATTTAGAGGCGAAGGCTGGCGAGCTGGTGGAGGCGACCAAAGCGGGCGATCTGTCCAAGGCGATGGGAATCATCCAAGAGTTGCAAGAGTTTCGTCACCACGCTTTCTATAACGAAGTGGGGCATCTGACCCGCGGTTTGCACGAAGCGATTAAGTCCTTCTCTGCATCGGTGGATGTTGAGCAGTATTCGAACATCGATCCGGGCGGTTCCATCCCGATTATGGATGATGCAACCGAACGTTTGAATTACGTCATTGAGCTGACTGAAAAAACAGCTCATGAAACGATGGATCGTGTCGATAAGTCTCTAGTACTGGTCGATAAAATGGACGAGCAAAGCGAACGCTTTACCGACCTTTTATCTCTGGTTGGCCAGCTCGAAGCCGAATATGAAGGGCTTCGGGGCGTTTACGAGCGCACATGCCAGTTAAAAGAGGAATCGGAGCAAACCGTTTCGGACATGCGCTCTCAGCTGACCGAGATTTTAGTCGCTCAAAGTTCTCAGGATATTTCAGGTCAGTTGATTCGTAAGGTGATTACCTTGGTCACTCAGCTTGAGTCCAGCCTTGTTTATTTGGTTGAGATGGCTGCCAAGATTGAGACCATCAGCGGCGTAAGCCTGCTGTCGAACGACGATAAAAAAGAAAACGATCCGATAGCCGCAGAAGGACCGCAGCTGAAAAGCAACAGTCCGGATGTAGCAGCCAATCAGGATGAAGTTGATGAGCTGCTCTCAAGCTTGGGTTTTTGATTAGGAGCTTCCTATGGGTTTGGATGTCGATCAGGAAATTCTTGAAGATTTCCTTGTTGAAGCGGGAGAGATTCTCGAACTGCTGTCTGAGCAGTTGGTAGATCTTGAAAAAAGTCCGGGAGACAGGGACCTCTTAAACGCAATTTTCCGTGGTTTCCATACCGTAAAAGGCGGTGCAGGATTCTTGCAACTTGAAGCCATGGTGGATTGTTGTCACTTAGCGGAAAACTTGTTCGACTTGCTGCGTAATGGTCAGGTGCAGGTTACCCCAGAACTGATGGACAAAGTTCTTCAGTCATTGGATGCCGTTAACAGCATGTTTGAGGATGTGCGTAGCGGTGATGAACCAACACCTGCATCTCCACAGCTGCTTGCAACACTTAAAGCGTACTCAGAAGGTAATATTCCATCGGGTGACGCACCAGTGGCCGCTGCACCGGCCGCTCCAGAACCTG
Source organism: Neptunomonas sp. ABH4_499 (assembly GCF_056160565.1). Taxonomy (NCBI): domain Bacteria; kingdom Pseudomonadati; phylum Pseudomonadota; class Gammaproteobacteria; order Oceanospirillales; family Oceanospirillaceae; genus Neptunomonas; species Neptunomonas sp. ABH4_499. The sequence continues at coordinate 4,173 of NZ_JBSWXK010000003.1, read as the reverse complement.
TGGCTGAAGCTCCGGCGCCAGCACCGGTACCTGAAGCACCGGCTCCTGCGCCAACACCAACACCAACACCTGCTGCGCCAAGTGACGGCTCAGCCGATGCTGATTTTGATCAGTTGGTCAGTGAAGCGGTTCAAGATGAGACATCTCCTGACACAACAGACGATGATCTGATCACTGAAGATGAATTTGAGTCGTTGTTAAATGAACTTCATGGTGAAAGCGGAGCGCCGGGTGTGAGCAAAAATAAAATAGAACCAGCAGCACAACCGGAAACCTCGGCCGCCGAAGCGGATGAGGGGTTGATCACCGATGATGAATTTGAAAGCCTTCTGGATGACTTGCAGTCCAAAGGGGAAGGTGCGTTTAGTGGTGCTCCTGCGGAACCCGCTGGGGCTGCAGAACCAAGCACAATGCCTGCGGCGCCAGCGCCGAAGGTAGAAGCGGCGGCCGAAGCGCCTGCTGCTCAAAAAAACAACAAAGCACCTGCGCCAGAGAGTAATGTTCGTGTTGATACACGCCTGCTTGATAAGATCATGAACATGGTCGGTGAGCTTGTGTTGGTGCGTAACCGTCTAGTCCGTTTAGGCGGTACTCGAGAAGATGAAGAGATGGCCAAAGCGCTTGGCACGTTGGATATGGTCACAGCGGATTTGCAAATGTCCGTTATGAAGACCCGTATGCAACCTGTGAAGAAAGTGTTTGGTCGTTTCCCGCGCTTGATTCGTGACTTGTCTCGTAGCTTGAAGAAAGAGATCCGTTTGGAGCTCAAAGGCGAAGAGACCGACCTGGATAAAAACTTGGTCGAAGCCTTGGCCGATCCATTGATTCACTTGGTGCGAAACTCCGTGGACCACGGTATTGAAGCTCCAGATGTTCGTGAGAAGAAAGGCAAACAGCGTGAAGGCCACGTACTCTTATCCGCTGAACAAGAAGGGGATCATATCCTACTTGTGATTCAGGATGACGGTGCCGGTATGGACCCTGAAAAACTGCGTAGGATTGCGGTTGAGCGCGGCGTGTTGGATCGTGAGGCAGCCAACCGTCTAACGGATCAAGAGTGCTTTAACCTGATCTTCCAAGCGGGCTTCTCGACCAAAACCGAAGTGTCCGATGTATCAGGCCGCGGTGTGGGTATGGATGTGGTGAAAACCAAGATCACCCAGCTAAACGGTACGCTGAGCATTGATTCCGTGATCGACCAAGGTACGCGCATTTCGATCCAAGTACCGTTGACGCTGGCCATTATGCCAACGCTGATGGTCATTCTGGAAGACCAAGCCTTTGCACTGCCACTGGTGAACGTGAACGAGATCTTCAACTTAGACCTGACGCAAACCAATGTGGTTGATGGGCAGCAAGTGATCATTGTTCGTGATCAAGCGTTGCCGCTGTTCCACATGAAGCGTTGGTTGGTTGAGGGTCAAGAGTATGCGGATCTGCCTGAGCAAGGTCATGTTGTCATCGTAACGGTGGGTACTTTGCGCGTAGGCTTTGTGGTTGATCAACTGGTGGGTCAGGAAGAGGTGGTGATTAAACCTCTTGGCAGTATCTTGCACGGTACTCCGGGCTTATCAGGTGCAACGATCACAGGTGATGGCCGAATCGCTCTGATCATTGATATTCCAAACCTCCTTAAAAGTTATGCACAAGCGTAATTACGGCCTTTGGGAGGTTTGTTGGGAATATGGCCGTAACGGTATTAATTGTTGATGATTCCGGCTTTTTTCGTCGCAGAATTACAGAGTTAATCGAAAAAGATGGCAGGCTAAAGCTGGTCGGTACCGCTACAAATGGGCGTGAAGCCGTGCGTATGTGTACTGACCTTAAGCCTGACGTTGTATCAATGGACGTAGAGATGCCTGATATGAATGGCATCGAAGCGGTTAAATTGATCATGCGTGATTGCCCTACGGCCATTCTCATGCTGTCCTCGCTGACACGGCAGGGCGCACAAACTACACTGAAAGCCATCGAGGCCGGCGCGTCGGATTTCCTGATGAAGGATATCCGCAGCTGGACGGCTTCAAGTAACAACAACGAGTTTATTGAGCGACTGGTTAGGTTAGGCCGAAACCCGGCCATCCACCCACAAAAAGCCAAAGAGCGCTTAGCGGCGCAAGTGAATCTGGGCAGTAACAAACCCTCGCCTGGGGCTATGCGTGCTGCGCCACCACCTGTGCCTTCTCGATCAGCTCCGCCGTTAAGGGGACCTATGTCATCTAATGTGGCACAACAACCGATACAGCGACCAACACAGTCATCTACTGTGTCTCGAAGTGCGCAAACTCACTCTCAAGTGGCGGCTGTCTCTCCGGCGGCTCGTGCGGGGGGCTCGAAAGCGGCCTTCCCATCCCAGTGTCGTTTAGTGGTCATTGGCTCATCAACCGGCGGGCCAGCGGCGCTGCAGCAGATATTGACGGCGCTACCGGCCAACTATCCTTACCCCGTTTTGTTGGTGCAGCATATGCCCAAAGCCTTTACGTCCGTGTTTGCGGCAAGGCTTAATCAGCAGTGTGCGGTTAACGTCAAGGAAGCCGAGGACGGTGATATGTTGCGCCCGGGCATGGTGTTACTTGCGCCTGGCGGTCATCAAATGATGGTGGACCCTCACCGCGGCGATCGCGTTCGCATTATAGAAAGCGATGAGCGTGTCACCTATCGACCTAGCGTAGACATCACCTACGCATCGGCAGCGAAAGCGTTGGGTAATAAAGTGCATGCCATTATTCTGACGGGTATGGGAGCTGATGGTGCGGATGGGGCGCGTATGTTAAAACGCGCAGGGGCAACCATGTGGGCGCAAAACAAAGAGAGCTGCACCATTTATGGTATGCCACAAGCTGTGGTGAATGCCGGTTTGGCGGATGAAATCATGAACTTAGAGAGCATTGCCGAAAACTTAGCTCGTGCTGCACGCCGCTAGGTATTGATTTTATTCAGTTTTGTATCACAAAACGATTTTCCCACTATAATGAAATGAAACGTTTGGCCGATAAACCATCGTAGATCGTTAGATTGGGAACCCCTTATGCAAGTCTGGTCTATTGCAAATCAAAAAGGCGGTGTGGGTAAAACCACCACAGTCGTGTCACTGGCAGGGTTGCTGGCAGAAGTTGGCTATCGTGTGTTGCTGGTGGATCTTGACCCACATGGGTCGCTAACCAGTTATTTCCACTTTGATCCGGATGATCTTGAGCACAGTGTCTATGATCTGTTCATGCAGCCGGAAGTCACTGAATCCCAAGTAAAATCCCTGATTCAGCCGACCAGTGTCGAGAAGATCCAAATTTTGCCTGCCTCTACAGCGCTGGCCACATTAGAGCGACGTGCGGTTGAGCACGAGGGGATGGGGCTGCAAGTATCCCGAGCGCTCCGGCACATGAAGGATCAATACGATTATGTGTTGATCGATAGTCCGCCGGTGTTGGGGGTGTTGATGGTCAACGCGCTGGCGGCCTGTCAGCATCTGGTGATCCCATCCCAGACGGAGTTTCTTGCACTCAAGGGGCTGGAGCGAATGGTGCGCACGATCAGCATGATTAATCGCGCCCGAAAGCGAAAGCTGACCTATACCATTGTTCCGACGTTTTACGATCGTCGAACGCAAGCGTCGGTTAATTGTCTTCGCGAGCTGCATAAACGCTACCCGGACGAATTGTCCCCAGCGATTATCCCGATCGACACAAAATTCCGCAATGCCAGTATGAAAGGGGTGGTTCCTTCGGCCTTAGACTCGAATGGGCGAGGTGTATTGGCGTATGCAAAGCTGTTGCGTGCTTTGGTTGAGCAGCAGCGGTAATCTGAGGTAAAGAGATGACTGACGAAAAGAAAGATGGCAAACAACAAAAGGTCGTTTACGAGTATCTCGAAGCCTTGTTGATGGAGCCAGATTCGGATGAAACTCAGGATGATTTACCCGAAACGATGGATGCCGTTTCAACCCCCGAAGTGGCCAGTCTTGATGATGTTGCAGAGGCAATTGAGCAGGCGAGCGACGACGAACACAGTGAATTTACCGCGCAAGCGCAAAGCAGTGATGATGCGTTTGAAAGCTTAATGGATATGGCGGATGATGCTTCTGTAGAGCCAGAGCCAGAGCCAGAGCCAGAGCCAGAGCCAGAGCCAGAGCCAGAGCCAGAGCCAGAGCCAGAGCCAGAGCCAGAGCCAGAGCCA